>JAPOUS010000133.1 GCA_026708525.1 Cellvibrionales bacterium
CTGACGCAGTTAGAAAGTATTTTGGCCGCGCTCTTCGGGGCTTTCAAGCTTATACTCTAACTGCGTTGTCATTCCTTGAAAGGGCGAGACTAACTGCGGAATTTCGCCTTGTTAGGAAATAAGCTTGAAAGCCTTAATGGCTATTGACTTAATCAGCGAGCAGTCAGCTGGGTCATTCCAGAGCACTCTAATAATTTCTGGGTTAAATTTTTCACACTCAGCCCCAAACCTAAAAAACTTTTCATATTCGGTGCTCGTATAAACATGGTAAAATTTTCTTTTATATGGTAAAGTGCGACGAGACCTATGGATATTTTCGTCATGCTCGGGAGCTGCTTTAACAAGAACCATATCATTTTTCAGGGCTAATAGGATGCTAGCGATCGTACCAATATTAATAGTTGCGCGTCTCCATTCGTTTGATAAAGGTCTCTCACCATGATACCGAGAATTATGTTTAAAATGTTTCCCTTCTACTATAAACCGGTCTTTTTTGCCTTTCATGAACTCTTTAATTTCTTCGAGGTGCTTTTCAGACTCGTTGCAAAATGACACGTTGAAGGAGAGTATAAAAATATATAACAATATCCGCATTTCTTTTAGCTCGCCAGATTCAACTTATAAACGCATAACCTCTATGCTGCCAAGTTAGACATGCATTGCTCTATAAGTTCGCCAAATCTGTTAATCAATAGTGGGTGGCGTTTCACTGGCCCGCACTACAAGCTTTGTGTTTACCCGACTATAGGTTTGACGTGATATAATAGGGCTACTTTCTTAAGCTAAAGCTGCTTGTTTCAGTTTTTCGCTGGCTGCCTCTTTAGATTCCCCCTTCCATTGCTATCACTAACGCCTTTAGAAGTTGACGATATTCCATTGATATTAGCGTTATATCTTGCCGAAGGCCTAAATGTCATCCTCAAAGGTTTCTTGTTAGAGCTGATCACTTAATACATCTAACAGCGTAATCAGATTAATTCCCTTAATTGTTTTATGGTGCTTCCCTGACCAAAAGTGGCCAATGTAAGCAATGTAATTGAGAATAGGCAGTTTGGCCTAAATTCCAGATAAGGGGGTAAATTCTTCGCTAAATTTCTTCAAATAAGCCAGCTATACGCAGAAATTTTTTATAGAATTTACCTTACTTCGATAAGGCGTGTGTTGGTAAAATAAAAGGTACTGTGGAAAGTTTATTAAAGGAGGTCAGCGTATGATTCTCCTTTGGGGGCTTCAGAGAGCAGATTCTTTTTTGTAATGCCATCCATGATGGCAAGTGATTATGTGAAATTAATCAAAAATAATCGCAGTGAGGTATTGTCGTTCATCCCTAACGGTTCTAACGACTTTACCGGTCGCTTTAAGGGGGTGGTTATCATCAAGTATCTCAACGGATACTGGCGTATCAATTTTGATGTGTTCGTTTGCCTTCACCAAAATACCCGACTGGCTGTAGTTACAGCATTTAACCGTTAGCGTGTATTCATCGGTTAAATTGGTTAATGCAGCTTCGCTGCTGATGGTGATGCGTTTATCGCGACGTTTTTCAACGTATTCGGCGTCAACTGTTGTCATTGCAAGCCTCTTGATTATGCCTTCCGTATGCACTTTTTATTGTTTTTATTATTGGGGAATCATCTGATCGTATAGTTGATAATAATTCCAACGATTTAGGGTATTAAATCACCTAGTATTTTTCAATTGAAGTTATTTTTGTAAAAAACGGACATGCTGCTCAATTCATTAAGGGAATTGAGCGGTGGTTTTATCTACACGGGTATTTTTGCTAGTTTTTTCTCAAGCAAGAGTTGATCTTTGGTGAATAGTCGAATGCCTTCAGCAAGTTTTTCTGTTGCCATGGCGTTATCATTGACCAAGAACCTAAAGTCCGTTTCTAACATAGGGCTGGGTTTTTCATGAAAGCACGAATCTTCATCTTTAGGTTTTAAGCTTGCTGTCAGCTCGCCAGTATCTTGTTTAAGATCGTTTAACAATGTAGGTGAGATGGTGAGTCGATCGCAGCCGGCTAGCGCTTCGATTTGTTCCGTGTTTCTAAAGCTTGCCGCCATAACGACCGTGTTATATCCTGCATTTTTATAAAAACTATGAATGGCTCTTACGGATTGCACGCCGGGGTCTTGGTCAATATGTGTGACTGACAAATTTTCATGTTTTTTATACCAGTCAAGGATGCGGCCAACAAAAGGCGAGATAAGATAAGCACCTACATCAGCACATGCTTTGGCTTGCTCAAATGAGAAAATCAGTGTCATATTGCATTGAATGCCCTGTGCTTCAAGAATTTTTGCTGCCTGTATGCCTTCCCAGGTGCTGGCTATTTTGATTAAGACGCGGGATTTATCAATGCCCAACTCACCATATAAATCGATAATGCGTTTGGCTTTGTCTATCGTTGCTGTTGTATCAAAACTCAGTCTTGCATCAACTTCAGTGGATACCCGCCCATCAACATGTGAAAGAATTTCCTGGCCGATTAACGTTGAGAGCTTATCAGCGGCAATTTGCTGTAAACAACCGCGGGCTGTGGTGTTTTTGGCATAGGCAATGGATGCGTTTAACAGCGGTTCATAATGAGGGAGTTCAGATGCCTTAAGCAATAAAGAAGGGTTAGTGGTGGCGTCTAGCGGTTTATAGGATTTTATTGCTTGAATGTCGCCGGTATCGGCAACAATGGTTGAGTATTTAACTAATTGATCCAGCTTATTCATGGGGTATCCTAAAAATCGTTAGAGCGCTTTCCGTATCTCATCTAACCCAGCTTGAATATTACTACCACTCAGTTGCCTGCGAAATTGTCTTGCGCCTGGCAAACCGTGATACAAACCTAACATGTGCCGAGTGATGTGATTTAATTTAACACCCTTTTGACACTCCTGCTCAATATAAATCACCATTTTTTTTAAAATTTCTTCTCGCGTAAGTGCCGGTGAGGTTTCGTTGAATAAAGTTTGATCAATATTCGAAAGGATATAAGGGTTATGGTAGGCTTCTCGTCCCATCATAACGCCATCGCATTGTGTTAGATGCGCTCTGGTTGCATCCATGGTTGTTACACCGCCATTAATTACAATTTTGGCGTCAGGAAATTGTGCTTTTATACGATAGACTCGATCATAATGCAGTGGTGGAATTTCTCGATTTTGTTTTGGGCTTAAGCCGTTTAGCCAAGCTTTTCTCGCATGGATAATAAATATCCGGCAGCCTGCCTGGTACAGGGTATCAATAAAGGTGTGTAAAAAAGCTTCGCTGTCTTGTTCGTCCACGCCTATCCGGCACTTAATGGAGATGGGGACATTCGATGCCGAAACCATGGCTTGGTAGCATTCAGCAACCCGTTTGGGGTCAAGCATCAAGCAGGCGCCAAAACGGCCAGACTGAACGCGATCCGAGGGGCAGCCGACATTTAAGTTGATTTCATCGTAGTGGTAGGGCTGGGCTGTTGTGCAGGCTGTTATTAAAGCCTCGGGGTCTGAGCCTCCAAGCTGTAGAGCGACAGGATGTTCTTCCTTGTTAAAGTGCAAAAAGCGTTCGCTATCGCCGAAGTTAATAGCATTGGCGGTCACCATCTCTGTGTATAGCCGAATGTGCTTGGAAAACAGCCTAAGAAAAAAGCGCGCGTGGCGGTCAGTCCAGTCAAGCATAGGGGCAATGCAAAATCGATGGGAGTCGTTTGATAATTCAGGCATGAAAGATGGGGTAATCGTTGGTAAAGCAAGTACTAATTATACGCGCTAGCCGTCAATGGGGCTAGTCGCACTTGTGGTTATTGGATTTTGCTCTAAAGCCTTTTTGTATCCCTGGATGTGAGAGTAACTCATTGAGCCGTTGGGCTTTGGTATCGTCATCAATAGCTTCATGTTTAATGGATGGATCGACTAAAGGTGATAAATCAATCGTCATAGGGTCGGAGGGCGCTGTTTCTTCTTGATTTGTTGAAAGGGGCATTTGGGGCTGAATTGAAGCTAAGTGATCCTCAAGCAATTGAAGTGTTGCTAAAAGGTCATCGATTTGTTGTGTTTCCGACTGGCTGTTTTGTAGTTGGTCGAGCCGTGAAGAGAATCGTGCAATCTCGCGTTGGATAAGATCAATGTCGCAGGGCGACTCTTTGCGCAACCAGTTAGCGCAACGTTCAGCGTAGCGTGATGATGAACTCATGAAAGACTCAGGCGGGCTCTTTAAGTTACCCAGTGTTTAATTTGCCCCAATAATGGCAAATTGCCCAGTAAATGTCACGGCTAATTGCCCCTTATCGAAGGTTTCTGAGCTTATCTCAATAAAAGCTTTTTGATTTTTGTTGAAGTCGTTAAAAAATTGCTCCCAGTCCGTCGCATCAATATTTTGGCTTTTCGCTAAGATGGTAGGGCTGCTAGCTGGCGCGAAGTAATCGATTTCGGCGTGGCGAACCACTAGGTTGGGTTCAATGCCTCGCTCGAAGCATTGGATAAATAAAAGCCCGATGCTTGTGGTTAAATTCAGGCAGTAAAGGCTGCCCCCAAAAGCCGTCATTTTATCGTTGTGATTTTTAAACAAAGGCATCGAAAGGGTAAGCTTGCCTGCCTGATAATCTTCAAGCTGAATGCCCATGTGTTGAATAAGCGGTAGATGTTTCGTGATGAATGCGCGAAGTTTATCGGTTGCTAACTCAGTCATAAAACCCTCACTTGTAAAAAAATTAAATTCTTACTTGCAATTTATTCTGGCTTTAGGCATTATTCGCGCCGCTGGTGACAGCATGCATTTCAACCTTTTGCGAAAGTGGCGGAATTGGTAGACGCGCTGGATTTAGGTTCCAGTGTCGAAAGGCGTGAGAGTTCGAGTCTCTCCTTTCGCACCAAAGTTTGAAATGATCTCCGCATAATTTTATGTCCTTTATTCTTGAAATACACTTTTTTTTTCTCTATCTTAATAATTCCACTTGTGATTAAGAAATGATCAGTTTGTGTGTTGGTTTAGTCTGTTTGTTGGGTGTGTCTTTGTTAAATTGATTGAAGATAGCCTTACTATATCTCTTAGAGCGAGGATTGCAGTTTTTTAATTTTACTGAATAAATAAAAAGTCGAATAAAATAAAGGGAATAGCAGTGAGAATCAGGACGATTAAAAATAAAGGTGTAATTGGCGAAATATTAAAACCTGAACTGTGTTATCCTAATGATAACGAATATGAAAATAATAATAAGGCCATGCTGCGGTATTTGACGATTGGCTCGGTTGTCGTTGGACTAATAATTACGACTTACTTAGTATTGTAATCTTATATCGCGTATGGTCAGCTCTGGTGCAATGCGAATAAAATAAAAGCTTTGCTGTAATGTTGGAAAGTAAAGAGATGCTGATTATGCGTGTTTCAAGGCTGTTTGATTCAAATATGTTTGGTTCATTTCAATGGTTATTAAGTGCTTCTCTCCTCGTGCTGATGCAGGGGTTGGCAGCATTGGTTTCAGCTGAGGCAATGACGCCTCACCAAACTATCGAAAGCAACACGCAAACGTTGATTAGCCTGGTACAGCAGGCCAAAGAAAACAAAGATGGTTCTAAAGGTTATTTCTATACCAATCCGAATAAATATTATACTGAGTTATCTCGAGTGATTGATCCTATTGTTGATTTCCCAACTTTTACTCGAGGCGTCATGGGTCGATACGGGACGTCCGATTATTATCGCTCACTCAAAACTAAAGAAGAAAAGGCTGCTTTTAAAAAAAATTACCGACGATTTGTTAAAGAGTTTAAACAAGGCTTGATGCAAACCTATGGCAAGGGAATGATGGCATTTAATGGCCAGACGATAAAAGTTCTTCCGCCAACAGCAAAAGATAAGCAGGCGATTACGAACCGAAAAATGGTGAATGTCAGACAAATTATTATCAATCAGGGCAAAGAGTATGAAGTGATCTTTAAAATGCGCCCTGACCGCGACGGCAAATGGATTTTACGAAATATTATTATTGATAAGATCAACATTGGGGAGTTGTATAAGAAGCAATTCGAATCGGCAATGACCAAATACAAAGGTGATTTCTCAACAGTCGTTGATCGTTGGCTAGTTGATATGGATAACGAAAGTAAGAAAAAGAAGTAATTGTTATAGCCTCATTTTAAAAGCCCCTCGAAGGGGGTTGCCTCCTGCTGTTTTTATATGCCAATTTGTGCCATAATCGCGGCCACATTTTTTGATGTGGCTCTAATCCTATGCAGGCAGAAGAATTAAAATCCTTGCTCCAAGAAAGTTTCGATGATGCAACTGTTGATGTGCAATTTGATGGTTCTCATGTGCTGATCGATATTGTAAGTCAAGCGTTTCAAGGCAAGCGAACCCTACAGCGTCAGCAATTGATCTATAAAATCATGGGTGAAAAAGTCTCTGACGGTACTTTCCACGCTGTGCATATGCAGCTGCATACCCCTGAAGAACGAACGGCTTCAGAAGGCTAGTATTTTTCGATGGATAAACTAATTATTCAGGGTGGCGCTACCCTTAATGGCGAAATCTGGATTTCTGGTGCGAAGAATTCTGCGCTACCTATCTTGGCAGCGACATTGCTCTGTGATGAGCCTGTGACTATATCCAATTTGCCGCATCTTCATGATATTACCACCATGATTGAGCTTTTAGGTTGTATGGGGGCTCAGGTAGTGATAGATGAAAAGCTCTCTATAGAGGTGAATGCATCTTCGCTGACCTCTTGCGTTGCACCCTATAAGCTAGTGAAAACGATGCGAGCCTCTATTTTGGTCCTAGGGCCTTTGCTTGCTCACTATGGTGAGACGCGTGTTTCTTTTCCCGGAGGCTGCGCTATTGGTAGTCGTCCGGTAGATTTGCACCTAAGAGCGTTAGAAGCGATGGGGGCAGAGATCACTATTGAAGAGGGGTATATCCATGCAAAAAGCAATGGCCGCTTAAAAGGTGCCCATGTGGTTTTTGATGTGGTGACAGTTGGCGGAACCGAAAATGCCGTAATGGCAGCGACTTTAGCGGATGGCGTTACTATTTTAGAAAACGCTGCAAGGGAACCCGAAATTGTTGATTTGTGCCGTTGTTTAGTTGCGATGGGAGCAGAAATTGAAGGTATTGGTACAAACCGACTAGTGATCACAGGCAAAGAGAAATTGCATGGCACAGAATATGCTGTGATGCCGGATCGTATTGAAACGGGTACCTATCTTACAGCGGTTGCAGCGACGTCTGGTAAGGTCAAACTTAAAAATACTGATCCCAGTTCACTCGAGGCGGTTTTATCCAAACTACAAGAAGCGGGTGCCGACATTTCCTTGGGTGAAGATTGGATCACGCTTGATATGAAAGGTAAGCGGCCTAAAGCTGTGAATGTTAAAACAGCGCCATATCCAGCCTTTCCTACGGATATGCAGGCGCAATTTACGGCATTGAATAGTATTGCTGAGGGAACAAGCACGGTTATTGAGACCATTTTTGAAAACCGTTTGATTCAAGCACATGAAATGAATCGGATGGGTGCGCAAATTCAGTTAGAAGGAAATGCAGCAGTAATAACTGGTGTAGAGGCTTTAAAGTCAGCGCCTGTTATGGCAACGGATTTACGTGCTTCGGCAAGCCTTGTGATTGCAGCGCTTGTGGCTGAAGGTGAGACGGTTATTGATCGAATCTATCATATTGATCGTGGTTATGAGTGCATCGAAGAAAAGCTTCAATTATTGGGAGCAAATATAAGAAGAGTGCCGGACTGATGACGCAAACGCAATTAACCATCGCATTGACTAAAGGGCGTATTTTAAAAGAGACACTGCCTCTGTTAAAAGCTGCGGACATTGAGCCAATTGATGATATTTTAAGTAGTCGCAAATTGCTCTTTGAGACCAATCATCCCCATATTCGCCTAATGATTTTACGCGGTTCAGATGTGACTACCTATGTGCGCTTTGGTACAGCAGACATGGGCATTGCGGGCAAAGATATGCTAATGGAGCACCTGGCTGAAGATAATCACTCTAAAGATAAAGGCATTTATGAATTGTTGGATTTGAATATTGCCAAGTGTCGATTGATGACAGCAGGCCTTAAAGGGCAAAGAAGTGATGGCCTTAAACGTATTCGTGTGGCGACTAAGTTTACTGAAATTGCAGAGCAATACTATGCCGAAAAAGGTGTGCAAGCTGAGATAATTAAACTGTATGGCGCGATGGAGCTAGCACCTGTGATGGGTTTGGCTGATGAAATTATTGATATTGTTGATACAGGTAATACGTTAAAGGCAAATGGTTTGGAGCCTTGGGACAGTATAGCTGATATTAGTTCTCGCTTAATTGCCAACAAGGCCTCCATGAAAATGAAGCATGAAATGATTAAATCCATTGTTGAAAAAATTCGGCCAGTGGTTGCCGGATAAACAAAGGGATAGATGATGAGAAAGCTCAATACTCAAGATGACAGTTTCCAAAAAGAATTAGCTGCACTGGTGGCCTTTTCTGAAGAAACCTCGCAGTCGGTTGAAGCGACAGTGAGAGACATATTGCATCAGGTACAGACAACGGGTGATCATGCAGTTCTTGAGTTTACTCAGCGCTTTGATAGGCTTGCGGCGCAAAGCATGGCTGAGTTGAGGGTGACGAGTGACGAAATCCAGGCGGCGAAAGCTCAAGTTTCAGAAGCTATATTGTCATCCTTGCGCATTGCAGCTGACCGCATCAAAAGTTATCACGAACACCAAAAGCAAAACTCATGGCAATATGAAGAAGCTGATGGAACGGTGCTGGGGCAGAAAATAACACCCTTGGATCGTGTGGGCATTTATGTTCCTGGAGGTAAAGCAAGCTACCCTTCGACGGTGTTGATGAATGCAATTCCAGCTAAGGTCGCTGGCGTTAAAGAGATCGTTATGGTCGTGCCTGCTCCAGATAACGAATTAAATCCTATGGTGTTAGCGGCTGCTGACATTGCTGGTGTGACCAAAATTTTTAAAATAGGCGGTGCGCAAGCTGTCGCAGCGTTAGCCTATGGCACAGAAAGTGTCCCTAAAGTTGATAAAATCGTTGGTCCCGGCAATATTTTTGTTGCGACGGCAAAGCGCCAAGTCTTTGGTCTTGTGGGGTTAGATATGATTGCGGGCCCCTCAGAGATTTTGGTTATCTGTGACGGTAAAACCAACCCTGATTGGATTGCTATGGATCTTTTCTCTCAGGCAGAGCATGATGAGAATGCTCAGGCGATTCTCATCTCTCCCGATGCTGATTTTTTGCAGGCAGTTGAACAGTCGATTGGTAAATTGCTTCCCACCATGAAACGCGCAGACTTAATCAATGCATCCTTAACGGGGCGTGGAGCGTTTATTCAAGTGGCGTCGCTTGATGAAGCGGCCCAAATCAGTAATCAAATTGCGCCTGAACATTTGGAGTTATCGGTAGAGGATCCCGAGTCTTTGTGTGAAAAAATTACACACGCAGGCGCTATCTTTATGGGGCGTTATACATCTGAAGCCTTGGGAGATTATTGCGCTGGGCCTAATCACGTATTGCCAACCTCAAGTACGGCAAAGTTTAGCTCGCCATTGGGAGTATACGACTTTCAAAAGCGCAGTTCGATTATCTATTGTTCTGAATCTTCAGCCTCCGAACTTGGTAAGGTGGCTAGTCAGCTTGCCGAAGGTGAATCACTTGAAGCGCATGCTAGAAGCGCGAGCCTCAGAGTCAAAAGCTGAATTGCTCTTATTTGATTGAAGGGCTTTGCAGCTATGTATGAGTTGCTCTCTTCCTCGGTAACGTCTTTTTATCCAAAAGTTTTTGGTGAAGAAAAAACGGAGGAAAATTATCAGGGTTTTGCAATATATTCTCCCTTTTTAAATTCACGTTTGATTCTTGTCACTTTGTTTGCTGAGGTAATGGCCTCAATCTGTGTGCTTGCATAGATTAAACTACAATTTGCACCCTTAAGTTTTAGGTTGTATTTGCCTGTGGGTAATTCAACGGTTAAAGGCTTGCCATTATAAGTGACAGTCCCTTTCAAGTTGTGCTTTCATGTCGCTATTGATGATTAAATAAAAAGCCGAGTGGAACAGCTTAAAAAATGGGGTTCATAATGCGAAGCCCTAATTGTAATCATCAAGCTGCGCGTAAATTGTCATGTGAAAATTTACAGGCTGCTGCATTTGGCGGTTGATAGGCTAATAATGATTCACCCGAATGGGTTTTTCAGAGGTGGGTTTCGTCCCTAGAGGGATGTTTAATACTCGATGTTCACTGCCTCTAAGAATCACAATTTTCGCATTGTCATTGGGTTTTAGGTTAGTAATCGCAAGTAATGACCTAGGTTGCTTAGAGAGTCGCTTATTGTTGAAGCTTATGAGGCTGTCGCCAACTTTTATGCCGTACATTTCAGCTGGTGAACCTGGGACGACATTATCGACAATGACTTTCTTGACAGATTTACCATGATCAAACGATTGATCTGTTTGAATTCTGACATCAATGCCTAGCCAGCCTCGAATGACAAATCCATGTTCGATAATGTCTTTGGTAACTTTTTGAACCGTTTCTATGGGAATCGCAAGGCTTATGCCGTTGAATTCCCCGGTTAATGAAAAAATGGTCGTATTGATGCCAACAACTTGCCCTTTATCGTTGATTAATGCACCGCCAGAGCTGCCAATATTTAGGGCTGCATCAGTTTGGATAAAATTTTCATACTGATTACGATTAAGGCCGTAGCGACCTTTAGCTGAGACAATACCTGCTGACACCGATTGACCAAACCCATAAGGGTTACCAATCGCTAGAACGGCATCGCCAACCTGTATGGTGTCGGAACGCCCCAAGGTTGCTGACGTTAAATCATCCAAAGTGATTTTTAATATAGCAAGATCGGTTTCGGGGTCTTTACCTAAAACGTCAGCAACGGCTTTTCTGCCATCGAAAAGCATGATTGTTATTTGGTCTGCACCATTAATGACGTGAAGGTTCGTGATAATATGGCCTTTGTTGTCATAGATGACACCGGAGCCAAGTGATAATTCATTTTTGGTGACAAAACGTTGTTTTTTTCGTAATTGTCGGTAAGAGTTAATGGATGTTTCACGTGCTTCAATGTCACGTGCAGATTTGGTATAGATGTTGACAACAGCGGGTGTCGCTTTTTTTATCGCATTTGGGAAATTGCTTGATTTTCGATCATCTTTTATGAGTAGCACCAAGCCTGCTGCAATCAAGCCGAGTGAGAAACCAAACAAAATCGAAGCGCGTTGCATGGCGACCCTAAGTTTGTTTAAGAAAAAGATACTCTATCAAGAGTAATGGATAATTTCGAATTGTAAACGTTTAAGAGAGCGAGTATGCCTGTTCAAAGAGACGATTTGGTGACGTATTGTAATGAATTATTACGGATTGATGCATTTAAGGATTATTGTCCAAATGGATTACAGGTTGAAGGGGAGGCAGAGATTAAGACCTTAATGACTGGTGTGACAGCATCTGAAGCATTGATTGATAAGGCTATTGAATTAAATGCAGATGCGTTACTTGTGCACCATGGTTATTTTTGGAAAGGAGAAAACCCCTGTATTACTGGGATGAAAGGAAAGCGTATTCGAAAATTAATGCGCAATGGCATAAATTTATTGGCGTATCATCTTCCTTTGGATGCTCATCCTGCCTTGGGGAATAATGCACAGCTTGGGCAGTTACTTGGTCTGGCTGTCGAAGAAGGTTTAGATGATTCTGCTAACCCGGTGGGTTTTGTGGGGCGCTCGAATCAAGACGTAACCCTTGCTGAGTTTGCTCAAAAAATTGAGCAGGTGTTGGGGCGAACACCGCAGGTTTTTGGCGATTTTAACAAGAAAATTACCAGGGTAGGTTGGTGTACCGGCGGTGCACAGTCTTACATGACTCAAGCGTTTGAAAAGTCGTGCGATTGTTTTCTTTCAGGGGAAGTATCAGAGAAGACCTATCATGAGTCTTTAGAGTTAGGTGTGGCATATATTGCAGCAGGTCATCATGCGACAGAGCGATATGGGGTTAAGGCGCTTGGAGAGCACCTTAAAGCAAAGTTTGATCTAGAGGTCATCTTTACTGATATCGACAATCCGGTTTAGGCGTTAGGTTTGGCATTGTCTGCAATGGCTTGAGCTAAGTCGTCAATGGGTTTTTCACCCAATTCAACTTTCTCAAGGTGGTGATCTTCCGTTAGGCTGCCCTTGTCATAAGGCGATGATTTAGGTGCATAATCTAAGGGTGGGGTTGCCTCTATCTCCTCAGTAGGGGAGGCTAATTTTGAAACCGGCTCGGGAATAGATTGAATTAATGGGTTGTTGGTGCCGCCAGAGGACGTCAACTTGCTGGCACTGTCGGCTAGATGGTTGTGAATATCTCGATAAGTCTCAGTGAGGTTATTTAATAAGTTTGAGGTGGTCATAAAGTGTTCGGTCACTTCCTGACGATATTGCTTAAGCTCTGTTTGAGATTCGTGCAGGTGCTTTTCAAGGTCGCGGTTTTTCTTTTCATTGGCAGAATAGCGAGAGGTGAAAAACGCGCCAATGATGCCGCCAGCTAGAAAGCAGCAGATGCCAGTAACGATGAGCATGTGTAATGATTCCACTTATTGAAGCTCCTTTTTAGTAACCGTTTTACAATTCAATTTATTATAACCGCTTAAAAGAAAAGCCAAAGACTTTTTTCTTTGAAATATTTCATTGTAAATGCGCGAGTGCATAGGTAAAGTTGCCGAGTTTTTTTAAGCCGATAACTCTTTGAATGACGCCACTTGAAAAATACCAACAAGATCTTGAGCGTAGTGACTTCTTTTTTGATGCCTCTCAAAAGAATGCCATCGAGAAATTGCAAGCGTTGTATGATGCGCTTCTCACTGCACCAAAAAGGCCACCTAAAACCTTTATTTCTCAAATAAGTCAGCGCTTTTCCAAGAAAGAACAGCCAAAAATCAAAGGGTTATATTTTTGGGGTGGGGTTGGTCGCGGTAAAACCTATTTGATGGATAGCTTTTATGAATCCTTACCTTTTAATGATAAGTGGCGGCTACATTTTCATCGTTTTATGCAAAAAGTGCACGGTGAACTGAAAAAGCGGCAGGGTGAAGTCAATCCGTTGGATAGTATTGCAGAATCGATTGCTCAGGAGGCAAGAGTGATCTGCTTTGATGAATTTTTTGTGACGGATATTACTGATGCCATGATTTTGGGGGGCTTATTTGAACAATTATTCGATAAAGGTGTGGTGTTGGTTGCTACGTCAAATATAGTGCCAGATAATCTCTATGAAAATGGACTCCAGCGGCAGCGTTTTTTGCCTGCCATTGCAGCTCTCAAAGAAAATTGTGAGGTGGTTAATGTCGATTCGGGTGAGGATTACCGTTTAAGGGCACTAAAGCAAGCAGCGCTTTATTATTCGCCTCTAGGGTCAGCAGCGGATAAGTCGCTGTTAAAGAGTTGGTGCTCCTTTGGCTTAAAGAAGCCGGAAGGCCCTCAGTCTTTAGTGATTAATGATCGAGAAATTCCTGCAATTGCTTTAAGCGAAGATGCCGCTTGGGTGAGCTTTCAAGCCTTGTGTGATGGGCCAAGAAGTCAGAATGACTATATAGAAATCGCTAGGCTTTTTAATACCGTTCTCGTGGCCAATGTGCCTGTGCTAACAAGAGATATGGAAGATCAGGCGCGGCGGTTTATCAATTTGGTTGATGAGTTCTATGATCGGCAGGTAAAGGTGATTATTTCCGCTGAGGCAGGGATTGATGGTATCTATCAAGGCCAGCGTTTATTGTTTGAAATTGAGCGAACCCAGAGTCGCTTACTTGAGATGCAAAGTGAAGAGTACCTTGCCAAGCCTCATCGGCCGTGATGTGCTTTTTTAGTGTAAAAAAATGCATCAAAAAAACCGTTTTAAGCGGGAAATAGTATTGCGGTATTTGCCATATTCCTGTAGTATTCGCGCTCTTTTACAGACAGTCTCTATTTATTTAGGCCAAAAATTATGAAAACTTACAGTGCTAAGCCAAATGCTGTCAGCCAAGATTGGTATGTTGTTGATGCGGCTGATAAGACGCTCGGTCGTTTGGCATCTGAAATTGCGCATCGCCTTCGTGGGAAACATAAGCCTGAATATACTCCTCACGTTGATACCGGTGACTACATTGTTGTTGTGAATGCTGAAAAAATCGCAGTCACAGGCAACAAGGCAAAAGATAAAACGTATTACCGTCATACTGGATATGTCGGTAATCTTAAGTCAATGTCTTTCGAGAAGTTGATTGATCATGCTCCTGAGCGAGTGTTGAAATTAGCCGTTAAAGGCATGTTACCAAGAAATCCGTTGGGTCGAGCGATGTTTTCAAAGCTCAAAGTCTATGCAGGTGAATCTCATCCTCATACTGCTCAACAACCTAAAGAACTACAGATTTAACGGAAGCTAAAATATGTCTAGCGCACAATACTATGGTACTGGACGTCGTAAAACCTCGACGGCTCGTGTTTTTCTAAAAAATGGCTCAGGCAATATTACGGTTAACAACCGATCTATTGAGCAATACTTCGGTCGTGAAGTGGCACGAATGATCGTTCGTCAGCCATTATCTGTTGTTGAGATGGAAGATAAGTTCGATATCAATGTTACCGTTAAAGGTGGTGGTAGCTTTGGTCAGGCTGGTGCAATTCGTCACGGTTTAGCACGAGCACTTATCGATTTTGATGAGGCTAACCGTTCGCCACTTCGTCAGGCGGGTTATGTGACTCGTGATGCGCGTGAAGTTGAGCGTAAGAAAGTGGGTCTACGTAAAGCGCGTAAAAAGCCACAGTTTTCCAAGCGTTAATTCTTTTTTGTTTTTTCAAAAACCCAAGGGTGTCCTTGGGTTTTTTTTTGCCTTAAGTCTTGCTCGCTCTCTTTTTCAAGTGCGGGGTTGTTTATTAGGTTTAATAATAAGTAGGCGGCCTTTTCTTTTGATCGATAGCAAGGCGTTATAAAAAGCACGCTGACTAACGAATAGCCTTGTTTCATGCAGGGATTTTCTTTAGCATATGCGCAGAATAAAAAATGTCACTTAAGTCTCTGCTCCAGGGCTATTGTAGGGGGTACCTATGAGCAATGAAGGTGTTAACACCTCAAGAAGACGGTTTTTGATCGCCACAACGGCTGCGGTAGGAAGTGCCGGTGTCGCGGGTGTTGCCGTTCCTTTTCTCGGATCTTGGCGTCCTAGTGCTAAAGCGAAAGCGGCTGGCGCGCCTGTTAAAGCGGATTTAAGCAAATTAAAGCCCGGTGAGTTGATTACGGTCGAGTGGCGCGGTAAGCCTGTGTATATCATGTACCGCACTAAAGAGCAGTTAGCGTCGTTAGCTACGTTAACATCGACTTTGCGTGATCCGGACTCAAACGAATCTATTCAGCCTGAATATACAAAGAATGAAGGTCGGTCGACTAAGCCTGAATATGTGGTCTTGGTTGGTCTGTGTACACATTTGGGTTGTGCGCCTAACCCTCGCCCAGAAGTTGCAGCCGCAGATTTAGGTAAAGATTGGCTGGGTGGGTTTTTCTGCCCGTGCCATGGTTCCAAGTATGACTTGGCAGGCCGTGTCTATAAAGCCGTGCCTGCACCAACTAACTTGGACGTGCCTCCTTACAAATACTTAAGTGATACTGTTATTTTGATTGGTGAAGATGAGGAGGTCTCAGCATGATTAAGTTATTAGTCGGATTACGAGACTGGGTTGATGCCCGTCTTCCCATCATGCGTGCATGGGATACCCATATGGGTGGCTACTATGCGCCAAAAAACTTTAACTTCTTCTATTTCTTCGGGGTTTTATCCCTCGTTGTTTTAGTTAATCAATTATTGACAGGCATCTGGTTAACTATGATGTTTGTGCCGGACGCTGAAAAAGCGTTTGCATCGGTTGAATACATCATGCGTGATGTCGATTACGGCTGGATTATTCGCTATATGCATTCCACGGGAGCTTCGGCTTTCTTTGTGGTGGTTTATATCCATATGTTCCGTGGTTTGCTTTACGGCTCCTATAAAAAACCACGCGAATTGGTGTGGGTTTTTGGTATGTTGATTCTGCTAGCGCTAATGGCTGAGGCATTCTTGGGGTATATCTTGCCTTGGGGTCAGATGTCTTACTGGGGTGCGCAGGTTATTGTGTCCTTGTTTGGCGCGATTCCTGTGATTGGTGATCCCTTGGTTGAGTGGATTCGTGGTGATTATCTGATTTCAGGTATTACCCTAAACCGTTTCTTTGCGTTACACGTTATTGCTGTGCCGTTAATTTTGGTCGCTTTGGTTGTGCTTCACTTATTGGCTTTGCATGAGGTTGGTTCTAACAACCCGGATGGCGTTGAAATTAAAAAGCACAAAGACGAAAACGGTATCCCGCTAGATGGCGTTGCTTTCCATCCTTATTACACAGTGCATGATATTGTCGGTATTGTTGTTTTCTTAATGGCTTTTGTCTCGGTAATTTTCTTCTTCCCTGAGATGGGGGGTTACTTCTTGGAACATGCGAACTTTGAAGAAGCTAATGCCCTTAAAACGCCTGAGCATATTGCCCCTGTCTGGTACTTTACGCCTTTCTATTCGGTGCTGCGTGCGGTGCCTGATAAGCTTTATGGCTTTATCGCGTTTGGTAGCTCGGTTGCTATTTTGTTTGTTTTGCCTTGGTTGGATCGCAGCCCTGTTAAATCGATTCGCTATCGTGGCAAGTTCTCTATTGGTTTCTTATTGGTCTTTGTTGCAGCCTTTATTATTTTGGGTGTGCTAGGGGTTAAGTCGCCAACGACTGAACGTACATTCCTTGCACAGGTTTGTTCGATCATTTACTTTGCTTTCTTCTTAACCATGCCCATTTGGTCAGCAAAAGATAAATGCAAGCCTGAGCCTGATCGGGTAACTATGGATGGTGGCTTTGGATTGTCGGGTACGTTGGCGGGAGCTGCTGTTGTGGCTATTTTAACCGTCGGGCCGTTGTGGCTGGTTGAGTATTTACATGCTCTCGGCCAAGCGTCAGGCCACTAAAGATAGGGTATTAATGGAGCGAATAATGAAAAAATTACTATTAACCCTAGTTTTAGCCAGTGCAGCAAAGCTAGCTTTAGCTGCTGGTGGTAATGTGCCTTTGTTGGATTTTACGCCAAATCTAAAAGATAAGGCGGGTTTGCAGCGCGGCGCAGCAGCCTATATGAATTATTGTGCGGGTTGCCATAGCATGAAGTACATGCGCTATGAGCGTTTGGCAACTGACTTAGGTATTCCAAATGAGTTGGCTGAAGAGCATTTAATTTTCACTGATCAAAAGATTGGTGCATTGATGGCTAACCCTACCTCGCCAAAGCTTCAAAAGCAGTGGTTTGGTGCGGCACCTCCTGATTTGACACTCGTTGCACGCTCAAGAGGTGATGCTTGGTTGTATTCTTACCTTAAAGGTTTTTATGTGGATGAATCTCGTCCTTATGGATACAACAATTTGGTCTTTAAAGATGTCGGCATGCCGAATGTCTTATTGCACCTGCAAGGAGATCAAACTTGTGAACCAGCCTTGGCGCTAGGTGAAAATGGCTACCCTGCGCGTGATCCTATTTCAAATATTGCACCAGATAACCCAAATGTTCCTTGTGGGCGCACCCAATTGGTCGATAATTCTGGCAAATTAAGCGAAAAGGAATTTGACGTTTTTGTCAGTGATTTAGTCAATTTCTTGGTGTATACTGCAGAACCAGTTCGTATTCATGATAGGACTGTGTTAGGTTTTGACATTAATAAGCGCCAAATGATTGGTATTTATTGTTTGTTATTTTTAATGGTGTTTGGTGTCTTTGATGTATTGTTAAACCGCGAATATTGGAAAGATATTCACTAATTCCGCACTTTTTAATTCTAAAGCCTGCAAAGATCTATGCTTTGCAGGCTTTTTGATACCAGCCAAAACAACATTTTAGAGGTCTCCAAATGGGTGTCGTTGCCAAAAGATCTTCAATGACTTTTTATTCTGATGGTCTAAGCCACTATAGCCATAGAGTAAGGATCGTCCTTGCTGAAAAAGGTGTCAGTGTTGATGTTGTCGAATGTGCCGGTGGCAATATCCCAGAGGATCTTGCACAAATTAATCCCTATAACAGCTTACCTACTATTGTTGATCGCGATTTGGTGCTTTACGAATCAAAAATCATGATGGAATATCTTGATGAGCGTTTTCCGCACCCGCCTTTATTGCCTGTTTATCCTGTCGCCCGTGGACAGAGTAGATTGTTGATCTATCGCATTGAGCGTGATTGGTCACGTTTAGTTGATACTATCACTGATAATAAAGACCCAGATGCTGTGGAAGCGGCTCGTCAGGAATTAAAAGAAGGCTTGATTGCAGTTGCACCTATCTTTGCGGATAAGCCCTATTTTATGAGCGATGAGTTCACCTTGATTGATTGTTGCATGGCGGCCATTTTATGGCGGTTAAATTATTTAGGTATCGACATTCCTCAGAATAAGCAGACCAAGCCGTTATTTGCTTATATGGATAGCTTGTTTTCGAGAGATTCATTTAAAGAAAGCCTTTCAGAAATTGAACAGGATATGGCTCACCAGAAGGCTAATCTTGCTTAATGACACCAACACGCCCTTACTTCTTGCGTGCGTTGTATGAATGGATTCTTGATAATGACTGCACTCCGTATTTAGCTGTAAATGCGCTCTATTCAGGTGTAGAGGTACCTGCTGATTATATTGAAGATGGAGAAGTGACTCTCAATCTTGCAGTAACAGCAGTACTAGGCTTGAAAATTGAAAATAATGCCGTGAGTTTTAAAGCGAAATTCAATGGCATAGAGCATTTTGTCTATGTGCCTATGGGGGCTGTTTTGGGGCTCTATGCCAAAGAAAATGGACAGGGCATGTTATTTCCTGATGAGCCAGGGTTTGATTTCTCAGAGGATGAAGAGTCACCCGATGATTTACCTCCCGAGCCTACCCCCCCTAAAAAAATATCTCGACAGCATTTGAAGGTTGTAAAGTGATAGTGAATAGGATGAACTAACTTCATTCTTTCATTTCTAATCCTTTGCTAATTAGAATGGATTGGATTTTGTGGTGAAGAAAACTTTTACCTTTATTACTCCTTTTGCTGCTCTTTTGGTTCCCCGCTGTTTCCAGCCACCAATCAGTTTTTACTAAATCAAGTCAATCCAAGTTCAATGCCGCTTCATTATAAACTTGACCCCGCAGGTGAGCATTATTCTAAAATGTTTGTGGAGTTCTATAATTGTTTGCCTGATATAGACTGTGAAAATCATCAAAAAGCAGCTAAGAGTGCTATTGAGAGAGTTGTACGTTATGTTGCTAAGTGCTTCCCAAAATTGTTTTCATCAACTGGAGGTGCGACGGATATTGGTTTAGCTACGCTACATAAGCATTCAACGGTTGATGAAAATACTCGTGTTGTTGAGAAATTAGAAATAAGACAAGGAGATCCAGTGCTTGTCTCTAGACCTCGTGACAAGAGTTATTTAGATCTAGACGACATTTACCCTTGCTTGTGGACAGCTGATGGTATCCCTTTGGAGTGGACAGAAGATAATGGTGCAAGAGGTCTTATTCCGTCTGATAAATTTGTGGCTCTTCAAAAAGCTATAAAAGCTTGTGGTGCCGAACATTTGTTGGGTATTGTTCAATTAAAAAAACAATCACTCCCTGTGAAAGACGGGCAAATATTAATAGAAAGAAATTATGTAAACTCCTTTCAGCAGGTCGATAGTGTCTTGATGATAAAAACTGATGAAAGGGAGTGTAAAGATATGAATGTCATTCCAACAAGATATGAATTACGGCCAGAAGAAAACGCAGAAGGAATAGTTGAAGTTGAATGTTGGGTTTTTTTGGTTTGCGTCGGCAAGCCAAGGTATCATACGGAAGGCGTAAAGCATGAAAAAAGCGATTAGTAAATTAGAATTAATTTGTTACTTTAGTTGCTCTTTAAGAAGAATTAAACGAATTCAAATATACTTTTTTCAATGGTTTCAAGGATTATACTAATTATATAATAGTGAAATTTGCAAAAGCGGCTATCGGGTATAGGTATGCATACGGATAGGTCGCTGGCGGCGTTTATCAATGTTTGGTTGCTGACGTTGCAGATGAGAATGTAGGGGTTTTTACTCGCTTTACATAATTCAATCACTTCAAGTAGTGCTGCTTCACTTTGCTGGCTCGCCAATAAAATCACGCAATCGCCTTTGTTCATGAGCGCTGATGTAGCGGGAGCCAAGGTTTGTGTGGGCAGCTCTGCGTGTGGGTTTTCTATAAAGGGTATGTGCATGCTCGCAAAGCTTGGTCGTTCAAAATCACTGCATTGAAGTAAATCTTTGCTGGTTTGAGCTGCAAAAGCTTCAATATCAATAGATGCTGTGGTTAATATTTTATGACCGCTATTTAAGGTCTCGACTAATAATGTCGAAGCTTCTGCAATATGTGGAGTCAGTTCACTTTCCAAAAATTCGTGAAAATGCTTTTGTTCTTCATACGCTTCTAGCAAGCTGTCAAATACGGTCATTATGTAAACCAGAGATTATTGCGTTAATAAAAAGCGGATTTAATCCAGTTGATGTCATTTGTATCATTGTTTTGAGAAATTGCAAGAACATCGAAGCGGCAAGGCGCTGCTTGAAAGGCTGGATTTTTTTGCAGGAATGTTTGGGCTGTTTTAATAATGCGTTGTTGTTTGTTTGGGGTGACTGAACTAATTGCGCCGCCGTGCGAGGTTTTCTTACGGTATCGAACTTCGATAAAACACAGCGTCTGCTTCTCTTTCATGATCAAATCTATTTCGCCAAAACGTGAGCGGACGTTTTGTTCGATGAGTCTAAGGCCTTGTTTTTTGAGGTGCTCGAGCGCTAGCGTTTCAAAGTGATCGCCGATGGATTTAGTTTTTGATAAAGATGAAAAGCGCACATTATTTTTTTTAGCCTTAAACCATGCCATAAATGAAAATCCTGTTTCATTAATCCTTTTTGTGTCAGAGGTAGCTGTTATCCGCAATACGATAAGGTTTTAAATACCCGTTTTTGAAAATGGCAGGTGTTAGCTCCCTGTGTATGACTTGATCTTTTAAATAAAGCGTTCCGGTTGCGCCATTAATTCGTAAGTTGCTACTTGTTTGGATGGATGGCGATCGCTCCGCTAATGAAAAAGCATCTTGGCCAAAAGCAAACATTCGTACCAAACTTGAGTGTTTGTATTTTGACGGAATGGATTTTTGTTGTACGAGCATTGGAAATTCCGTTAATCGGACACCATTCAGATCTTGGTTAACTTTGTTGTCAGTGTAGCCTCGGTAAACTGATGAGGTGCTATAAATGGGTAAGTCTTGGGCGTAATAGAAATTAAATAGTGGTGGAATAGCAAGCGCTTGGTCTGGTTTAGCAAAGATAACTACCATATCGATGTCTTGTCTACGTCGAGGTTCAGACTCCACTGATAAGCCTGCTGTTTGCTCTAGCTGTTTTTTTC
Organism: Cellvibrionales bacterium; assembly: GCA_026708525.1. GTDB lineage: Bacteria > Pseudomonadota > Gammaproteobacteria > Pseudomonadales > DT-91 > CAKMZU01. Next base: position 21,481 of record JAPOUS010000133.1, read on the forward strand.
GCTTATGGCTATCGTCAATGTTTAACAGTTTTTGAATGACCTGTGCTTGGGATTGTGTTGATGTGAAGGTTGCGGAATCTACAATGGTGTTGCCTAGTTTTTCCCATTCTTTTTTAAAGTAGTCAAGGTTCGTTCGCCCCCATTCGGAATTCTCGGAGAGGACGATGGCGCGTTTATGTTGACCTTTTTGTGAAAAATGAATTAATGAATCAACTTCATCTTCAGAGCCTAGTCCAAACTGATAGAGGTTTTTAGTGTGTGTATTGAAGTCCTTAAGGGTATTGAGGGCAATAGTTTTTACCGGTAGAGAATCTTGGCGGCTTAACTCTTTCAAGTGTTCTTTAAGGAGTGGGCCAATTACAAGGTCAGCGCCGTTGTGTACAGCGGTTTGATAAGTTTCCATGAATGAAGTATTGGGGTCGGCGCTGTAAAACTTGAGTTGACTCAGTTTTTGGTTGAAATAACTGTGCATCATGCCATCACGAATAGCATCCGATACCGGTTTGTATTTTCCTTCAAAGGGCAATATGACTGCAATATGCTTGGGTATATCGTTGAAAGATGTGCGAAGTTCAGTGATTTCACTAGGGGGGATCAATGCAGCAGGGTGTGTTGGATGCAATTGGTTCCAGTGATCCACAGCTTTAATCTGATTCTTAAAACCATCATTTTGTGTGCTGAAAATTTCTGCAAGGCTCAACCAGCCTTCAACGGTTGGGTTTGCTGCCTCTTTTTTTGCTTTTTTAAGTTGATCTACAGGGACTCTTCTAGCACTTTGCCATATGGCTTGGTGGTTTTTTTGATAAGCTGCCGTATTGCTTTGATAGTATTGCGTGTTTTGTATTCGGCCTTTGGTTGCTGCTAGGTAGTGGCCAGTTGATTGATTGAGCCTTGCTAATAGTTCATTGGCTTGTTTTTTTGTGCTCGGGTCGCCTTGGTTTAGTTTTTGGCGATTTTGTTCATTGATGAGGGTGGTGCGTGCAAGCTCTGTCTGGCCTTGTTTGTCTAATAGCAGTACTTGAGTAAGAATAACCTCTGCTTGTTCATTGTGTGTGGCAGCTATTTGCGAGAGGTTTGCTATAGATTCGCTGGCCTTTACAAAGTTGTTATTATCTATGAGTTTAACCGTTCTTTTTAGGTGCCGACTAAAAGCAGAAGAATTACTGGATGATGGCATAATGCTCGCCGTATTTTCTGATCGCTGGTCGGTTGTTGAACAGCTGACTAGAAAAAAAATGAATAACCAAAGCAGTGGTAAAATGAATGGTTTATTCATAGCTAATACCCTCTAACCTGTGATTATTTACGTGTGAGTAGTTGAATGAAAGCCTCATTGTATATTGTGTCGACACCAATTGGTAATTTAAATGATATCAGCCTTCGAGCGATAGAGACGTTGAAGAGGGTAGATTGTATTGCTTGCGAGGATACACGAATGAGTCAGCGCTTGCTGAATCACTATCAGATTGCAACTAAGTTGGTGTCTTATCATGAGTTCAGCGATGAAAAAGTCTCGGATAGACTTCTGGACGCGATTGAACGTGGCGAAAGTATGGCATTGATTTCAGATGCGGGTACCCCACTTATTTCAGATCCCGGATATCGTTTGGTTAACGAAGCTGTTAATCGAGATATTCAAGTGGTGCCAATTCCAGGCAGTTGTGCATTTGTTGCGGCTTTATCGGCATCAGGCTTGCCTTCGGATCGATTCAGTTTTGAAGGTTTTTTGCCGAGTAAATCAGGTGCTCGCGTCAAAGCCCTTGAAGCGTTAAAAAAATCGCCTCAAACTCTTATCTTTTATGAGGCACCTCATCGAATTCTTGATAGTTTGAAAGATATGGCTGCTATTTTAGGAGAGCAGCGAGAGGCTGTTTTGGCGAGAGAGTTAACCAAGACATTTGAGACGATTAAGAAATTGCCTTTGACTGAACTGCATGCCTGGGTAGGTTCAGATGCCAATCAGCAAAAAGGAGAGATGGTTGTTTTAGTGGGAGGTTACGAGCAACCTGAATATGAGGAACTTAATTCATCCCAAGAGCATCTTGTTAAATTATTGCTTAATGAGTTGCCACCTAAAACGGTTAGCAAGATAGTCTCTGCGCATTTTGGTATGCCTAAGAAAATAGTTTACCAGGCAATTTTGAATTTATCCTGAATATGCTATGCTTGCGGCCCTGAGCTGGCTAGGCAATCGCTGCCATAGAGTTCGTCTAGAAATAGCGACATTTTATGGGAGAGGAAAGTCCGGGCTCCACAGGGTAGAGTGCCAGGTAACGCCTGGGAGGCGAAAGCCTACGGCAAGTGCAGCAGAAAATATACCGCCGAAGCGGCATTGTTTATTGAATGCGTCATAAAAGATTCATTTGATAGGATTAGTTTTTGGCTAATCTTAATAGTGTCGCTGGTAAGGTTGAAATGGTGCGGTAAGAGCGCACCGCGCGATAGGTAACTATTCGTGGCAAGGTAAACCCCACTCGGAGCAAGACCAAATAGGAATCCAATGGTGTGACCCGCACTGGATTCGGGTAGGTTGCTAGATGCAAATGGCGACATTTGTGCTAGATGAATGATTGTCCGCGACAGAACCCGGCTTATCGGCCGGCTCAGACTCACTTCTCCACCTTACTTTCGTGTATTGATATTCCACATATTAGTGATTTCGTTTAATTCATGAACTTTGTTAAGACTCTATTTTAGGCCGTTGTAAATACTGAACTTTCTTATTCTTATTTCTGATAAGCGATTGTTTTCTTTTCAGTTTGGGCGCGTATTTGCGTTAAAAAAGGTTGAATAGTGTTGCTTAACTTTCTATAGTGTGCATAAGTGGTTAATTGTGGATAAATGTGGTTTTTTTTGGTTGTTGGGTGTTTTTTGGGCGCCGGGATTGCAAACTCCTAATCAAAATGCCGGATAATCAATGAGATAGTGAATGCATGGTTTTTCGAGGTATTCATACAGTTAATATGGACGCCAAAGGGCGGATGGCTATGCCAACGCGCTATCGGGATGCTTTTGTCTATAAAAATCAACAAAATGAAAACCAAAGCCAGCTGATTGCCACTGTGGATATCCAGTCCCCTTGTTTGTTGATTTACCCTTTTGCTGATTGGTTAAAAATAGAAGAGAAATTACAAGGTTTACCTGCACTAAATCCGTCGTCAAGGCGTTTGCAACGACTGATGCTTGGTTATGCTAGTGAGATAGAGCTAGATGCTAATGGTCGAATGCTGGTTCCGCCTGCTTTACGAGAGTATGCAGCATTTGAAAAAAAATTAGTCCTTGTTGGTCAAGGAAATAAGTTTGAATTATGGAGTGAGGCGAACTGGTCAAAAGAAACTGAGCAAGCAATATCCGAAGCCTTAAGCGGTGATTTAGATATTCCACTTGATGTTCAAGATATAGTTTTATAAAGGGTTGGTATGCACGAATCGGTGTTGTTGCAAGAGGCAGTTGCCGCTCTGTCTATAAAAGCAGATGGCTTTTATGTAGATGGCACCTTTGGTCGAGGCGGGCATAGTCGCGTCATACTTGAATCGCTATCAGATCAGGGGCGGTTACTTGCGATTGATAAAGATAACGAAGCCATCAGTTACGCTAACGCTACCTTTGGTGGAGATCAGCGCTTTTTGATCTGTCACGGCACCTTTGCATCGATTCAAACCTTGGTTGAATCGCAAGGGAAGCTAGGCAAAGTTGATGGCGTGTTATTGGATTTGGGTGTGTCATCGCCTCAGCTCGACGTTGCTGACAGAGGCTTTAGCTTTTTGAAAGATGGGCCTTTGGATATGCGGATGAATGACAAAGTCGGTGAAACAGCTGCTGACTGGCTACAATCGGCTGATCAATCTGAGATACGTCGAGTGTTTTGGGAATATGGTGAAGAAAAGTTTTCAGGCCTGATTGCGAAAAAAATTGTTGAGCGAAGAGTGCACAAGCCTTTTGAGACAACTCTCGATCTTGCGAATTTTATAAAGGACATTATTCCGAATAAATTTCACCAGAAAAAACACCCAGCCACTCGATGCTTTCAAGCCATTCGAATGCATATTAATAACGAGCTGGGTGATATTGAAGCCTTTTTATCCTCGATTTTATCTGTGTTAAAGGTCGGGGGGCGACTTGTGGTGATCAGCTTTCATTCGCTAGAAGATCGATTGATCAAGCGGTTTATTAAAAATGAGGAACGTGGGCCGCAGTTGCCTAAGCACATTCCTATTAGAGATATACCAAGGCCCCCTCATTTTGTCAGTGTTGGAAAAGCGATTAAGCCTTCAGCCATTGAATGTGAAGGTAACGTGCGAGCACGAAGTGCTGTTATGCGAATTGCAGAAAAAGTCGCTGGTAATCAAATTGTTGACAATGAATCGGTAGCAAACAGTGCATAGCGCAAAATTAGCTCTGATTCTCTGGCTACTGATTTTGGTTTCTGCCATTTCAGTGGTGACTGTGACGTTTCAGTCGCGGTCTGTGTTTATTGCGTGGCAAGAAACTCTTCAAACAGCGGAGCAGTTGGATGTTGAATGGGGGCAGTTGATACTTGAAAAAAATACCTTAGCCTCTTATACCAGGCTGCAAGGAATAGCAGAAAAAAAGTTGGGTATGGTTGAGCCGAAAGGCCAACGAATTGAAATTATTAAAGATGGCAGTTAATGCCTAGGTCTTGTTGTGGCCTGGGCCTTGGTGTGTAGAGATTAACAACCGGTTGATATTAATCACAGACTAAAAAAGAGCGATTGACTAATTTAGATGATAGCACTGATTCAAAAGCATTGGCGATTTTATTGCGTAGCGTTTTTTTTAACGCTAATGCTGCTCGCGCTGCTTTTGAAGATGTTTCTTATTCAGGCGGTTGATCTTGAGTATGGTGCAGCCTTTCTTAAACAGCAAGGAGATCGGAGGACGATTCGTGAAGAGGTCGTCTCAGCAAACCGGGGCCAAATTGTCGATAGGCGTGGCGCCCCTTTGGCTATAAGTACACCTGTTGAGAGTATTTGGTTTGATCCAAAATTTTTTAATCCGACGGGTGAAAAACTCGAGCAATTAGCGTTTTTGCTTGAAATGAACCCAGAAAAAATTAAGAAAAAAATGCAGCGCTACCAAAAGCGGCGCTTTGTGTATTTGAAAAAGGGTGTTTCTCCCTTTGAGGCCGACAGTGTTGAGGCATTGGGGATAAATGGCGTGTTTTCACAGTCAGACTATCAGCGATTTTATCCCGCAGGTGAAGTAACCGCCAATCTTCTGGGCTATACCAATAGCGACGGTGAAGGATTGGAGGGATTAGAGTATGCCTATGACCAATGGTTGACAGGTTCAGATGGCAGCCGCCGTGTGGTTAAAGATTTATATGGGCGAACGATCAAAGTCTTAGGGCAACCCAAAGATCCTGAAGTCGGGAAAGACTTAACGTTAAGCATCGACTTACGAATTCAGTTTTTAGCTTATCGGGCGTTAAAAAATGCGGTGATTCATCATCGCGCCGCATCCGGTTCGATTGTCGTTTTAGATAATAAAACTGGTGAGGTATTGGCGATGGTCTCTCAGCCATCGTTTAACCCTAATGACCGATCACGCATTGATATGTCACATGTAAAAAATCGTGCAGTGACCGATGTGTATGAGCCAGGATCAACGATGAAGCCTTTAGCCATGTTGGCAATTTTGGAGTCGGGTAAAGTCAATGCCGAGGATGTGATAAATACGAGTCCAGGTTATATCCGTTTAGGTAAGAAAACACTCATGGATCCTCGAAATTATGGTGCGATGACGGTGACTAAAATCATCACTAAATCCAGTCAGGTAGGGATGAGTAAACTGGCCTTGTCTATTGATGCCGATAAGATCCCTTTGATGTCTAATCGTTTGGGGCTTGGGCAATTTATTGGTACAGGTATGCCCGGTGAGAATGGTGGTTATGTGCCTCATGATATTTATTGGAGTGATATAGAGCGTGCCACCTTATCTTATGGTTATGGCTTAACGGTGAATACGTTGCAATTAGCCAAAGCCTATTCCGTATTGGGTGCAAAGGGTAAATTGAACCCCGTAAGCTTACTTAAACAGTCAGAAACTGTTAATGGCAAACAAGTGGTGGCACCCGAAGTCGCTGCTGAAGTGCTTTCCATGATTCAAACAGTTACCACCAATGAAGGCACAGGCAGACGTGCCAGAACTAGCGCTTATAGTGTGGCAGGTAAAACAGGTACTAGTCATAAAGTTGGCGCGTCAGGTTATGATGCAAAATATAATTCGTTATTTGCGGGGGTGGCGCCTGCCAATGACCCTAAAATTACTGTTGTTGTCTCCATTGATGATCCTAAAGGGAAACAATACTATGGCGGCGAAGTGGCAGCACCAATATTTGGTGAGGTAGTAGCGGGTAGCCTAAGATTATTGGAAGTGCCGCCAGATTTATTAGTTAGCCGTTACATGAATAATCAAGGAGCCATGTGATGAAACTCCTTGAACTATTTAATCCGTTTCCAGAAGCAATGCTTCCTGAAGAAAACCCTGAAGTATCGGGTATTCAGCTAGATAGCCGAGCAATTAAACCGGGCGATGTATTTGTTGCACTGACTGGTAGTCAGCGTGATGGCCGGAAATATATCTCAAGTGCGGTCGATGCAGGTGCCTTAGCCATCTTAGTGGATACGCCGCTTGTTGAAAAAATCGACGTTCCTGTCGTGGTGCTTGCTGATCTACAATCAAAGCTTGGTGCTGTTGCCACACATTTTTTTAAGCACCCATCAAGTCATCTTGCTCTAGTTGGTGTTACAGGCACCAATGGTAAGTCTTCTGTCTGTGAATATATTAGACAACTGAGCGAAGCGCTTGGTAAAAAATCCGCATCTATAGGTACTTTGGGGTTTTATCTTGGTGAAGAAAAAATGCCGCTGATAAATACCACACCTGATGTGTTGAGTGTGAATGCACTTTTAGCACAATGCGCTGATAAAGGGGCATCTTTAGCAGCGATGGAAGTCTCTTCTCATGCGTTAGTTCAGCAGCGTGTGCAAGGAGTCGTATTTGATACGGCGGTTTTTACCAACCTTTCACAGGATCATTTGGATTATCATCATTCTATGGTGGAGTACGCTCGGGCAAAAAGTGAATTGTTTAAACTGCCGGGATTAAGTAAAGCCATTATTAATATTGATGATGGCTATAGCGACTTGATGTTGGCAGCTGTCCCGACTTCTGTTGATTGTTATCAATTCAGCCTAAAAAACTCAGGCGCTGATGCCTATTTATCATGCATTGAATGGCAGGTAGATGGTGTTTGCGAAGCACAACTTCATCTCTTAGGGGAGTGCGAGAGGATTCGTACTTCACTGATAGGTGAGTTTAATCTTTATAACCTATTAGCGGCTGCTCTTGTTTTGCGTTTGCAAGGTTTTTCACTTGCCTCAATTGCCGAAGGTATTGCGTTTATTCGTGGGGTTGATGGCCGAATGGAGAAGGTGTCAAATCATGAGGGTATTCTTGCGCTGGTTGATTATGCGCACACCCCTGATGCACTTGAGAATGTACTGAAAACCCTAAATGCACAGCGCAAAATGCAACAACGTACGGGGCAGATTTATACGGTCTTTGGTTGTGGTGGTGATCGTGATAAAGGGAAGCGCCCACAGATGGGTAAGGTTGCTTCGTTATTAAGTGATCACGTTTGGGTAACGTCGGATAATCCTCGCTCAGAGGAGCCGATGGCGATTTGCCGCGATGTGGTGGAAGGTATAGATAAAACCAATTTCGATATTATCGAATCGCGAGAAGCGGCGATTCATGCTGCTGTCTATCAGGCGCGAGTGGGTGACATCCTACTTGTCGCTGGTAAAGGCCATGAGAAAACGCAAACACTTGGGGCTGATGTTCGCCATTTTGATGATGTTGAGGAGCTGCATAAAGCTTTTGCTCGAAAGATGGCTGAAAATAAGGAGAGAGCATGTCACTGATTCTTTCCTTTGATGAGATTGTCTCAGCCTGCCAAGGTGAATTAAAAACTCAGATCGATGAAGCCTTGCCTGAATTGCAGCAAGTGGCGATTGATACACGCACAATTTCAAAGCCTGCCTTATTTGTCGCGCTTAAAGGTGAGCGAGCCAATGGCCATGATTACTTGGAGCAAGCTAGGGAACAGGGCGCCGTGGTTGCTTTAGTTGAAGATTTTCAACCTGTGCAAATGACACAAATTAAAGTGGATGATTGCCAAAAGGCGTTGGTAGCCATTGCTAAAGCAACAAGAGCGGCTTTTCAGGGTAAGGTGTCAGCGATTACCGGTAGCTCTGGCAAAACCAGCACAAAAGAAGCATTAGTTGCCTTGCTAAAGCCCCATTATTGGGTGAGTTTTACCCAGGGCAATCAAAACAATGAATTAGGTGTGCCTTTAACCTTGGTTAACCTTGATGCTAATGCAGAGCAATTAGTGCTTGAGATGGGAGCTAGAAAGCCGGGTGATATTAAAGCGCTGATGGAAATAGCATCACCCGATGTAGCCATGATAACTAATATTGGCGTTGCACATATCGAGATTTTTGGCTCACAAGAACAGATTTTTGAAGCCAAATCCGAAATTTATCAAGGGCTGGATAACGGCGGTGTTGCGATTATTAATCGTGATGACCCATTCTTTGAGCAACTTGAAAAAAAATCAGCACATGTAAAGAAATCACTGAGCTTTTCAATAGAAGATGCATTAGCCGATGTCTATGCATCAGATGTGGTCTTAGCGCCAGAATCAACGAAGTTTTGTTTGCATTATCAAGACGTATCCGTCGACTGTTCAATCAATCAGTCAGGAAAGCATGCGTTAATAAACGTATTGGCTGCATCCGCATGTGCTCTGGTCTTGGGCGTTCAAAGCCTGGATGAATTAATTAAAGGGATGAGTGATCTGTCAACAATTTCAGGTCGCAATCAGGTGCTAAATGGGAATTGGGGTGGCAGCTTGATCGATGATAGCTATAATGCCAACCCTTTATCCACGAAGGCAGCTATTGATTTGCTGGCGCTTTATGATCAACGAAAGATTCTCGTGTTGGGAGACATGGGAGAGTTAGGTAATCAATCAACCGAAATGCACCAAGAAGTCCTCCAGTATGCTTGTGATCAACACATTGATGAAGTGTTGGTATCAGGTTTTCGAATGCAGCAAGCTGCAAAACAATTTGAACGAATTAGAGCCTTTGATAGCTTAGATCATCTATTAGTCGGCTTAAAAATGTTACTTAAAAAAGATGACGTTGTGTTATTAAAAGGGTCTCGTTCAGAAAAGCTCGAACAGCTCATACCACCATTGACTAATGAATCTGAAAACTCAGATAAGGAGACTGCTAAATGCTCCTAATGCTATTTCATTGGTTAAGCGAGTATATTCCAGCATTTCAGGTCTTTAATTACCTGACATTGCGGGCCATATTAAGCGTATTAACGGCATTAACTTTCGCATTAATTTTTGGGCCAAAATTGATTCAGCGTTTGCAAACCCTGCAAGTGGGGCAGGCGATTCGCGATGACGGCCCTGAAAGTCACTTAAGTAAATCAGGAACGCCGACCATGGGCGGCATGCTGATATTAATGTCGGTACTGGTGACGACCTTACTTTGGGGTAATTTAGCCAATCGGTATGTATGGGTACTGCTAGCGGTGACTTTTTCGTTTGCAACTATCGGTTGGATTGATGATTTCCGAAAAGTTGTTAAAAAAAATTCAAAAGGTATTTCGGCCAAAACCAAGTATTTTTGGCAGTCTGTGTTTGGGCTAGCATTTGCCCTTTATATTTATTTCACCGCAACTCAGCCGCAAGAAACGCAGCTGTTTATTCCGTTTTTTAAATCCTTCGCTTGGGATATGGGCCCGCTTTTTATTGTGTTGGCGTATTTTATGTTGGTGGGCTTTAGTAATGCTGTGAATCTAACGGATGGTTTAGATGGCTTGGCGATTTTGCCGAGTGTGGTGATTGCATCAGCCCTGGCCGTCATTGCTTATTTAGTTGGGCATGTTGAGTTTGCACATTATTTGAATATTCCTTACATCAAGGGATCGGGAGAGTTGGTGGTTATTTGTACGGCTTTGGTCGGTGCGGGCTTAGGCTTTTTATGGTTTAACACCTATCCTGCCATGGTATTTATGGGGGATGTTGGTTCATTGGCATTAGGTGCTATGTTAGCTGCCATTGCCGTGATTATTCGTCATGAAGTAGTGTTTATTATCATGGGTGGTGTCTTTGTATTGGAGACGGTATCGGTCATTTTGCAGGTCGCTTCGTTTAAATTAACAGGCAAGCGCATTTTTCGTATGGCGCCGATTCACCATCATTTTGAATTAAAAGGTTGGCCTGAACCTCGGGTGATTGTTCGATTTTGGATTATAACTGTGATTCTTGTGCTGATTGGCTTGGCAACACTGAAATTACGTTAACGATGTTTTAGTCGATAGGTAGAGAAAAAAGAACGCATGCAAAACGCATTAACGCCAATTCAACGACGCTTTATCCTCGGTTTCGGGGTGACTGGGCAGTCGTGTGCGCGTTATTTTTCTCGTCATGGTTTAGCTTATTCTGTCATCGATACTGTTATGGCAGCTGAAAAAGCTGCCGATTTATCCTCACTTTTTTTAGCAGATGAGTGGTATGTGGGCAATGCTTGTCAGTCAATGACTTTTTCATCCAGTGATTTATTAGTGGTAAGTCCAGGCATTGCTTTATCTCACCCCATCGTGATTGATGCCTTGGCAGCGGGAGCACAAATTACCTCAGACATTGAACTATTTAACGATCAAGTGACTCAGCCTGTGATTGCTGTTACAGGCTCAAATGGCAAAACAACCACAGTGCACTTGATTACCCACATATTAAAACAACAGGGCCTGCGTGTGGCATTGCTTGGCAATGTTGGTGAGCCTGTATTGGATATGCTGGATAGTTCAGCTGAAGCAGTTGATGTGGTGGTGCTAGAACTTTCAAGTTTTCAGCTTGAGCGTATTTCAGATTTAAAGGCCAATGTTGCTTGCATATTGAATGTGACGCCTGATCATCTTGATCGTCATCCGAGTTTTGCTGACTATGCCAAGGCCAAGCGGCGGATTTATCAAGGTGCTACTTATCAGGTTTTTCATTACGAAGATGCCGAAACTTACCCAGATACACCCACGCAGACGCTAAGTTTTGGATTCGACTCAGGTGACATTACATTAACGGCGGATTGTATCCAAGTGAAAGGTTTGGCCTTGTTGAATCTTTCGGATATACCACTCAAGGGCAAGCATAATGCACTTAACGTCATGGCAGCGTTAGCGTGCTGCCAAAGGTTTGGTGTTGATTACCCTGCGCAAATTGACGCCATTCGCACCTTTACGGGGTTGCCGGATCGTTGTGAATGGTGCGATCGAATCGATGGCGTGACGTATATCAATGATTCAAAGGGGACTAATGTAGGAGCGACGCTTTCAGCACTTGAAGGCCTATCCGCCAATAAAAATATTCTCTTGATAGCTGGAGGCGAAGATAAAGGCCTTGATTATCAGCCGCTATCTAATGCGCTTCACGCGTTTGCTAAAGAGCTTATTTTACTTGGTGAATGCGCCCCAAAAATTGCTGAATCCGTCACTATGCCAGCAACCTTTGTCTCGACCTTGGATGAGGCAGTGCACCTTGCGCATCAGATGGCAGAGCCCTCAGATGTGGTTTTGTTGTCACCTGCATCGGCCAGTTTTGATATGTTCGACAATTATCATCAGCGCGGGCAGGTCTTTAAGGCAGCAGTTAAACGATTGAAGGAGGCGAGGCTATGATCAATCTAGCAACGACCAACTTCATTCAATTATGGCAGCGAAGTGATAAAGCCTTGGTTGTTTTAGTGATGTTGCTTTGCTCTATTGGTGTGGTGATGGTGTCGTCTTCATCGATTGATTATGCAAATCACCATTATGGCCAGCCGTTATTTTTTTCGATTCGGCAAAGCATCTTTTTTGTCTTGGCTATTGGTGCAGGAACGGTTGCTTTTTATATTCCAACCCAGCACTGGCTAACCTACGGGTGGCTGTATTTGATGTTGGCATTTTTATTATTGGTATTGGTGCTAATTCCGGGTATTGGCAAAGAGGTAAACGGTAGCCGTCGTTGGATTCCTCTGGGGTTGATTAATATTCAAGCCTCAGAGGTAGCGAAATTATTTATGTTGATTTATATGTCAGGTTACCTCTTAAGGCGGCGAGATGAAGTACGTCAACGCTGGCGAGGATTTTTAAAACCGATAGCGGTCTTAGTATTGGCCATTGTTTTGTTACTAGAAGAGCCAGATTTTGGCTCTGCGGTCGTTATTATCTTTGCGGTTTTTGGCATGATATTTCTGGCAGGTCTTGGTTTTCCACAATTTATTACGCTAATGACAGCGGCAGTAATTGCCGTCGGCTCTATGGCTGTGTCGTCTTCCTATCGGCTAGAGCGCTTGAAATGTTTCCTTGATCCCTGGCAAGAATCGCATCGATTTGATTGTGGTTATCAGCTAACTCAGTCACTGATTGCTTTTGGTCGAGGCGAATGGACAGGCCTTGGGTTAGGGCAAAGCATTCAAAAACAATTTTTCTTACCTGAAGCGCATACGGATTTTGTGTTTGCCATTATTGCTGAAGAGTTAGGTTTTGTTGGTGGCGCTTTGACGATTGTATTATTTGCGTTGTTAATCGGTAAACTATTTTTATTAGCGAGACGCTTGGATCATAAAAAAGCATTTTTTGAGGCGTATCTAACGAATGGCATTGCCTTAGTGTTGGCAGCGCAAGTCTTTATTAATGTGGGGGTCAATATTGGATTGTTGCCCACAAAGGGACTTACATTGCCGTTTTTAAGTTATGGTGGCAGCAGCTTGCTGGTGAATCTTTTTATGCTGGGTATTGTCTTGCGCATTGATGCTCAACATCGAAAAACTCAGAAACAAAAAACATCGAGTTCAATTAAGAAGGCAGGTAAATCTTCAACGGCAGAGGCTTCTAAGCACAAATTGCCAAGGAGGTTACCATCGTGAAGCGTATCTTAATTGTTGCTGGCGGCACAGGTGGTCATGTATTTCCTGCCTTGGCGGTTGCAGAAGAATTGATCGAATTGGGTCATGACGTTCGCTGGGTGGGTACGCAGCGGGGCATTGAAGCTAACCGTGTGCCTAACGCAGGTATTGTGCTCGATTTTATCCATATCGAAGGTATTCGTGGTAAGGGGCTACAAGGTAAGTTAAAAGCACCCCTGTTAATTGCAAAGGCCGTTGGTCAATCGCTCACCTTGTTAAAAAATTACCAGCCGAATACAGTGTTATGTTTTGGTGGTTATGTCTCAGCCCCTGTGGGTTTAGCAGCCAAACTTAAAGGTATCCCTTTATTGATACATGAGCAAAACGCTATTGCAGGGACTGCCAATAAACTCTTGTCTAAATTTTCAAAGGTGCAATTGCAGGCGTTTTCTACTGCCTTTATTGGTGGGAAAACGGTTGGAAATCCTGTACGCAAAGCGTTGGTTGATACACGTTTTGAAAAGGGGGGTAGCCCCCATAAACCGCTACAGGTCTTGGTGCTTGGTGGAAGTTTAGGTGCGCAAAAATTGAATCAAACCATGGTGGAAGTGTTTGATATGCTTGGCGATAAAATATCGCTCTGGCATCAGACGGGGTTAGCTCATGAGCAAGAAACTAAAGCACTGTACGGCGATCGCTTATCTGATGAAAACCTTAGGGTTGTGCCTTTTATTGAAGATATGAAGGCTGCATATGCCTTTGCCGATCTTGTTATTTGCCGATCGGGTGCAATGACGGTCAGTGAGCTGGCGGTTATGGGTAAACCGGCTATTTTTATCCCTTTTCCTTTTGCGATTGATGATCATCAAACGGCAAATGCAAAAAGTTTAAGTGATCAGGGGGCAGCAATATTATTGCCTCAAACGGAGTTGACCTCTGATGTATTGATTAATTATTTAGATGATTTTGTTCAAGAGCCTATAAAGCTTGAGCAGATGGGACAGTTGGCTTTGAGTGAAGCAAAGCCTCGGGCTGCGAAAGAAGTAGCTGAATACTGTCTGGAGGTAGCAATATGAATGCGGTACGTGTTGTGCCTGGCATGAGAAAAATCGAGCAAATCCATTTTGTTGGCATTGGTGGTGCTGGCATGTGCGGTATTGCAGAAGTTTTACAAACGCAAGGTTATCGGGTGACAGGCTCCGATCTAAAGCCATCAAAAAATACTGATCGATTGGCCTCTATGGGGGCGGAAATATTTATCGGGCATGAAGTGGCGCATGTGGAAGGGGCTGATGTGGTTGTGGTGTCTTCTGCTATCGATCCTGAAAATGTCGAAGTGGCATTTGCGAAAGAACATCGTATTCCTGTAGTTGCAAGAGCTGAGATGTTAGCAGAATTAATGCGATATCGTCATGGCGTGGCAGTCGCAGGGACACATGGTAAAACCACCACAACCAGTATGATTGCTGCTATTTTTGCAGAAGCAGGCCTAGATCCTACTTTTATTATTGGAGGCTTGGTCAATAATTTTGGTAGTAACGCTAAATTAGGTGAAAGTCGCTATTTAGTCGTGGAGGCGGATGAAAGCGATGCCTCTTTTTTACATCTCCAGCCAATGTCTGCGGTGATTACTAATGTCGAGCCGGATCATATGAGTACCTATGACGGTGACTTAAGTAAATTGAAAAAAACTTTCTTGCAGTTTACGAATAATTTGCCGTTTTACGGTGCAGTGACTCTGTGTATTGATGATCCAATTGCACGCACACTTTCGCATCAAATTAGTCGTTCAGTGATTACCTATGGATTCAGTAAAGATGCAGATGTTCGTATTACGAATCTCCAAGTTGAGGGCATTAGTTCAACTTTTACTGTGGATACCTTAAAAGGAGAGCACCTTACTGTCAGTTTAAATGTGCCAGGCAAACACAACGTATTGAATGCCACAGCGGCCATCGCGTTATGCCTTGACGAAGGGATTGACGAAGAGGCTATTGTAAAAGGCCTTGAAGGTTTTTCTGGCGTGGGTCGTCGTTTTCAAATGTATGGCCAGTTTCCTGTCGATGGCGGTCATGTCGAATTAGTCGATGATTATGGGCATCACCCAACCGAACTTAAAGCAACTATTGATGCAGCGAGGGTGAGTTTCCCAGAAAAACGATTAGTGATGGTGTTTCAACCGCACAGATATAGTCGTACTTACGATTTATATGAAGATTTTGTCGATGTCCTCTCTGAGGTGGATCAACTGATACTCATGGATGTGTATTCGGCAGGTGAATCACCTATTCCGGGGGCTGACAGCCTAGCATTAACAAAAAGTTTGGAAAAAAAGGCCAAGCGGCAACCTTTGTTAGTGCGAGAAAACGATAAAGTCCCTGAGGTGCTACGCCGAGTGGTTGGCGCGAATGATTTGATTATTACTCAAGGCGCTGGAAATGTCGGCGCATTGGCAGAAATACTGGCCACTAAGGGGTTTGTATGAATACAAACCTTATGGATAGAAAAATCGCTGTGTTATATGGCGGGGAGAGTAGCGAGCGAGAAGTCTCGCTAGTCAGTGGAAAAAAAACCTTGGAAGCCTTGGCAGATTTTAATGCGGTTGGCTTGGATGTGCCGACCAAAGATTTGGCTGCTGAGTTGGTTAGACAGGGTATTGAGTATTGTTTTATTGCCCTGCATGGTGGTGCTGGCGAAGACGGTACAGTGCAAGCCATCTTAAATACACAGGGCATACCTTTTTCGGGAAGTGATGTTACCGCTTGTGCACTTGCAATGGATAAACACTTATCGAAACTGATATTTAAAAGTGCAGGGTTACCTACAGCTCCGTCGCTGACCCTTCTTGGTGATGTTAGCTGGGCCGAAGTAAGCCAAGCGTTAGGCGATAAAGTGATTTTGAAGCCAACGTGTGAAGGCTCAAGCGTAGGGATGCAAATCGCAACAGATGAAAAAAGTTTTATTCATGCGATGGCCTTAGCGAAAGAGTACGGCGATAAAGTATTGGTTGAAAAGTGGATTGACGGTGAAGAATTAACGGTAGGTATTCTGGGTAATGACGCCTTGCCGGTTGTGCGTTTTATAACGCCCAGTGAGTTTTATGATTATCATGCGAAATATGAACGTGATGACAATACCTATTACTGCCCATCCGGTCTAGATGAGGCAACTGAGAAGCAAGTGCAAGCCATCAGTTTAGATGCCTTCAACGCACTTGGATGTAAAGGATGGGGGCGTGTGGATTTAATGATGGATCATCAAGGTAAAATCCAGCTCCTGGAAGTCAATACGCAGCCAGGTTTGACGAGCCATAGTTTTCTACCTATGGCCGCGAAAGTTGCTGGTATGTCATTTGAGCAATTGATAGCAGCGATTATTAATCAAGGTTGAATCAATGCGCTAGAGGCCTAGTGTGTAAGTGAAAAAATGAGTGAATACGAAAAGGTAAAAAAGGGTAATTTGTGTTAATTGAAGGCAAGGCAAGTAGAGTAAGCAATAAGCGTAAAAAACGCGCCGCCCCGTTAGTGCGCCGTTTTTTTGGCTTTGTGGGTGCGTGTCTGGCTGCTTTTACCTTTATTCGTTTATTAAAATTACTAGCGGTATTTATTGTTGTTGCATTTTTCTTATTTGGTAAACAAAGCATAGATTCATTGCTTCAAGCGCCATTTGATGAAGTGGTGATACAAGGAGATTTGCAACATGTTAAAAGAGAGCAACTCCAACAAGTGATTACTCACCATACGCAGCAAGGTTTTGTTGGATTGAATATGACGGCATTGCATGCGGCGCTGATGGACGTCCCTTGGGTTAAATCAGTAGCAATTCAGCGGGCAATACCTAATCAGTTGGTCGTTAATATTACTGAAGCAGCTATTTTGGCGAAATGGAATGATAGCGCCTATTTGACGGAGTCATTAAATATTGTGGATACCTCGAATCACGCCGTTAGCAAAGATATTCCAACCTTCATTGGTAAAGATGTTGAGCAATTGATGCATTTTTTTTCGCTCGTTAATGAAACTATTTCGGATAACATGAAACCAGTTAGATTAATTGATGTCAGTGATATAGGGACAGTAAGAATTCAGCTCGCACAGTCGGTGGATATTCTGCTAAATGAAAAGGCATTTTCTGAGCAATTGGCACGTTGGGTAAAAGTCGTTGATACCCAGGCAATTAATCATATGGATCGTTTGAAACGAGTAGACATGCGCTATGCTAGCGGAATGGCTGTCGTTTTCGATCAAAAAGCTACGAAAAACAACAACAAGATGTATGTAGGAGGGCGTGATTAATGGCAACTGAAAGCGCAGAAAACATGATCGTTGGGCTGGATATTGGAACATCGAAAGTTGTTGCTATTGTCGGTGAATATACAGAAGAAAAAGGACTAGAGATAATAGGGATTGGCTCGCATCCATCTCGGGGCTTGAAAAAAGGTGTCGTGGTTGATATTGAATCGACGGTTCATTCGATTCAGCGTGCAGTGGAAGAAGCTGAACTCATGGCCGGTTGTCAAATCCATTCAGTGTATGCAGGTATTGCTGGTAGCCATATTCGAAGTCTCAATTCACATGGCATTGTTGCGATAAAAGATAAAGAAGTTACTGATACTGATGTCGAACGGGTCATCGATGCGGCCAAAGCGGTAGCCATTCCTGCTGATCAAAAAGTGCTGCATATCCTTCCTCAAGAATACATTATTGATTCGCAAGAGGGTGTCAAAGAGCCTTATGGAATGTCTGGTGTACGTTTAGAGGCCAAAGTTCATTTGGTGACAGGTGCCGTGAATGCTGCGCAGAATATTGAAAAGTGTATTAGGCGTTGTGGGTTGGTTCCTGAAGATATTATTCTTGAGCAGTTAGCATCAAGCTATGCGGTATTAACGGATGATGAGCGAGAATTAGGGGTTTGTCTTGTAGATATCGGTGGCGGTACGTCAGATATTGCTATATTTACAGAGGGCTCAATCAAACATACAGGTGTCATCCCTATTGCGGGTGATCAGGTGACCAATGATATAGCCATGGCGCTTCGCACACCTACCCAGTATGCGGATGAAATCAAAATTAAATATGCCTGTGCATTGGCTCAATTAGCACAGGCTGATCAAACCATTAAAGTCCCAAGTGTGGGTGATCGCCCTGCCAGAAACCTTTCACGGCAGGCGCTAGCCGAAGTTGTTGAACCAAGATATGACGAGTTATTTACCTTGGTTCAGGCAGAAATACGCCGAAGTGGTTATGAGCAAATGCTGGCTGGCGGGATTGTGTTGACAGGTGGTACTTCCAAGATGGAAGGCGCTGTCGATTTAGCCGAAGAGATATTCCACATGCCTGTTCGATTGGGGATGCCTAATCAAGCGGGCGGATTACAGGACATTGTACGCAACCCTATTTATTCAACAGGGGTGGGTCTATTGCATTATGCGGTAAAACAACAAGTGTCACCCTTGCCTCGAAATGTCGAGCGAACTGCAAGGGCGTCGGTGGCAAGTACCGTAAAACGATGGTTTCAGAATAACTTTTAAATTACATTTTTGACTGGCAAGGGAGAAAAACTATGTTTGAGCTCGTTGATAATCAACCACAGAACCCTGTGATAAAGGTTGTTGGAGTGGGTGGCGGTGGCGGAAACGCTGTCAAGCATATGATTGCAAACCAAACGGAAGGGGTTGAATTTATTTGCGCCAATACGGACGCACAGGCATTGAATGATGTCGATACCAAAACAGTTTTGCAGTTAGGCTCAGGCTTAACCAAGGGCTTAGGTGCTGGTGCAAATCCAGATATTGGCAGGCAAGCTGCGATTGAAGATCGTGATCGTATTGCTGAATTGTTACAAGGTGCGGATATGGTCTTTATCACTGCCGGTATGGGCGGGGGTACAGGAACTGGTGGTGCGCCGATCGTTGCTGAAGTAGCACGAGAATTAGGTATCTTGACGGTAGCAGTTGTCACTAAACCCTTTAAGTTTGAGGGCAAAAAACGCATGATGCTGGCCGAAGCGGGCATCAAAGAGTTGGCTGAAAATGTTGACTCATTGATTACCATTCCAAACCAAAAGCTTGAGGCTGTCATGGGGGGGGCGATTTCTTTGGTCGATGCCTTTAAAGAAGCTAATGATGTGCTTCATCATGCGGTTCAAGGTATTGCTGACCTTATTATTCGCCCAGGTTTAATCAATGTTGACTTTGCCGATGTAAGAACCGTGATGTCTGAGATGGGCATGGCAATGATGGGTAGTGGCCAGTCAGCGGGTGAAGATCGAGCGGTTAAAGCGGCGGAAGCAGCCATTTCAAGTCCATTATTGGAAGATGTGAATCTTCAGGGGGCTAGAGGTATTCTTGTCAATATCACCGCGAGTGAATCCTTAGGTTTAGGTGAGTTTGGGGAAGTCGGTGAAATTGTTGAAGAATTTGCTTCAGAAAATGCCACCGTGGTTGTCGGAACTGTTATTGACCCATCAATGGGTGATGAGATTAAGGTCACTGTAGTTGCAACAGGCTTAGGCGGTATGCATGCGAAAGCGCAACCACAGACTGCCCGTACAAAATCTGAGCCACCGGTATTAAATGCTGATGCGCCTAACCTTGAATCAGATCAAGATTATTCAGGGTATGATCGACCAACTGTGATTCGAAAGCAGGGCATGAAAGCTGTGCCATCATCGCCTGCGGCGCAAAATCCGCAAGATACGGCACAAAAAGATGACATTGATCTTTTAGATATTCCCGCATTTTTAAGACGGCAAGCGGATTAAGCATCCGAATAACCGTTTTAATTTGTGGTATTTATCGTAAATGTGGGTAAAACTTGACGTCAAAAGCGTTGAAATTTGAGAAAGTTGGTGTTTTTTTTGTTTCGTGGCTGTCTTGGCTTTTTAAATGCTAAAGGTTTTGGTAGACTGCCGTGTGCATTTTTTGTAAGAAGGGTTAGTAATGATTAGACAAAGGACGCTTCGTAACCCGATACGAGCAACCGGCATTGGTTTGCATACGGGTGAAAAAGTATATTTGTCCCTAAAACCTGCCCCTGTGGATAAAGGTATTGTTTTTCGTCGTGTTGATCTTGACCCGGTTGTTGAGATCAAGGCATTGGCTGAAAACGTGGGCGATACCTCGTTAGCGACCACGCTAACAAAAGGTGATGTGTGTGTGTCAACGGTTGAGCATCTGTTGTCAGCAATGGCAGGCCTAGGTATTGATAATGCGTATGTCGATGTGAGCGCAGGCGAGTTGCCGATTATGGATGGTAGCGCAGGCCCATTTGTGTTTCTGATTCAGTCTGCCGGTATTCAAGAGCAAGATGCCCCTAAGAAATTTATTCGTATTAAGAAGTCGTTAACCGTTAAGCAGGGCGATAAGGTTGCCAGTCTTCACCCTTTTGATGGATTTAAAGTTTCTTTTACGATTGATTTTGATCACCCTGTGTTTACTAGCCGCAAATCAACGGCCGAAATTGATTTTTCTACCACCTCATTTGTCAAAGAAATAAGTCGGGCAAGAACTTTTGGTTTTATGCATGAGTTTGAGTATCTTCGCTCAAAAGGCTTAGTGCGAGGCGGTAGCTTTGATAACGCCATTGTTGTTGATGATTATAAGGTCGTGAATGAAGACGGTCTGCGTTACGATGATGAGTTTGTTAAGCATAAAGTGCTTGATGCAATTGGCGATTTGTATTTACTCGGTAATAGTTTGATTGGTGAGTTTAAAGCCTATAAATCGGGTCATGCGCTAAATAACGCCGTGCTTCGGGAGTTGATTTCACGCAAAGATGCTTGGGAAGTGGTCACCTACGATGATGAAAACTCCCCTATTTCTTATGCCGGAGCCATGGCGGCGGTCTAATAAAAAGCGAACGATTAAAAAAACGGTTCATGAGTAACCGTTTTTTTTTGCCTGTAGTTTTGCTTCTTGTATTTGCTGGTCGGTGACGCTGTGATTTTCAAGTGATATTTTTGATGCTATTCTAGTGGGTCATTTTGGGAGTAATGGGACTTTCATGAAGTTAATCATTATAGGTAACGGTCTTGAGCCATCCCGCCAGGTAGAAATTAAGCCTCAATGGTTTTGGGCTGCTGGAAGTCTAGTTGCTTTTGTTGTTCTGGCTTTGCTGTTGAGTTTGGGTTTGGCCTATGATCGCGGATCGAAATTAACACGCGTTACTCAAGAATTGAGCCGTATTGAAGCAGATGTTCTATACGATAAAAGCCGGTTAAATTCCTATCTTTCATATTCTGAAGCGCTAACCAACGAGCAATCAAAGCAGGCAGGCCTCTTGCAAGCAAAAATCACTCGGCTGGAGATTCTGGGTCAGCGTATGCTCGAAGGTGCTGGGATAGAATCTGAATTCGACTTTACCCATTTACCAGCTATGGGTGGGGAGTTTGTGAAACCCCATGAGGTGAATGGCTTGACGACCGTTGAGCTTAATCAATTATTTCATCGCCTTGAGCAAACCTTGAGTATTCGAGAGCGTGAACTCAATGTTTTATCTTCTCTTTTACAGGATACACGATTTTCTAAAGAGCGCTATTTAGCGGGTAAACCTATCGAAAAAGGGTGGTTATCCTCGCATTATGGACTTCGTAAAGACCCTTTTCATGGGCGTGAGGCGTTTCATAAAGGGTTAGATTTTGCAGGCAAAGCAGGTTCGAATATTTTATCGGTTGCATCAGGTGTCGTGACATGGTCTGGTGATCGATATGGTTTTGGTACTATGGTCGAAATTGATCATGCCAACGGTTATGTCACCCGTTACGCGCACAATGAGTCGAATGTCGTGGAGGTAGGTGATGTGGTATCAAAAGGACAGGTCATAGCAAAAATGGGATCAACGGGTCGTTCGACTGGGGCTCATGTGCATTTTGAAGTCTTGAAGCATGGTAAATCTGTTGATCCTAAGCGCTACATTTATCGAAAAGCTATCTAATTATTGTTGAATACTGTTTGGCAATGGCAAGGCAGGGGTGTCTTAAGGTAAGATATTGGGCTAGCAGTTGGTTCTTGTTTTCTTGGAATCCTTCTTCATTTGATTTGTCAGACGCGTAGACTGGTTTTTTCTTTGCCCTTGAATTTTTATGTGAGAGTAACCATATAGTTTTTTATTGTCAGCTCGTTAAGTGAGTTGATGAAAAGGTTATAAGTTGGCGTTGCTTTTGCAATGGAACAAATGATTTTTTAACACTTGCTTCGTCAAGTGGAAGATTTTAATGCCTATGAACTTTTTGAAAAAAATTTTTGGTACAAGTAATGATCGAGAGATCAAACGCTTGCAAAAGACGGTAGCAGTTATTGAAGGCTTTGAAGAGGGGCTTAAAAAACTCTCGGATGAGGAGCTGCGTGCTAAAACATCTGAGTTTAAGTCACGTCTAGACAAAGGCGAATCACTCGATGATCTTCTTCCAGAAGCGTTTGCGGTGACTCGTGAAGCATCGGTGCGCGTTTTGGGTATGCGACACTTTGATGTGCAGATGATGGGTGGCATGACGCTTCATAATGGCCGAATTGCAGAAATGCGAACAGGTGAAGGTAAAACCTTGGTTGCTACTTTACCTGTGTATCTTAATGCGCTGACCGGCAAGGGCGTTTATGTTGTTACGGTGAATGATTACCTTGCTAGCCGTGATGGTGAGTGGATGCGTCCACTTTATGAGTTTCTAGGCTTAAGTCTTGGAATTGTTGTTCCTAATATGGATAACGAAACTAAGCGAGCAGCCTATGAAGCCGATATCACCTATGGCACGAATAACGAATTTGGATTTGATTATTTAAGAGACAATATGGCGTTTACGCTTGAAGATCGGGTTCAGCGTGAAAAGTATTTTGCCATTGTCGATGAAGTAGATTCGATTCTTATCGATGAGGCGAGAACGCCGCTAATCATTTCTGGCCCATCCGAAGATAGCTCAAAGCTTTATTTGGCGGCAAACAAAGTGATTCCTTCCTTAACGGAAGCCGAAGTGGCGATGGAGCAAGGCGAAGAAGTGATTGGCCCTGGTCATTACACCTTAGATGAAAAAAATCGCCATGTAGAACTTACTGAAGAAGGCCATGATTATGTCGAGGCATTTTTAGCAAAAGAAAATTTATTGACAGAAGGTCAGAGCCTTTATTCGGCACAAAATCTTAAATTACTCCACCATGTGCAAACGGCTTTAAAAGCGCATGTATTGTTCACCAAAAATGTTGACTACATTATTCAGGATCAAGAAATTGTCTTGATTGATGAGCATACCGGCCGAAGCATGCATGGCAGGCGTCTATCCGAAGGCTTACATCAAGCAATAGAAGCCAAAGAAGGCGTTGAAATTCAGAGCGAAAGCCAAACGCTCGCCTCAACTACTTTCCAGAATTATTTCCGTTTATTTGACAAGCTTGCTGGTATGACGGGCACGGCCGATACTGAAGCGGCTGAATTTCATCAAATTTATGGGTTAAATGTTGTGGTTATTCCTACCAATAAACCTATTGCTCGTATTGATGAGAATGATCATATTTACATGAGCATTCGAGAAAAGTTTGAAGCGATTGCTGAAGACATTGTCACTTATCGTGAAAAAGGTGCGCCTATCTTGGTTGGTACAGCATCGATTGAAAATTCTGAATTAATGTCTGCGCTGTTAAAACAAAAGAAAATTGATCATAAAGTATTGAATGCAAAATTCCATGCGCAAGAAGCTGAGATTGTCGCGCAAGCAGGTCAACCAGGCGCTGTGACTATTGCTACCAATATGGCGGGTCGTGGTACGGATATTGTGTTAGGGGGTAATTTAGATGCGGAATTGGCAACCCTTGATAACCCTTCAGAAAGCGATGTTCAAAAACGTCGGGAAGCTTGGGAGGTGCGTCACAAGCAAGTGCTTGAAGCCGGAGGCTTACATATTTTAGGTACTGAGCGTCATGAAAGTCGACGAGTCGATAATCAGCTAAGAGGTCGCGCGGGGCGCCAGGGTGATCCGGGTGTTACACGCTTTTATCTGTCGCTTGAAGATGACTTAATGCGTATTTTTGCCTCCGATCGCGTGCGTGGCATCATGCAGGCTTTGGGTATGGAAGAGGGTGAGCCTATTGAGCATCGCATGGTCAATAACGCGATTGAAAAGGCACAGAAAAAAGTTGAAGGGCGCAACTTTGATATTCGTAAATCCTTGTTAGAGTTTGACGATGTTGCAAATGAGCAACGTCAGGTTGTTTATAAGCAGCGGGATGATATTTTAACCGTTGATGATATGTCCGAATTAATTGCGAGCATTCGTCAAGATGTGGCCGCAGGCGTCTTTAGAAGCTTTGTGCCAGAACAAAGCCTGGATGATATGTGGGATATTTCAGGCCTTGAAAAAACCTTGGAGAATGATTTTGCTCTGCACTTAACCATTCAGCAATGGTTAAAAGATGATGACAGAATGTCCGAAGAGGCGATCTTAGAGAGGATTCAACAAGCCTTTGATGATCAATACAAAGAAAAAGCCAGCTTAATTGGAGATGAAATTCATCGCTTTGAGAAACACGTGATGTTGCAAGTGCTCGACGGGCTTTGGAAAGAACATCTGGCGATGATGGATCACCTGCGCATGGGAATTCATTTACGAGGTTATGCCGGTAAGAACCCCAAGCAAGAGTACAAGCGGGAGTCCTTTGAGCTATTCCAGGAAATGCTTGAAAATATGAAATACGATCTCACCAGTTTCTTGATGCAAGTTCGCGTACAAACGGATGATGAAATTAAGCAAGCTGAAGAGTCGATGCGTTTAGAGCATGAGCGTGCTCAAGCTTTGGCGCAATCGCATCATGCCGAAGCCGGCGGCTTGTCACCAGAAGACGCAGCCCCAAGTGAACAGCCGCAAGAGGCGGTGAAGCCTTTTGTTCGCGAAGGTAAAAAAGTGGGCCGTAATGAGCCTTGCCCTTGCGGTTCTGGCAAAAAATATAAGCAATGCCACGGTAAAATGCAGTAACCCACCTTATCCTCGAAATCTACCACTAAACCCTGTTAGTGTGTTTGGTGGTAGGTATAATACCAATAATTTCAAATCGTAAGAGCGTCTTTTGTTATGGCGACAGGTCACTTTCCCCTACCTGAATTTCATTCATTTTCAACCATTAAACTAGGCACTGCAAACGCAGGGATAAAACAGCGCGAGCGAGATGATGTCACCCTAATTGCTTTAGACGAATCCGTCCGTCTTAGTGCGGTCTTTACCAAAAATGCGTTTTGTGCGGCGCCTGTGGTATTGGCAAAAGAAGCCATCAAAAAAACATCGACACGTTTTCTGTTAATTAATACAGGTAATGCAAATGCAGGAACAGGTGTTGGTGGCTTTGTTTCTGCTGAAGCTTGTATGCAAGCAGTAGCAGAACGTGGTGCTGTGAGTGCGGATGCGGTCTTGCCGTTTTCTACGGGGGTTATTGGTGAACCTTTACCGCACGATAAAATTATTAGTGTTTTAGATAGTGCTTTTGAAGCGTTGGACGCTTCACATTGGGCGCAAGCAGCCACGGCCATTTTAACTACAGATACAAGACCTAAAGGTGTCAGTTCTTCGTTATTAGTAGGTGATAAGTCGATGCGCTTTAATGGGATTTGTAAAGGCTCTGGCATGATTAACCCCAACATGGCAACCATGTTAGCTTATGCGGCAGTGGATCTCTCTATTTCCCAAGCGTCACTTGATGCCCTGTTAAAAAAGGCCAATGCTAAGTCGTTTAATTGCATTACGGTTGATAGTGATACCTCAACCAATGATGCAGTGGTATTGATGGCAACCGGTGAGTCAGGTGTTGACTATGACAATTTAGCTAGCAATGAGAAGCTTGAAGTTGAACAGTGGTTAACGGATCAATTTATAGCGTTATCGCAATTGATTATTCGTGATGGTGAAGGAGCGACCAAATTTATTGAGGTTACTGTTGCTGAGGGAGCAAGCGAAGACGAATGTGATGCAGTAGCCTACGCCATTGCGCATTCGCCTTTGGTAAAAACGGCGCTATTTGCCAGTGATCCCAATTGGGGGCGATTGTTGATGGCTATTGGTAAAGCGCCTGTTGCAGATTTGGATATTCAAAAAGTACGTGTTGCAATCAATGGCGAGCCTTTAGTCGATGCGGGTGAAAAAGTCTCCGCTTTTACTGAGGAAGTGGGTCAACGATTGTTTTCAGAAGAAGATATTCAGATTCGTGTTGAGCTTAATCGAGGTGAGTGTGAAACTACGATTTGGACATCGGATTTATCGCATGAATACATCAAAATTAATGCTGAGTATCGAACCTGATTTTTTGTGGCAGAGGTTGTTGTGTCGGATAGTGTGATTCATGTGGTTGCTGGGATTATCTGGAGCCAGGATAAATCTCAGATTCTTATTACTCAGCGGCCCAAACATTTGCATAAAGGCGGCTATTGGGAATTTCCTGGTGGTAAAGTGGAGCCTTTGGAATCTTGTGAAGCTGCCTTGGCGCGAGAGCTTTTCGAAGAGTTGGCTATCTGTTTTACGTCAGAATGTTTTTTTCAATCGATTCAATTCGACTATCCTGAAAAAACCGTCAAGATTGATTTTTACGAGGTGTTTGATTTGCTGTCAGAGCCTTCGCCTCAAGAGCAACAGGATATGTGCTGGGTAAGTGTTAGTGAATTGGGTCAGTATGCATTTCCAGAGGCAAACCAAGCAGTCGTGACGAATTTAATGCAGTCTAAAGGCTAATGGTGTTCGTCAAAATCTGCGTCTAATTCTGAAAATGGCAGTTTGTCTTCAATGCGATGCTTTTCTTCTGTCCAACCCAAAAAATCTGAATTTTTGCAGCGCTCAGAACAAAACGGGCGAAATGGATTATCTTTGCGGTATTGAATCTTGGTTTGGCAGTTGGGACAAGTTTGCCAAATAATTTTTGATGGTTTGCCTTGCTGTTCGCTCACTTCTCTCTCTCCGCAAGCTTTAAATAACAAGCATGCAGTTTATCCACCTCGTTTTCAAGGTGCGTAAAATCCTGATCATTGATGATGATGTCATCGGCGTCTTTGATGCGTTTTTGTCTTGGCATTTGGCTGTCAATAATCGACTGTACCAAGGATTCATCATTATTGTCTCGCTTAGTGGTGCGTGCAATTTGTAACGACTCAGGTGCATCAATAACAAGGATTCGCTGACAAAGATCTTTTTGTTTGGATTCAAGTAGTAGGGGCGAAACAAAAAGGGTATAGGGAGATGTGGATTCGTGAAGCTGGGTAAAAATAGATTCGCCAATGAGGGGGTGTAATAACGCTTCTAGCCAGGCCTTTTCTGTGGGGTCATTGAAAATAATTTCACGGAGAGTTGGGCGATTTAAGGTGCCTCTGGTCGTTAAAATATCAGAGCCAAAATGTTCGCTGATCTTTTTTAAAGCTTGTGTGCCAGGTTCTACAACTTCTCTTGCGACAATATCAGCATCAACAATAGTGATCCCTTTTTGTTCAAATAGGTTGGATACTGCTGATTTTCCGCTTCCGATACCACCGGTTAATCCTATGACTAGCATGGGGTTAATCGAATCCGTTGAGTTGATTGAATAGAAAGATAAGATATTTGGTAGCGGGGGCTGGATTTGAACCAACGACCTTCGGGTTATGAGCCCGACGAGCTACCAAGCTGCTCCACCCCGCATCAAAGAAGTGGCCATTATAGGGAAAG
This sequence comes from Cellvibrionales bacterium, assembly GCA_026708525.1. Lineage (GTDB taxonomy): Bacteria > Pseudomonadota > Gammaproteobacteria > Pseudomonadales > DT-91 > CAKMZU01. The sequence goes on from JAPOUS010000133.1 coordinate 49,134, forward strand.
ATTTTTTGATGTCAAACAAGTTTATGACAAATCTTTGACATGGTTGGGGTAGTCGCAGAGCGATAAAGCTTCTTTTTGAAAAAATAAATTCGAGATAATTCATAAGGTTATAAAAAAAGGGAATTTTCGAAAACGGCTCCAGTCTAAAAGGCTAATTTTTTTGAAATGACTGGTTATTTGTATGAAAAAGAATATTACACTGGCTGCATTATTTTTTGAGTCAGTGGCACTGGCATCCTTGCCAACATATGCCTTGGGTGCAGGTGGGAGTTCGGTAGGCAAGCCCCAAGTGCCAAATGCTGGTTTTTTTCATGTACATGATAGCTCTTACAGTTTTACGGTTGGGGGGTTTACTCGGCTTGATGCGCTGTATACTAGCAATCAAATCGGTGATGTTGAACAATTTACAACAGCGACAATTCCGGTTGTAGGGGCTGATGGCAGCAAGAAAATTAATGGCGAAGATTACACCCCAGCTACACAGCAAATTCATTTTAACGCCAAGCGCAGCCGTTTATGGTTAGAAGGGGCACGCCCTTTTGATAACAGCGATTTAAAAGTAAAAATTGAAGGGGATTTTTGGGGAGCAGGCCATTTTAGATTGCGTCATGCTTATGGGGCCTTCGATAATATCAAGTTAGGTCAAGGCAAAGCCTCTCTTTTAGTTGGCCAGACCTACAGCGCCTTTATGGTAGATAGCTCACAAGCGAATGTATTAGATAATCAAGGGCCTAACTCGAATATGAATGCAGATAGACATCCGCTGGTTACATGGACGCATTCGCCGATAGACTTATTTACCTATCGTATAAGTATTGAAAAGTCTGAATTCGACCCAACTCAGAGCGAAGTGAGGGTCAGTGGCCTTGAGCAAGATGTGCAGGTGGCAGAATATGGGTTGATTACGCCAATGTTTGTGTCGGCTGTGATAATTGGGAATAAGCGACAAAATATTCAATTTTCAGCAGCCTATGCTCGAATTGAGACGAAAGTAGATTTAGGTGGCGTTCAAGACAAAACCATTGATGGCTACGGCTTTAACATGGGTGGATTGTTTAGCTTTGGTGAGCGAGATTTTGTTCGTTACTATGCAGTTTATACTGATGGCTTGGGTTTATTAATTCCGGATTTGGAAACCGGTTATTCTGATGGTGTCTATGGGCTAGGGGCAACCACTGATGAGATTGTCACTTTAGATAGTTTTGGTGGTTATATTTCGCTACAGCATTTATGGTCTGAAACCTTATCATCAAATCTGGTATGGAGTTACGTTAAAGTTAATAACTCGGTGGGACAGCCAGATTGGGCCTACAAAGATGCTAACTATGTTGCGGCCAATTTGATTTGGAAGCCTGCCAAGCAGTTAATGTTTGGTACTGAGTACCTTTGGGGTGATCGGCGCAACAAAGATGGTAGTGCAGGGGATGCATCAAGGGTGATGATCTCTGCGCAGTTTAATTTCTAAGGTCATGTTGCAAAGCTAAGGATGGCTTTCTTGGTGCGCTATATTTCTTGGTATTCTATATTTCTTGGCACTCTAAATAGGAAATAGGCGCTTTATCAAAGATCAATAGAAGGAAGGGATACAAGATCAATAGGGGAAAATTGGTAGCGGGGGCTGGATTTGAACCAACGACCTTCGGGTTATGAGCCCGACGAGCTACCAAGCTGCTCCACCCCGCATCAGAGGAGGTGCATTATAGGTTTTGCTCATCGATTGTCAACGAATTTTTTGTGCCTTACACATAACCCATGCTTTTATATTTTCTATGCTTCTGCACTTTGTTCACATCCCAGCTTTGGATTGTCATGGTTCTTAGATACGAAAAACGCTAGAATACCGGATTTTTACAAACGATTAATATCCATGAGTAGCGGTACGGACAAGTTTTCAGCCATTCGCCCTTTTAATGATGAAGAAGCCTCAGAGGTGATACACCGAATCATTCATGATTCCGAGTTTCTGTCGGTGATTACTCAGCTTGGCTTTCCCAAATTGCCCAAATTCTTGGAAGGCTTTCTCAAACCTGTTATTCGCTTTCAGCTGGCAAGAAAAATGAGAGGGGTTAATACGGTTTCTGGCCTTCAAGAAAAAATTGAATCTTATGTCTCGTCAATGATTAATGACACCATGACTTCTTTTCAAGTGAAAGGCATCGAGAAGCTAGATCCCAATGAGGGTTATTTATTTATTGCGAATCATCGTGATATTGTTATCGATCCTGCGTTGGTCAACTACTCTAGGCATATAAATGGCTATGATACGGTGCGTATTGCCATTGGTGATAATTTGCTAAGTAAAACGTTTATTTCTGATCTTATGCGTGTCAACAAAAGCTTTGTTGTTAATCGGTCAGCAAAGGGGCCAAGAGAATTATTGGCATCGTTAAAGTTGTTATCTGAATATATCTCGACATCCTTAAGGCAGGATAAGGCCTCCATTTGGATAGCTCAACGAGAGGGCCGTGCCAAAGATGGTCTAGATAAGACTGATCCTGCTATTTTAAAAATGCTGGTGCTTAATGATCGTAAAAACCCCTTTAATGAAGCAATTAATGCGTTAAAAATTGTCCCTGTGTCAGTGTCTTATGAATATGACCCTTGTGATATTTTAAAAGCACGCGAGTTATCTGAAAAAGATAAAACAGGCCAGTATAGAAAACGTGAGCATGAGGATGTAGAGAGTATTGCTAAAGGTGTAACAGGGTTTAAAGGGCGGGTGCAGCTTAATTATGGCAATGTTATTACAGAGGATTTTGCGGATGCTGATGCATTAGCTGAGTATTTGGATAAAGAAATTTTGTCCTTGTATCAAATTCCTCCCAGCCATTACTTTGCTTATGAGGAGTTATTTGGGCATATTCCTTATGGGGATCAACTTAAAGCCCAATATGATTTGAGTAGCGAGGCATTAGAGAGAGAAAGGCAGGTATTTAAGCAGCATTTTTCAAGTATCGATGAAGAGTATCGTCCGTTTATTTTGTGGGGATACGCTAACCCGCTACTTGAAAAAATGCAGTTGGACTTAATGGAAACTGCCTAAAGAGAGTTTAAAAAGGCGTTACCACTAGCAATAAACCGGTCAACGAGTGCGCCATTCGTTTGTAAAAAAGCTTGGGGTAAGCCAAAAAATTCACAGTAGAGTTCTTCAATGCGTTCGTTTTTAGACACATTCGTGTCTTTAGTGTTATTGCCAAAGTTTTTCTTCAATGTTTGTATTTGCATATCAATACGCTGTTGCTGATTGTGTGCAGGTGTTTCTTGGTTTGCTAGGATTTCGAGTTCGATACACAGTGCTTCGCCTATGGTCAGCGAGTTACTCTCAGGTGCCGAGAATCGTTGATTGGCAGCCATAACCTTTGCTTGCCACTTTTTAGGCAATAGATTTTGTGCCTCGGCAGTTTCGGTATTTTCGTGCTCGGCTTTTTTTAGGGTTTCTAGGTATTCATCAAAAGCACTGAACTGACTGACCCATTCATGCCGTTTACGTTTGGCCAAGATGGTGTCAAGATTCACTGTAAGTTTTTCAAGTGTCTGTTTTAATCGCTCGCTTTCTTTGGGAGAAATGTTTTCTACGGTAAGACATTCATGTTTGAGAGCGTTAAAAGCAGATTTCAACTCGATTGGATTGGTTGCAATGTCACTGTTGTTAGCATCATCAATTAGGCGTTGCATTTGATTTTTTTTGTCACTTATATAGTCTAAGCGATCGGCATGATCCTTTTTCTCGGCTTGGCGTTTTTGTTTCTTACGGCTATATAAGGTGTCGCCTATTTCTTTAAATTGCTGCCATAGTTTTTGTTGATCAGATCGAAACGTAATGCCGATTTTTTTCCATTGGTTTAACAAGCCTTGGTGTGTTTTTAGAGCGGTATCTGCATCGGTTTCTTCAAGCAGAGCAGAGGCTTTTTCAACAAGGGTAGCGAGCTGGTTTAGGTTGTCTGTTTTGTGGAGCTTGAGCTTTTCTTTAATAAAGTCAACGCTTTTACTGAATCGCTCTTGAGTTTTAGCGTGCTCTGATCGCTCAACAGGCGAGTATTTGCTCCATTCATTGAGAATATTGCTGAGCAATTTATCAAGCGCTTTATAATCTGTTAGATGCCAGTGTGTTTTTTCAATAAAGCCTTCGATTTCTTCGCAGATGATAAGTCGTTGCTCGAGATTAAATGCCCGTTGTGTTTTTTCTTCATTAAAGGCTTCTTTGCAGGGGCGGTAGGCCTCTTTCGCTAATGATTGAAAGTTGTCCCAGAGTGTTTGATCTTCAGAATAGCCTAAACTTCGCCACTCAGATTGTAATTGCTTAATGGTTTTGGCTCTTTCGTCGGGTGCGATTGTTGAGTCATCAACGAGAGCTTGCATGGATTGGATGAGCCTTTCTCTGACAGGATCCGTTGAAAAACGCTTCCATTGTTTGAGCTCAACAATGCTTTTCTCTAAGCGTGAATGTTCGGCTTGGTGTTTTGAATGGTTGGTTTGATCTAGGCGTTTGAACTGACGTTTAGCAATCTGCATGTATTTTTGGGCATCCGTGAGCTGTTTGTCGTTAACAGCTGTGGATACTTTTTTAATGTGTTCAAGGTATAACTTGAGAATGCCTTTCTGTTCGTGTTTGCATTTAGTTAAGTAGGCGTTTAGTCGATCAATCCCATGACGAATTTGTTGGTTGAGTGCTGGCGCATCAGCGAGATTTTTTTCAAATTGCGAGAGCTTTACAATACTTTGTTTTACTTGGTCAATACTCACGTCGTTGGTGTCAATTTCTGATGCTTGGAGTAATAGGGTAAAGGTGTGTTTGTAGTTCGCTAAACGCTTTTCGAGCAAGATAAGTTTCTGCCCTTGAGGATCCTTTGCTAGAGGCTTATCGCCAAGCTTTTGGATTATATTTTGCTTTATTGAAATCAGAATATTGTCGATGTGTTGTGCATCAGGGCTGACGAGTTGACCGATCGCTTGTTCAGCCTTAGCGATTTGTTCATCGAGCTTTGAAATAACTTGCTTGTATTTTGCTGCTTGTTCGTTCGCGTGGGTTGCTTGTGCTTGATCGGCTGCTTCTTTAGCAAGGCGTGATTCTATGTCGCTTATTGCTTGATGAATCGCTGTGATGGTGTCGCTGGATATCAGTGACTGATCCAATTGTGCAAAGGCTTTTTGTTGCACATCCATAATTGAAGCCAAGGGCGATTTTTGATGTTTATTTTGGCAGTCTTGCAGTTTTTGCAGAATTAATTCGGCTTTTTGTTGTTGTTTTTCTCTCAGTTTTTTTTCTGATTGCAAAGCATCTAAACGTTGCTTGCAGGCTTTGGCTGCGGTTTTATCGCGGGATTTTAACCATTGCCACGCCTCGCGTAGAGCGGTTTCCGTTTCTAATTGGCCAATTAACTTGGTGCGAATACTGTGTTGTTTGGTGTTTTTAATAAGGGCTAATTGGTCTGATTCATGTGGGCTAAAAGCATTAGCAATTTGATCCAATAAAGCTGCATTGCCTGTTTGTTGCACAAATGTGTCAAAGAAATCGTGGTTTTTAAGTAAAGAGATGGTGTCTTCTTTGAATGATTGGAGCTTATACTGATCATCCAGGCGTTGAAGAATATGTTTGGAAAAGTCAGGCTTATCCGATGAATGGGGTGTTGAATTGTAGTGAGTGAGCAGATCGTCTATGCTTGGGAGTTTTGTAAAAGCGGCTAACCTAACAGAAGACTCAGCATCTTCATGGATGAGTGTAACAAGGGTTTCGAGATGGTCTTTGTTTAATTGTTCAAGTGCTTTAACACGCACTTCTGGGTCTTTGTGTTGCCACTTAGGCTTAAGGGATGGCTTAAGAGACGGCTTAAAAGAGGGTTTAAATAATTGCTTAAACATCGTAAAACTGCCAGTCGATAAGTTATAATGCAAGATTTTAGAGGGTGTTCTCAATTAAATCCAATGTTTAGGGCGAGTAAACAAATGTTGTCAATTGAAGTACTAGACTCAACCCATAGAATTTATTACATCATCCATTGCTGATAAAGCAGTGTAAAATACCATTTTTCTGACCGAATGAGAATATGCTCTCCAACCAGTTAAAATCATCAATTCAGCAGGCTTATAGTCAGTTATTAAAGAACAAGTCATTAAAGCCTCGTGCCGGTCAAAAGGAGATGATTGCTACCATTGCCCGGAGCCTTGCTGCGATTGAATCTGATGGCGATGGCAATCGTATCAATAATGCAGGCATCTCAGTGATTGAAGCCGGTACTGGTACAGGGAAAACAGTCGCCTACACACTGGCGGTCTTGCCTATAGCGGCAGCCCTTAAAAAGAAAGTGGTAATTTCAACGGCAACGGTTGCCCTGCAAAGTCAAATTATTCACCGAGATCTGCCGGATATCCAAAAGCACAGCCAGTTAGCATTTAACTTTTCATTGGCTAAAGGGCGAGGGCGTTACTTGTGTTTAAGTCAACTGGATCGGCATTTACAGCAAGATCTAGCGCAAGAGCCACTCTTTGGTGCGGAGAGTTTTTCTCCGATTGAACAAGATGATCAAGTCATCGTTGAAACGCTGGCGCAATCCTTGTTGCGCGGAAATTGGTCAGGCGATAGAGATGATTGGTCGGATGAAATAGATGATGTGTTGTGGAGTAAGCTCACATCAGATCGACATATGTGCGCTGGCAGGCGTTGTCAACACGTTGGCCAATGCGCTTTTTTTAAAGCCCGTGAAATGCTCACTAAGGTGGATTGTGTGGTGGCTAATCATGACTTAGTCATGGCCGATTTAGCATTGGGTGGCGGCGTGATTCTTCCAGACCCTTCGGAGACGATTTATATTTTTGATGAAGCGCACCACTTGCCTGATATTGCTCTCAGGCATTTTTCTGGCCAGGTGCGCATACAAGGGAGTTTATTTTGGTTTGATCAGGCCATTAAAGCGGTAGCGACAATCCAAAAAGACTATGCCAGTTTTCACGCGTTAATGAAGCCTCTGGATGAGCTGCCTTCACTGCTACTTGAGGCAAAGACGCAATTTACAGCGCTTAAACCGTTAATTGAGCAGGCAATAGCGCCACTTTTAAGCTCTCTTACGGAAGAGTCTCAAAATAACTTGCCGCATTACCGATTTCCGAAAGGGGAAGTGCCTGAGTCGATGCAGCTTATTGCAAAATCATTAGGTCAGGTGTTTGCAAGCCTTTGTGTACAGTTTGAAAGCGCGCATCAAGTCATTGATGATGCGATGGAAGAGAATAGCTCGGGGCTTTCGCAAGATATATTAGAGTGGTTGCTAACGGAAGTCGGGCAAATGCTGAATATTTGCCAGAAACAATGGCATCTATGGCAAGCGTATCAACATCAGCAGGACGATTTACCTGATGCTCGATGGATTCAGCTTCTTAGTCATAACGATGTTATTGAGTATGAGTTATGTACAAGCCCGTTGCTAGCTGCACAAACTTTGTCGCAACACCTTTGGCAAAAGTGTGCAGGGGCTGTGCTTACCTCGGCAACCATTACAAGCTTAGGCAATTTTTCGCGTATTCGTATGCAAGCAGGCTTGCCTAAATGGGTGCAAACGGCTGTGGTACAAAGCCCATTTAATTATCAAGATAATGCCGCGTTTGTGGTGCCAAGCCTTCAAGTCGAACCGCATTTAACCGAAAAGCACAGTGAAGAAATTGCTGATCATCTGCCGAAGTTAATTCAAGGGCATTTAGGCATTTTGGTGCTATTTTCATCCAAACGGCAATTGAATGAGGTGTATGAGCAAGTGCCTGCAAGTTTTCAGGAAAAAACCCTGGCCCAAACCCAAATGAATAAGCAGCGTTTATTGTCTCGTCATGTTGAAGCGATTGATAAAGGTAAGCAAAGCATTATTTTTGGTCTCGCAAGTTTAGCTGAGGGCATCGACTTACCGGGGACACATTGCACGCATGTGGTTATTGCTAAGTTGCCTTTTTCAGTTCCTGATGATCCGGTGGATTCAGCGTTAGCTGAGTGGATGGAAGATAATGGCAGAAACCCCTTTATGGAAATCACTTTGCCTGATGCTTCTCGCCGATTAATTCAAGCCTGTGGTCGGTTAATTCGAACCGAAAAAGATAAAGGCCAAATTACGTTAATGGATAAGCGTGTCATTACCAAACGTTATGGTAGGTTATTGTTGGATGCCTTGCCTGCCTTTCGACAAGAGTTAGGTTAAACCATGTCACAGAAGGTGTCACAATTACTTGATAAATTAGAGCAGGTGCTCAGGGCGCAAGATCTTTGGACGGTAGAATCCCCTTCTGAAGAGGCTTTAATGAGCCAAGAGCCTTTTGCTGTTGATCAGATGGATTTTAATGAATGGCTGCAATGGCTGTTTATTCCTCGAGTTAAAATGCTGATTGAAGAACAAATTCCTCTGCCAAAAGGCGCTAATCTATCGGCAATGGGAGAAGTGTTTTGCCAGGTGAAATGCATTTCCACTAACGATTTACTTGTGTGCCTTAACCAAATCGATGAAGCGATGAACGGCCACTGATTCGGTAAAAAGTCTCAAGTCATACTATTAAGCGTGTAAGATTTTGCAATTTTTATGCTCTCTTGGTAGCTTCTTTTTCTGCGTTATTTTTTATTCTTTCAAATAACAAAAACAAAGGAAAGTGTAATGAAAAAATTGCTTGTGCCGGTAATTGCAGGCTCTCTTTTAACTGGCTGTGTTGACGAGCTTCTTGACTTCTTTGAGTTGCCTGTTGAGGAAGAGGTTGTAGATCAAACGCCAAAAAATCGTTATGACATTAATTACTATGAGCAGTTCAAATCTACGGATTTAGATAATCTTGAAGGCAACTGGGTATTAATAAATAAAGATTTACAAGGTGAAAATGTTGTTGTTGACCCTGAAGCGGATATTTCTGCCAAGATGGTGGTTGATGGCAATGGATTGGCACTCTTTACGTTATCCGATAATGAAAATGATGGCGACGCTTCAATCAAATTACCGAATGCTGGATATCGTTCTGACAAAGGTGCACTACTTACACTAACGGAGTCAGACGGTATCTATACTTCAGAAGATGGCACCTTGACATTAACTTTAGTTGATAATGGTCGATTAACGGGAACTTACGAACTGACTGATGATGTAGATGATGCCTCAGGAGCTTACTCGGCCTCTGCTAAGGTGGAGCTAGTCAAAATTAATGACTCAATTGCCTTAGAAGGTACTTTGAATCTCAGTTCAGATGATGGAGTATCTATTGATCATACGGTGGAATTTTTGACGGATATGCAAGGCGCTATTACCCTGTCTAAAGTAACTGAAGGCGAAGAAGACATTTTGTTTCAAGATGATGATATTCGAACTATAGCAGTGTCGGATAATGGCTTCAGTTATTTTGCCTCTTTTTCAAGTACAGATGCTGAAACCATTGTAATAGAAAATGAAGCAGGGACAGCTTCTCTAACAATTATTCCATCAGATGGCATAGAGTATACAAGTGATGCTTTAACCTACAAAGACCAAGTCAATACCGTAGTAGCTAACAGTGAATCCTATGGCTTTGATTCAGTAAGTGTTTCATTTAGTGCTACCGATGTCACTGAGCCTGAGACCCCGGTTGATTTTTCAATGACGCTTGATGCGAGCTGGTAAAGTCTTTTGAGGGCAATTGCCCTCACCGTCTTTTGTCTTGCGTTTTCCTTCTCTTTTATTCATTGGCTGGCCGTGTAAAAATGCATGTATTCTATAGACGTGCTTAGACAGATGAATTTAAACGACCTACCCATATTTGTGAAAGTCGCAGAACTTCAAGGCATCTCAAAAGCCGCAGATGCATTGAATTTGCCAAAATCCAAAGTTAGCCGACGACTCACTGAGCTTGAGCAGAGTTTAGGTGTGCGTTTGCTTGAGCGAAATACTCGAGCGGTTCGATTAACGGATATGGGGCAAGCCCTTTTTATCCGCGCCCAAAAAGTATTGGATGAGGCGGAGCTTGCTAAGGAGTCTGTATTAAGTCTTAAGGATGAACCTGAGGGTGTTTTGCGCATAACGACTTCGTTATCGTTAGGACAGTATCTTTTAGCGCCTATTGTTGCCGAGTTTAGTTTACTGTATCCAAAAATTTCGGTTGATTTGGATTTGTCGAATCGTCGAGTGGATATGATTAGAGAAGGGTTTGATTGTGCAATTCGTGTAGGGCAGTTGGATGATTCTCAGTTAGTTTGTCAGCATTTGTTACAATCGTCAGGCGCATTTTTTGCCTCTGAAGATTACCTTAAGCGGTTTGGAGTGCCTATGTCTTTTCAGGCATTGGAATCACATCGACTACTAACCATGCGAGACCAAATCGGCCGCAAGGAATGGATGGCGATGAACCCCGAAGGTAAAGAAGAACGTATTCGTGTAAAACCCACCATTGAAATGAATGATTTTTCTTCATTGAAAATGGCTGCCGAAGCAGGCGCTGGGGTAATTTTGTTGCCATTGATGATTGCAGAGCAAAGCCTGACATCAGGAAAACTGGTGCAGGTGTTGCCAGATTATCGTTTACCTTCGATTGATTATTATCTATTGTATCCAAGCGTTAAGGGGCTACCTAAAAAAACGCGGCTGTTTATTGAGTTTGTTAAAGCGCAGATAAACGCAGGCAATTGAAAAAAATGATGATCGACTGAGTTAGCCAGTCGATCCATTTGATTAAGCGTTAGAGAGATGGTTAACGGTTAATTTAATGCCTTCGGCAAGTGATACTTTCGGTGTATAACCAAAATCTTTATTTGCTTTTTCGATCGAATAATAGTGGTGCGTCACCATATACTTAATCGCAAACCGTGTCATACCGTTTTCTTTTAAACTGCCGCCTTTGAGTTTATCAAAGCCTTCAACACAGGCTGCGACACAATAGGCTAACCAAAAGGGAACTTTTTTAGTGATTTTAGGGTGACCCATCTCAACAATAAAATCTTCAACAAAATCAAAAAAAGCCATGGGTTCGCCATTAGTAATAAAGTACGCTTGTCCATCTAAAGCGCTGCCAATAGCTAGCTTTTCTTCAGCTTGTAATACCCCATCAACTAAGTTACTGATGTAGGTAAAATCCGATAATTTATCTCGATTACCAACGGCGCGGTTAAGCTTGCCTTCTTCTAACCTTTGTAAAATATTAGGTACGAAGCGGTTATCTTCTGGGCCAAACACTACATGAGGCCTTATGGCGCAAACAGCTGTACTTTGTGTGCCGCTAAAAGCCAGTGCGATTTTTTCAGCCGCAATTTTGGAATCGGCATAATCAGCTTGTGAAATAGACGAATAAGGTAGTGTTTCGTCGCCGTTTTCAATGTCTTTGCCTTCATACACAGCAGAGGCAGAGCTGATATAAACCAGCTTGGGTATGTTGTGGATTTTGCAAGCATCAATGATGTTTTCAGTACCGCCGAGATTAACATCCCAGACCATTTTTTTAAGGACTTGTTTGGTTAATACAATAGAGGCATTGTGTACAACAGTATCCATGCCCTCGCAGGCTTTAAGTACGGCATTTTTATCGCGAATATCGCAATCAATAAAGGTGACATCGGAGCGGAACGGCTTGCCATTGTAATCCAAGACGGTGACATCACAGCCTTGCTCAACAAAACCATTGACTAAATTTTTGCCGATAAAACCGCAGCCGCCTGTGACTAAAACACGTTTTTTCATTGCTCTCTCCTTAAGCGTAAGTGCCAAACATCTTGTCCCAGAATGGGAAGATGGAAGCGTAATTTCGGTTGAGATGTACGCCATGATGGATGTCATGTTTTTGCGCCCAGTAGTTGGCAAGCTTCATCGATGGGTGTTCCCATTTGATATTGGCGTGAACCAAAATGTTGCAAGTTGAGTAAACAAAAAAGGCTAACAAGAATCCTTCACTGGATACTGGCCCTAACATAAAGATTGAGAGTAAAAACAACCCATTACCGCCAATGCCTTCTAAAGGGTGAACGTAGATACTTTCAAATGCAGTAGGGTGACGAATGTAATGATGCACACCATGAATTTGCTTCATAATTTTGGGGTGATGCATGCCACGATGGAAGAAGTAATAGATAAAATCATACAGTAATAAAATGGCCAAACCTTCGCCAAAGATGGTGAGGTAGCTGGCTGATTCGGTATAAATCATTGCAGTACCTGCGAAGTATAAGGTGCCCAGTAATAACAAAACGGATACACCCATGTTGCCACTGACGTTGATGATTTTTTTCATTAAGGTAACGCGGTTAGGTTTAGGTTCTCTAAGGCGTTTATGTGGCATTTTGACCACAGCGGCATATTGCATAAAAGCCATGAGCAAACCTGCCCACGTCATAATGATGGCAATACCAATGATTAGCGTGGTTGGCATGGAGTTCTCCTTTTATTTGTTAATTTTTATTTTTTTTATGTTGTGAATATTATTTAAAAATGGCCTTTATGCTGATGCCGATCACTTTAAGTAAAGCTTTGATTTTATCTTTCATTGAGCGTTTAAAAAGTAACTGCAATGAAGCTTTGGATTTTTCATAATCCAAAGGTTTTACCGGGAATAGTTTTGGTGGGATTTCCAATGGAAACCGATCGGCTAAAATAGCTTTAGGGGTTGTGTAAGCACGTAAACCCTCGCGACCATTCATCACGCCATAGCCTGAATATTTTGTGCCACCAAAAGGTAAATCCTGGTTGACATAGCAAAGTCCAAAATCATTAATACACACGGCGCCGGATTCGATTTGTTTAGCGATTGTTTCTCCGCGCTGTCTATCATGCGTAATGACAGAAGATTGCAAACCAAGGTTAGAATCATTGGCCATGCGAATAGCATCGGCTTCAGAATCTGCTTTAAAAATAAGCATCACAGGGCCAAAGACCTCGGTCGAAACAATGTCCATGTCATCTGTGAGGTCTGTCAAAATAGTTGGCGGGAAAAAGTTCTGACCAAGATCCGTGCGGCGCTTGCCACCAGCTAAAACGTTAGCGCCTTTGGCTATGGCATCATTAACAAGCTGTTCGACAATGGCGATTTGATGCGGCGAAGTTAAAGAGCCCACATCGGTTACCCCAGGGCCTGAAGGTACTTGTTGACGCATACTGTTGGCAATACTTGAAACTTCTCGACAAAAATCTTCGTATTGGTTTTTATGAACAATAATGCGCTCTGAGGCGACACAGTTTTGCCCAAGGTTGATAAAGCAGCCACCAATTGCCGAGTGAACGGCTTTTTCTAGGTGTGCATCTTCACAAACAATCATAGGGTCTTTTCCGCCGAGTTCCATGACCACAGGAGTAATGTGTTTGGCAGAGGCTTCAATAATGCGGCGACCGTTTTCGACCGAGCCTATAAATAAAATCTTATCGACGCGGGCATCAATCAGGGCAGCACCTGTTGGGCCAAAGCCTTGAACAATTTGCACGGTATCTAAGCTAATGCCTTCTTTGGCTAACGCTTGATGAATGACTTTTAAAAACTGCTGGCTCGAAAATGCGACTTGCTCAGAGGGTTTTAAAATCACCGAATTACCGGCCATTAATGGCGCAACTAACGAGCTAATAATATTTTGAAGCGGGTAATTCCAAGGGATAATGCACGCAACAACACCTAAGGGCACATAATCAATGCGGCCTTTTTTATGCATCAAAATACCTGATCCAACGTTTTCTGGCTTTAGGTGTTTTTCGCTATGTTTAATCAACCAAGCGATTTTGTTGCACGTTGGCATGATTTCACCAAGCAATGCATTTTCAAAAGTTTTTCCTGCGTCGGCGACGATTTGGCTGCAAATTTCATCCGTATGATCCAGTAAATATTCACTGATATGCGAAAGGACAGCCTTGCGTTTTTTGAATGAACTTTTTGCCCAGACTTTTTGAGCAGCGCGTGCGCGCTCGACAGCTTGCTGCACATCTGCTGAGGTATCAACAACCACAGTACCAAGGGAATCACCTGTGGCTGGGTTGGTGCATTCAATAACCTCCACTGAGGCTTGCGTATTCTGTGGTGCTGCTTCGCTGATCACTGTGTTTTCCATAAATGTATTCTTTTGTATTATTTCGTCAATCCAAGAGGGGGTAATAGCCACGCGTTGATAAATGCACGAAGCGATTCGACATCTCTCGGCTCTGGCCCTTGCAAGGTTAAAAGAGATAAAAACGTTCTCAGGGCGATTTCTGCTTGCTGTTCTCGACTGATGTCATCTGTAGGCGCATCACCAATCAGAAATTCAACAATGGCGGTTGTAATAGCAAAGCCTGCTTCTGTGGTTAATGTGTGTTCATTAACCATTTTGTTGAGATTGTGATCAGTGATCAGCATTAAACACGGTTCGTTAGGGAGTGTTTGCAAGGCAAATAAGGTGGCTTCAACCAGCCGTTCAGCACCTTGGGGGACTTCTTCAATGGCGCTCGCAATTTTTTCAACAAAACAGTAGCCGCTGTGGAGAAGCGCAAATCGTATGACATCATCACGATTTAAGTAGTGAGTATAAACGGTTGATCGGGCGACGTTTGCCTCAGTGGCAATGTCGTTCAGCGTGGTTTTTTGTAGCCCTAATCGGCCAACACAACGAATGGCCGCATCGAGTATTTGCGCTTGTGTATCCGTAAGTTCTGGTTTTTCGGGGATGGATAGAAGCATTGTTTTCTTTATCCGTAAAGTGCTTATGTGTTATTTAAAATGATTCAAAACAACAAGACATATTTTGTCTATTTGTCTTGTTAGGGTACGGTTTTCGCCTTTCATCGCAAGCGTTGTGTAAAATTTACCCGGCTAAATGTGAAAGAAGTCCGGAATAATCTTCAGGCGAGTTGAGGTTCGAATAGAAACTGGGGCTCGTAAATTCTACAGCTAAAGCGTTATGTTTTTTGTACCACGGCATGACTGCTCGGTTGCCTGAATCCAGCCAGGCAATGACATCGTCAGTTAAATCAGTGTGTATGAGTGCCTGTAGTGGTTGGAATCTGCCAATGTGGTTTAGAAAAATTATGGGCGAAGAGGGAGGGGTTGTAGCTGTGAATAATAAGGATAAAACAGCATTCATGTCACCAAAGCAGTCAGTGCTGGCAACCCAAAGCCATGCGTTATGGGTTTTTTTAAGGCCCGCTGCAATAGCTGAGAGTGGCCCTTCATCGGTTGCATAATAATCGTCAATAAACTCAGCTTGATGAGAGGCCACCCAGGGCTGAATGCTTGTGGCTTTATCTCTAGCTGCAATATAGAGGGTTTGGCTTAATGGAGCCATTTGCTCAGTGAGGTGAGTGATAAGCGGTTTGCCGCTAACCTCGAGTAGGGCTTTGGGGTGCCCCATGCGGCGGCTTTGGCCGCCGGCAAGAATCAGACTGTCGATGGTCTGGTGCTTGGGGCTATGGATAAGCATGGCCAGAAGGTGGCAATGGCTCACCGTTAAAAATGGCTTTTCCTTCAATAAAACGGAGTTTCCCTTCAAGAAACCAGTTTACTGCGAGCGGGAAAACCTTGTGTTCTTCTACCAAAATGCGTTTGGCCAGTGTTTGCGCGGTGTCACCTTCAAGGATGGGGACACTGGCTTGCGCAATGATTGGGCCGCCGTCGAGTTCTTCGGTGACAAAATGCACCGTGGCACCTGCTTCTTTTTCACCTGCATCAATGGCACGTTGATGGGTGTTTAAGCCAGGATATTTGGGCAATAGTGAAGGATGAATGTTAATTAATCGTCCCAAATACTGTTGCACAAAGGCCGGTGTAAGAATCCGCATAAATCCGGCGAGAACAATCAAATCAGGTTGGTAGGGTTCAATCTGTTTAGCCAGCGCACTATCGTAGGCTTCTCTTGAGGCAAAGTCATTATGACTCAAGGTGACGGTTGGAATACCTGCGGCTTGAGCGCGCTCAAGGCCATAGGCATTGGCTTTGTTTGAGATAACACAGACAATTTCAGCATCTAGATCGCCTGATGCGCACTGATCAATAAATGATTGTAAGTTGCTGCCGCTGCCTGAGATTAAAATAACCAGTTTTTTTTTCATGGTTAGCTCATTAATGCTTGATTAATCTAAAAGCACACAAGGCTCACCGTCTTGTGCGGCGATTTCACCAATGGTGAATGCACTTTCACCGAGGGCGTTTAGTTTTTCGAGGGTGGAGGTTTCATCTTCTGGACTCACACAAAGGATAAGACCCGTACCACAGTTGAAGGTTCTGAGCATTTCGGTGGTTTCGATATTGCCCTTTTCCTGCAACCATTTAAAAATTGCAGGCAATTCCCATGCGTTTTGGCTGATCTTTGCTGCGGTATTTTCGGGTAACACGCGAGGAATATTTTCAAGTAAACCGCCGCCTGTGATATGCGAGATGGCATGGATCTTAATATCTTTCATCAAGGATAAAATGGCTTTCACGTAAATGCGAGTGGGTTCAAGCAAGTGATCTTTAAGTGATTTACCGTCCACTTGATCGTCAAGTGATGCATTGGCAGTTTCGAGAATTTTGCGAATTAATGAGTAGCCATTAGAATGCGGGCCACTGGATGCTAAGGCAATAATCTTTTGGCCTGCGCTAACACTTGAGCCGTCAATGAGTTGGCTTTTTTCGGCAACGCCTACACAAAATCCTGCCAGATCATAATCACCTTGTTGGTACATACCTGGCATTTCAGCGGTTTCACCACCAATGAGTGCACAGCCTGCTAATTCGCAGCCTTTGGCGATGCCGGTAATGATATCTGTGGCCTCGTCAACCTTGAGTTTGGCCGTTGCAAAATAATCTAAAAAGAATAAAGGTTCGGCACCTTGAACAATTAAATCGTTGACACACATAGCAACAAGATCAATGCCCACCGTATCATGTTTGCCGGCGTCAATGGCTAAACGTAATTTAGTGCCTACGCCATCAGTGCCTGAAACCAAGACAGGTTCTTTATAATTTGTAGGCAATTCGCATAACGCACCGAAGCCACCGAGACCTGACATGACCTCTTTTCGCTGTGTGCGTTTAACCGCAGGTTTAATATTTTCAACAAGCTGGTTACCTGCATCAATATCGACGCCGGCATCACGGTAAGTAAGCGATTGATCAGTCATAGCTTTTAAATAGCTCTTAGGTAATTCTTAGGAAATTGTTGGGCTTGATCCGAAACGTTTAGAAGTGGATTCAAAAAAACCCGGTAATTTTAACAATTATGGGTGAATCTTGCTACAAGACTGCCTAAAATAGCCTAACTTTACGATGTTGTTGTGAGAGTAGCTATTTTGCGATTCCCCATGTTGCGATTTTCCAATCTTCAGAGCGCTGGATTTTCATTCCTTACTATCTCGCTTCTTGGTTTTTGTTTTTTTTCTGTTCCCTCTCTGCTGGCAAAAAAGCGTGTCGATATTTTTGAAGCCCAGGTGCCGATTGAGTCTAGGCAAGGGGATAATTATAAATCGGGCGCAAAGGCCGCTTTGGTTCAAGTGCTGGCAAAATCCTCCGGTCAAACAGAAGCGGCGATCCGTGCAAATTCTGCACTGGCAACCGATTTGGCACAGGCTGCTCGATGGGTAGAGCAATACCAGTATTTATCGAGCCAAGTGAATGGCGAAACCCGGCAATATCTCCAGGTAAGTTTTCCTGAAAAATACATTACGGATTTGATTAAAATTGCTCGCTTACCCTTTTGGCCGCCCAATCGTCCTGAGCCCATGGTGTTTGCAGTCATGGAGCAAGGTGGCAAAGTATCTTTATTGAATGATAAACCCGGAATGGAAGCCGAAATAGCAAGAGATGCCAGCCGGTTTGGATTGGCACCACTTTTTCCCAATCGCTATATCACGCGTAAAATAAACCCTGTAAGCCTTTGGCAGCATGATGTTGCTAAAATTGAATCGGCAACCTATGGTCAGTCGCAAGATGCGACTTTTGTTATCCGATGTAAAGCGTTGGCGTTTAATACCATTGATGCTGACTGGTTATTGATTGATGGTGAGGAGCAATTCCGAGGTGCTGGTATTGCAGGTTCACTCGATGAATCCCTAGACACTGCTTTTGCCTGGTTGGGTAAACATTATTCAAGCCGGGCTGCGATGAATCTACAATATGGGCAGAATGAATTTTTACTCTCGATAGCCAATGTGGTTGATTTTGATGATTACACCCAAGTGGTGCAATACCTTGAAAGTTTAAATGTTGTCAGTGGCGTGGCAGTTACTCAAGTGGAAGATAGCCGGATGAATGTCGCGGTGTCTTTGAATACTGATTTTGATAAGTTTTTGTCGCTATTGGAGCAAGGCGGGCGACTGCCACGGGAGCTTAATCAGCCGGATCAGTATCGTCACTATTTTTATTGGAAAAAATAGCAGCTGATTGACCAAACGGTTTTTTAAGCGAAGCGAATTAATGTAAGAGAAAATTAATGCAGCAACAGGTGTTTGATTTATCCACAGATGCAGAGGTCTCCTTTGAGACGTTTTTTGCATCACCTGCACAGCAGTGGATTATTGATAGCCTACAGACTGCTATCTATCAAAAGCAATCGGATTTTCTTACCTTAACCGGCAGCTCAGGCTCTGGCAAATCGCATATTCTAAAAGCCAGCTGCCTTTACGCGCATCAGTTGGGTATGACGTCGTTGTATCTTCCCATTAAAAAGCTCATGGATTTCGATCCGAATGCCTTATTGCCTCAGCTGGAAAGCTTCTATTGGGTGTGTGTTGACGATATTGATGTGATCAAAGCGGATGCCGCTTGGCAATCGATGTTTTTTTATCTGTATAATCTTCGAAAAGAAGAGGGTAAGCCGCTGATATTTAGCTTACAGCAGCCAGTGCATCACACAGAATTTACGCTTTTAGACTTAAAATCTCGCCTAGCGGCCTGTTTGAATTTGCATTTACCTGCATTAAGTGACGATGACAAAATCCACCTCTTGCAGCTTCGTGCCAAGCAGCGGGGGATGCGTTTGACGGATCAGTGTGCAACTTTTATTATTCAGCGCAGTGGTCGGGATTTGAATGCGTTAATGACAGTGGTTGATCAGTTAGATGTGGCGACGCTAGCAGCTGGCCGAAAAATCACCATTCCTTTTATTAAAGCGCAGTTAGGTTGGTAGCCAATCTCCCTCTCTTGTTTATTCTTTTTCACTGTAAAGGTCTGATATGTTTATTTGGGGACGATTACTTGGGGTCATCATAGGCTTTGCCGTGGGCAGGTTTTTAGGTGCTGCGGTGGGTTATATGGCAGGCTGGTTTTTTGATCGATCAGTGAGTGGTGTGGCAGGCGATAATCTTCGTGGCCGAAACCCTGAGCAAATCAAAGCGATTTTTATGCGGGTGCTGTTTACAGCGCTTGGCGATGTAGCCAAAGCCGATGGCCGTATTAGTGAAGCAGAAATTGCTCATACCGAACAAATTATTAAAGACTGGGGTTTGGATGCTAGCGGTCGTGAAAAAGCCATTGCCTGGTTTAAAGAAGGGGCTGATCCAAATGTTGATTACCGTGATTTATTAAAAGAGTTTGTTCAGGTTACTCGAGGTAAAGCGCGGTTAAAACAAGTGCTCCTTGAGACGCTGATTAGTCTTGCGATGGTTGATGGTGAGCTACGCGCAGACGAAGAGCAAAAGCTTCTTAAAATCGCATCGGGTATTGGTCTGCCGGCATTTGTTTTCCAACATATTCTTAACCTTTTAAAGTCGCAGCAAAAGT
The DNA here is from genome assembly GCA_026708525.1 of Cellvibrionales bacterium. Classification (GTDB taxonomy): domain Bacteria; phylum Pseudomonadota; class Gammaproteobacteria; order Pseudomonadales; family DT-91; genus CAKMZU01. The sequence continues at coordinate 68,754 of JAPOUS010000133.1, forward strand.
TTCAAGGGTATTCAGCAGGTGGCAGCTTTGGTGGTGCATCTCCTAAAGATCAGCTAGCGGATGCTTATAATGTTTTAGGTGTGGATGCCTCAGTGTCAGATAAAGAGCTTAAAAAAGCCTACCGAAAATTGATGAGTGAAAATCATCCTGATAAGCTGATGGCGAAAGGCGTACCTGAGTCTGCTATTAAGGGGGCAACGGAACGCTCGCAAGTCATTCAATCAGCTTATGATCTTATTAAAAAAGACAGGAAGATATAACATGAATAATGCAGGGATGAACGGCTTTGGGCAGCCTGTTGGCGATTCTCTTGATGATTGGCAAGGGGCTAAATTGCCAGGCGAACACACCCTGTCTGGTAAATTTTGCCGCCTTGAGCGGCTTGATGTTAATCGGCATGTTGAACCTTTATTCGACGTGTTATGTGAGGCAGCGTTCGCTAAAAATTGGACCTATTTACCCTATGGCCCCTTTGAAACCTTTGATCGTTTTCTTACTTGGCTCACTTCAGTGAGTTCAGATAAGGATCCACTATTTTTTGTTGTGGTAAATACTCAAGACAGTAGTGCCTTAGGGTTGGTTAGCTTTCTTGCCATCCAGCCGCAACGGGGCAGTATTGAAGTCGGACATGTTCATTATTCAAGCCAATTACAACGAACCGCCATTGCTACCGAAGCGATGTTTTTAATGATGCAGCATGTTTTTGATGGTTGTGGGTATAGGCGCTATGAATGGAAGTGCGATAACCATAATGAAAAATCTAAAAAAGCGGCATTGCGATTAGGGTTTCAATTCGAGGGAGTGTTTAGGCAGCACTTGGTTTATAAAGGTCGAAGCCGCGATACGGCTTGGTTTTCAGTGCTTGATAATGAATGGCCATCGTTACAGCAAGCCTATGTTGCTTGGTTGTCCGCTAGTAATTTTGATGCGCAAGGACGCCAAAAAAAATCCTTAGTTGATTGTATGGATGAAGTTAAAGGCAGGGATAGAGCTTCTTTCGAAATGTAAAAATAATAATAGTTGCTGAAAATCTTGAAATTCAGCGCAGAACCTCAAAATCAATTATTAGAGATCCCCTTAATAATACGATGAAAAAATTTTTTCTTTTTCTTTCTGTGGCTTTATTTATTTCTGCCTGTAAACCAGACGTGGGTAGCGATGCATGGTGTGCCGATTTAAAAGCTAAACCCAAAGGCGATTGGACGGCAAATGAGCTAAAAGATTTTGCCAAGCATTGTCTTTTTTAGTGGATACTTCCCCCTTGTTCTTCGAGTAGATCCACATTGGTTATTTTATTCTATTTAAGGCATAATGCCGCCATTCTAAGGTGGCCTTGGCCTTAAATTGGGAAGTTAGTGAGGCAAGCTGTAAATAAAACAGGCTTGTCAAAGCTAACACTGCCCCCGCAACGGTAGGATGGTTAGATTGATTAGGTGGGTAAAGCTATCAAAAACCATTAAGTCCGATACCAGCCTAAGAAACCTGTTTTTTTACTACGGTGGGTGGTAGAGAAGTGAGTCATCGATAGTTTGCATGAAGTCGCTTGCATCACATAGGTTGCGTCCAGAGAGATTTTTTGCCTCTCTGTTGCTATCGAACTCCTTTTTTCTTCCTGCATTGATTTCTTACTAAAGTCAGGCA
>JAPOUS010000300.1 GCA_026708525.1 Cellvibrionales bacterium
CAGTTCCTGTAATAACGCAACGGTGAGCTGCGTCATTCGACGTTGACGAATTTTTTGACATAAGTCTGATCCAGAAAGTGATGCAAAGCGTACAAAAAAGTGGATTTTTTTGGAAGTTCCAAGAAAAATCGGCGCAGATGATAGCAAATAATCTAAGATAACGGTATTATCGCAGCCAATTTTATGAAAGATAACTATAACAACGGGGAATACTATGCCTGAGTATAAGTCACCGCTTCGGGATATTCGATTCGTTTTAGAAGACTACCTTGATTGTAACTCACACTATTCATCACTGGTTGGTGCTAATCTGTTAGATGATGAAACGCGTGTCGCTATTACACAGGAAGCGGCCAAATTTGCTGAAAATGTTATTTCTCCCATTAGCCTTTCTGCTGACTCTGAAGGGTGCCAATTCAATGACGGCGAAGTAAAAACCCCTCAGGGCTTTAAAGAAGCTTTTAGTGCCTATGCCGAAGGCGGTTGGGCCGGCATGATTTCTGATGAAAATTATGGCGGTCAAAATTTACCGGGTTCTATTGGTATCGTTGTTAACGAAATGCTGGGTTCTGCTAATTGGGCTTGGACGATGTACACAGGTTTAAGCTTTGGTGCTATCAAATGTATTGGTGAACATGGCACAGAAGAGCAAAAGAATATTTATATGGCTAACCTGATTGGTGGTACATGGACAGGGACTATGTGCTTAACTGAGTCGCATTGTGGCTCTGATGTTGGCCTACTGAAAACCAAAGCCGAACGACAAGCTGATGGCTCTTATCAAATCACAGGTACCAAAATCTTTATTACCGGTGGTGAGCACGATATGGCAGAAAATATTGTGCATCTTGTACTTGCTCGTGTACCAGGCGCGCCAGCAGGCTCTAAGGGTATCTCTTTATTCTTGGTACCAAAATTTATCCCGAATGCCGATGGCAGCTTGGGTGAACGAAACCAATTAAGCTGTGGTTCGATTGAAAAGAAAATGGGTATCAAAGGCTCAGTCACTTGTGTGATGAACTTTGATGGTGCTAAAGGCTTTATCGTAGGTGCCGAAAACTCAGGTTTAATGCAAATGTTTACCATGATGAACGATGCGCGTTTGGGTACTGCACTTCAGGGCTTATGTGGTGCTGAAGCATCATTCCAAGGTGCGTTAGCCTATGCAAAAGAGCGTTTGGCGATGCGGGCATTAACGGGCCCTAAAAACCCTGATGGGCCAGCAGATCCCATCATTGTTCATCCGGATGTGCGCCGTATGTTGATGACGCAAAAAGTCTTATCAGAAGGTTTCCGTGCTTTCTTGTATGGCATTGCTTTTGATGTGGATCAATCTAAATTTGGTGCAACCGATGAAATCAAACAAACAGCCGAAGATCAATTAGGCTTCTTAACCCCGATTGCCAAGGCTTTTTGTACAGAGTTAGGCCTTGAAGCGACTAACTTAGGTGTTCAAGTCTTTGGTGGTCATGGCTATATCCATGAGCATGGTATGGAACAATTGGTTCGCGATACTCGTATTTCAACGGTTTACGAAGGCACTACAGGTATTCAGGCGCTTGACTTAATTGGCCGTAAAGTTATGGGGTCTGGTGGTGAATTATTGCGTAAGTACACTAAGCAAATTCATAAGTTCTGTGAAGCTCACAAAGACACAGATGGACTTTCTCCACTGACTGAAAAATTGGCAGAACACAACAAGCTTTGGGGTGATTTAACGGTTCATCTCGGCACCAAAGCAGGTGAGAATGTTGATGAGCTAGGTGCAGCTTCAGTGGACTACCTCATGTTTGGTGGTTATACCGCTTTAGCCTTTACCTGGGCAAAAATTGCGGCAACAGCACAAGCGAAGCTTGATGGTGGCGCAGAAGATAAAGCTTTCTATGAGGCTAAGTTAATCAGTGCAAAATTCTATTTCGATAAGATTTTGCCACGTGCCAAAGCGCATCTAGAGTCAGCTATGAATGGCGCAGATACGGTTATGGCGCTTGAAGAAGACGCCTTTGCGTTTTAAGCTTAAGCAATCAACTTAAAAAGGCCGAAAGGCCTTTTTTTAGGCTTGTTTTTTAAGTCACAACAAAAATGGACGTAAAAAGGATGATAGCTTAGTGGATAGAAGCATAGAGGGCAAAAGCATAGCGGGTAAAAGCCAGGGGGTGCCGCAACCGCATCGATTTGATAACGATGAAGCGCGAATACGTCATTATCTAGCGCACCCTGAACATCAGCAGGATAGAAAGCCTTTTCGGCCTTTTTATTTTGTTCTGCTAACTTTTTCGTCAGTCACTGGATTATTAAGTTTGGCTTGGTTAGTAGTAAAACTTTCAGGTGTTGAGGTATAAGGGATTCATCATTAGCTGGGCTTTTTGATGAATTCTTGAACTTTCGCTTTTCGCCGCTGTCAATCGAGCAAATTTTACGTTTCTTATATGTGTTAGCATATCGAAGAAGCGCAGTACGTCAAAAGCAATCAAACGATTGAAATAAAGCCGCGGGGGCGGTTTATCATGCAGCGAATAGTGATAGTGGGTGGTGGCGCAGGTGGCGCTGAATTAGCAACATTACTTGGGAACCATTTAGGCAAAAAGAAAAAAGCCGAAATTATTTTAGTCGATGCAAATCGAACGCATTTTTGGAAGCCGCGATTGCATGAGGTTGCCGCAGGCGTCATGGATGCTGAAGCCGATGAATTAGATTATATGGTGCATTCCAAAAAGCATCATTTTACCTTCAAATTAGGGCGTTTCACTGGCCTAGATCGTGAGAATAAAAAAATTGTGTTGGCCCCCTTGATGGATCAAGGCGAGGAAATTTTGCCAGAGCGTGAATTATCTTACGATAATCTTGTGATTTCAGTCGGTAGCCAAACCAATGATTTTGGCACCAAGGGCGCCGCTGAACATTGTATTTTTCTCGATAAGCGTAATGCCGCAGAAGCCTTCCATAGGCAGTTTTTAAATGTCTACCTTAAAGCCTCACAAAAAGAAAATACGCAATTTAATATTGCTATTGTTGGGGCGGGCGCAACAGGCGTTGAGCTAGCAGCCGAACTTAATCATGCTGCGCATCAATTGGTTCACTATGGTTTTGATGGTATCAAACCTGAAAATGTTTCTATCACTATTATTGAAGCGGCGAATCGTGTTATGCCGGCTTTGTCTGAAAAGGCTTCTAAGGCGATCCGCAGGCAATTGGAAAATTTACACATTCAGGTGTTGACCCAAGAGATGGTTACCGAAGTGACCGATGAAGCGCTTTATACTGCAAGCGGCAAGGTTATTGAAGCAAGCCTTAAAGTCTGGTCGGCAGGCGTTAAAGCACCAGACTTTTTAAATGGTATAGGCGGTTTATCTTGTACTCGGTCTAATCAAATTATTGTATCCCCTGAGCTCCAAAGCCAGGATGACCCTTCAATTTTTGCCTTTGGCGATTGTGCAAGCTGTGTGCTCGAAGGGCAAGAGCGACCCTTACCTCCAAGAGCACAGGTGGCTAGTCAGCAGGCAAGTTACTTAGCCAAGAGTTTTAAAGCAAGATTGGCTAATAAACCTATTTCAGCCTTTGTTTATAAAGATAAAGGCTCGTTGGTGTCACTCTCAAAACAAGGCACTGTGGGTAATTTGATGGGTAACTTAAGTAAAGATTTTACCTTTGAAGGCAAGCTTGCACGGTTTATTTATATCAGCCTGTATCGTTTGCATCAAAAAACCTTGCATGGTTATTTCACTACCAGCTTGTTGATCCTCAAAGATCTGATTTCACGAAAAACAGGTGCAAAAATTAAAGTGCATTAACGCCCACAAAACTTCTCCTTTATTGATCTTCTGCAAAGGTTTCAAGTAGGGCTATCCGGGCTTTCATATGCCCTTCTTCGGGAGTGAAAATAGGGTCTTTTTTGATAAGGTTTATGTGTTCTTGCCAATCTGATTGGTTCATTGTGGATGTAGCGTGAATTTCATTTTTTTGAAGATGATCCACCATTGCGGTACTGAATGCCAATGACAGTGGGCCGCAGTTGATGTCATCCCTCTGAATGTCAAGAGGAAAGTGGTAGAGTGTTATCATTTGATGAGGGTCCATTGCTTCAAGGGAAAATCGCGTAATACTCAGAGGTTGTTTTCTGTTGCTAGGGTCAAAATTAATGGCCTGGATTTTTTTTGTTCCAGGAATTTTGGCCAGTAACAAAGTGTTGTAGTGAAACCCTTCAAGCACGGGAATTATCATAAATTCATTATCCGATCGACGAAACCCTCGAACCAGATTGGGAAGAATATCTTTGATGGGAGTGATGTTACCATTATCGGTTGGGTTAAGTTGATTCAGAGAGCCGTTTACAAACCCTTGGTTTTGATTTTCTGCTTGTGAATTAAATAAAATATTGGATGCAACAGATCCTTTGAATTCATTGATAAAAAGGTCAAGTTTTTTTTGTTTTTTTGTAAGTTCCAGGTATTTACTTGGCATATCCATTTCAATGGGTTGACCCTTAATTAGTGTAGTGACTTCTTGATGTCCGATCTTGTACTCTTTGTTTCCCTTCTTATCGAATATCATTCTCAGTTTTTGTTTGATTTTTGCAATAGGATTTGAAGAAGAGTTGGATATTTTCTTTGAGGGCTTTCGTATTGGGGTTGCGTGAGTATATGGAATGATCGCGTTTTCAGTAATAGGGCTGTTTGTCTTTTTGGATTGATGGTGGGCTAAGTATGCACCAGTACCTAAAGCGCCAATAACTAGGGCAGTAAGTGCCGTGGCGAATAGGGGATTGATTGATTGCCCAGTATTGGTTTGCCGTGCATTGATGTCGAGTGAGTTCATGCAAGTTATAGATAGCATAAAAATCAAAAAAAAACGCATGTCTATCCTCTTGATAAACTTCCTTTGAGTAAAAGGGGCTTGTAAGGTTCGTAAAAATGAAGACATGCCCATCTAAGGGGTTTTGTTCGTCTGTTTACTGCTCAAAACTTATCGAATGGTTACAGCGTTTTGTTGATTTATCTGGTAACATTGGCTGTCTTTAATCTTTGGTAGGTGAGTGAATGGTAGCCCGTACCCGAGTCAAAGTGTGTGGGGTAACAAGCGTTGATCAGGCACAGGCAATCGTTGATGCAGGTATTGATGCGATTGGTTTGGTTTTTTATACCAAAAGTCCCAGGGCCGTTGACATTGATACTGCAAAGGCCATTTGTCAGAGTTTGCCTCCATTTGTTCAAAAAGTCGGTTTATTTGTGAACCCTGAACGCGGCGAAGTCCACGCGATCTTAGATGAGGTATCACTGGATATACTTCAATTCCATGGTGATGAAACAGACGAGTTTTGTCGCCAGTTTGGTCGGGCTTATATGAAAGCCCTGCCGGTTAAAGATCGTGAATCCATTGAAAAAAATATGCATGCTTTCCCAGGGGCGGTGGGTTTATTGTTGGATGCTTATCAACCAGATCTTTATGGTGGGACAGGCCAGCAATTTAATTGGGATGATTTTCCAAAGCACAGCGATAAACCTTTGATTCTGGCAGGTGGCTTGGATGCTGATAATGTCGCACAAGCTATAGTGACTTGTCACCCTTATGCGGTAGATGTGAGCTCTGGTGTTGAAGTGTCGAAGGGGATTAAATCGCTTGAAAAAGTCCACGCCTTTGTTAAAGCAGTGAACTCATAGCAATGCATAAACGTAAGATTTAGAAAGACCTAAGAAACGATAGAAATAGATAACATGAGTACGAAATCCAAGTTTCAAAATGTGCCTGATAATGACGGGCGATTTGGTGAGTTCGGTGGCCGGTTCGTTGCTGAAACCCTGATTGCCCCTTTGGATGAGCTCACTGAGGCCTATGAGCGTTTAAAAAATGATCCTGAGTTTATCCGTGAGTTTGATGAAGATCTAGCCAATTATGTTGGTAGGCCAAGTCCTTTATATCATGCAAAACGATGGAGTGATGAGCTGGGCGGTGCGCAAATTTATTTAAAGCGGGAAGATCTGAATCATACCGGTGCGCATAAAGTGAATAACACCATAGGTCAGGCGTTATTGGCGAAAGCCATGGGTAAAAAACGCATTATTGCTGAGACAGGTGCAGGGCAACATGGTGTTGCAACAGCAACGGTTGCCGCGCGTTTAGGCTTAGAGTGTGTGGTATTTATGGGGGCTGAGGATATCCAGCGGCAAGCACTGAATGTTTATCGAATGAAGTTATTAGGCGCTGAAGTCGTCTCAGTCACTTCGGGTACTAAAACGCTCAAAGATGCCATGAATGAAGCGATGCGTGATTGGGTAACTACAGTGGATGATACCTTTTATATTATAGGTACTGTGGCAGGCCCGCATCCGTATCCGTTATTAGTGCGTGATTTTCAATCCATTATTGGTCGTGAAGCACGACGCCAATCGCTGGAGCAGGCGGGGCGCTTGCCCGATGCATTGGTGGCTTGTGTTGGCGGTGGCTCTAATGCCATTGGTTTGTTTTATCCATTTTTAGACGATGAGTCGGTGGCTATGTATGGTGTTGAGGCTGGTGGACTAGGCCTTGAGACCGGCAAACATGCAGCGCCTATTTGTAAAGGTAAGCCGGGCGTGCTTCATGGTAACCGCACGTATTTGATGGAAGATGAACATGGGCAAATCATCGGTACCCATTCTATTTCGGCAGGCTTAGATTACCCAGGTGTTGGCCCTGAACACTCGTATCTTGCGGATTTAAAACGCGTCAATTATGTGGCGGCAACCGACGATGAAACCTTGGATGCTTTTCATGAATTAACACGTGTTGAGGGCATTATTCCTGCATTGGAATCCAGTCATGCTCTTGCCTATACCAAGACACTCGCCAAAACGATGGATAAAGATCAGATCATTATTACAAACTTATCTGGACGCGGCGATAAAGATATTCATACAGTCGCGCAGCTTGATGGCGTCACACTTTAGGTATAGGGGTAATAACAAGAATGAGTCGATTAACGCCTTATTTTGAGCAGTTAAAAAGTCAAAACAAAAAAGCGCTTATTCCTTATGTGGTGGCAGGTGATCCAGATCTTGAAACGACATTGGCGATTATGCATCAAAGTGTTGAATCCGGTGCGGATATCCTCGAAATTGGCGTACCGTTTTCTGACCCCATGGCTGAGGGGCCTGTTATTCAGGCTGCTCATGAGCGTGCGTTAGAACACAATGTTTCGTTGGCGGATACACTAGCATTAGTTGCGAAATTCAGAGAAACTAATGATCATACACCTGTATTATTAATGGGGTATGCCAATCCAGTTGAAGCGATGGGTTATCCCGCCTTTGCTGATAGAGCTAAAACATCCGGGGTTGATGCTGTATTGTTGGTGGATATGCCGCCAGAAGAGTCGGTTAGGTTGCAAGCCGCATTAAAGCCTCACGGTATTGATAATATCTTTTTAATTTCCCCCACAACAAATGATGATAGAATAGCAAAGATTGCCAATGTGGCCTCTGGCTTTTTGTACTACGTCTCTTTGAAAGGGGTTACAGGTGCGGGTCATTTTGATATAAGATCGGTTGAAGAAAACTTGGCAAGGATTTCACAATTTTCAGACCTGCCAGTATGTGTAGGTTTTGGGATAAAAGATGCAGATTCTGCCAGACAAGTGGCCAAAGTGGCGGATGGTGTTGTTGTTGGCAGTGCCGTAGTCAAACTAATTGAGGCATCAAAAAGTAATGTGTTGGAGCCAGTTGGCTCTTTTATCCGTTCGCTTAATGAGGCCATTATTTCCTGAGAACTTTTATCTTGAGAAGTGATCAGTTGGTTAAGCGATAGAGTGTTTAAGGAAAGTTATGAGTTGGGTTGATAAAATTTTACCTGCCATCCGTCGAGACCAGGCGGTTCAGCGAGGGCATGCATCGCAGGTACCAGAAGGTCTTTGGAAGAAGTGTTCCAAGTGTGATAGCGTTCTTTATAAACCAGAGCTGGATAAGGCACTCAGTGTTTGTCCTAAGTGTGGGTATCATATGCGTATTGGTGCGAGAACCCGAGTTGACGCGTTTTTGGACCCTGAAAATCGCCAAGAGGTGTGCCAAGAGGTTGAGGCCATCGACCGCTTGAAGTTTAAGGATCTTAAAAAGTATAAAGATCGTTTAGATCAGGCGAAGGCACAAACGGGTGAAAAAGATGCCTTGGTAGCATTTGAAGGTATGGTTCAGGGCATTCCGGTTGTTGTTGTGGCTTTTGAGTTTGCTTTTCATGGCGGCTCTATGGGGTATGCAGTTGGCGAAAAGTTTACCCGTGCTGCCAATATTGCCCTTGAAAAAGGCATACCCTTTATTTGTTTTTCAGCATCCGGCGGTGCACGTATGCAAGAAGCGCTGATTTCTTTGATGCAGATGGCAAAAACCTCAGCTGTCATTGAACGTTTAAAGTCAAAAGGCATCCCTTACATTTCAGTGATGACTGATCCAGTTTATGGTGGTGTTTCGGCAAGTCTTGCGTTGCTTGGTGATCTCAATGTGGCAGAGCCTGGTGCTCGTGCCGGTTTTGCAGGCCCGAATATCATCGAGCAGACGATTCGCCAAACCTTGCCTAAAGGCTTTCAGCGCAGTGAATTTTTATTGGATCATGGTGCGATCGACATGATCATTGAGCGTCAAGAGATGCGTAATACCTTAGCGAGTATCTTGGCTAAAATGACGCATCGCCCTCTGGGGTTTGAAGAAGTCACTTTTGAAGAAGAGGCGAGCGCTTAACGCGCAGCCTTATCGGAAAAGGTAATTTTTGCCTGCCAATGAAGCAAGAAAGATCATTAAAGGATTGGGAACAATGGTTTCTCAATCAATCCAAAGGCAAAAGTCAGCTGCCTGTTGTTCAACAATTAGTGGAATTGCTTTCGCTACAGCCTGTTAACGCAAAGGTTATTACAGTTACAGGAACCAATGGCAAGGGCGGCTTTGTCAAAGCTATCGATACTATTTTACAAACTTGTGGCTATAAAACCGCAAGCTTTACCTCCCCGCATATCCATAAAATAAACGAGCGAATCACACATAATGGCCACCCCATCAGTGATGAGATGCTTCTCTGTTCGCTTAATCAAGTAAGAGATGTTGCAGAGGCGCTAGTGGTTGAAACGCATTTTTTTGATACCTTACTGGCAGCAGCGCTGATTAGTTTTCAGTCGCTCAATGCCGATTACTGGATATTGGAAGTGGGTATCGGTGGTTTGCATGATCCCGTTAATGCCATAGATGCAGATTTTGTGGCTATCACCTCAATAGGTTTGGATCATCAAGAATACTTGGGTAATACTCGAGAAGCTATCGCCGCTGAAAAATGTGGTTTACTTAGAGCATCTTCTGGCTTGGTTAGTGCAGAGCCAGACCCTCCAGCCCCTTTAATTACTGCGGCTACAATGCATTCATCGATTATTGTAGGCAAAGATTACTCTGTGATTGATGATCATAAAAAACAGTTTACCGATAAACGCACAGATCAAACTTACCTGCTACCTGATAATGGCCTTTCTGCTTATAGCCAAGCGGCGGCGTTAATGATGGCCAAATATCAGCTAGGCTTGTCGTTACCCCTTGAAGAAATGGTATCTTGTCTCAAAAAAGTGTCTTTATTTGGGCGTCTTCAGCGCTTTGATGATGAAGGAATATCATATTGTATTGATGTTGCGCATAATGTGCAGGCAGTCGAATTTTTAACCCGGCATTTATCGTCGTTAACGAATAAAAAAAGCGAAAAAACTGGGCGCCGATTGGCAGTCTTGTCTATGATGAGTGACAAAGCCGTTGAGGAAATTATTTCAACGCTACAGCCTTATGTTGACGCCTGGTTTGTCGGAGATTTGGCAACGGATCGCGCCATGTCAGCAACCGATTTAGCGGCTTTGTTGCACGAGAAAGGCGAATATATGATTAGCGTCAGCAAAAATATGCGGCAGGCCTTTGCTCGTGCACAGCAACTTGCGCAGCCAGGTGATGAGATTCTTGTGGTAGGTTCATTTTATGTGGTGGCAGAGCTCTACAAGAAACTGGACCAGATGATCCAAAAGCGCAAAAAGCTGCATCGATTGATCGGTGATGCTGAACCGCTTGTCTAACTTTGCTATTGAGTGCTGATGTGACTTTACCAAATAACATGGCTCAGGGATAATTTTGAAAGATTCCAATGTTAATAAATTCCGGCTCGCCGGTGCTGCGGTTATTCTTCTCAGCTTGATGTTTGCGTGGATTTTATTAACGCATTTTGACGATCATTATGCATCCAACACAAGTCAGCCTATGGTGGTTCAGCCTATTGAAGTAGAAGCGTTTGCGGTGCCTCCTAAGCCCATAATGCCTGAAATTCCTGTTGCTCAAGTATCGGACACGCCGTCTTTGCCTGGCAAAAAAGACCTGCCTGAAGTTCCTGCCTCACAAGAAACGACTAAGCCAAATAGGCTTGATAGGGTGTTAAAAGCTGACGATTCATCGAAGAAAGCACCGCATTTTGCGCAAACAAAACCCGATGGCCGCGTTGATGCTTGGGTGTTACAAGTTGGGAGCTTTTCTGAGAAGAAAAATGCAGAAGTACTTAAAAAGAAGTTACTGGAAAAAAATTATCCCGCTTATGTCAAAGTTTTTACTATCAAAAACCGGCAAATCTTCCGTGTATTGGTAGGTCCTAAGATCAATAAAGCAGCGATGCAAAAAATGGCAAAAAACATTGATGCGTTATTTCGATTAAACAGTCTAATCATGGAATACAAACCAGGTTTTGCTGAGTAGCGGGAGTTCCGATGATTGCCAATTTTGCCATTGTTGATTGGGTCATTATTTTAGTCGTGGTCGTATCCACCTTGATTAGCCTTAAGCGAGGCTTTTTTAAAGAAGCGTTTTCTTTGGTGACATGGATATTGGCATTGGCGGTCAGTTTTATCTTTGCCGATAGCCTTGCCGTTTACTTAAATGGCATCAGTGAATCCGCTTCGATAAAAAAATTAGCTGCTATGGTGATTTTATTTGTTGCGACTTTGCTCGCGGGCGGTATCATTCGCCTGCTGATTAGTCAGCTAATCAGTATCACAGGGTTAAGTGGCACGGATCGATTACTGGGAATGGTTTTTGGTGCGTTACGTGGGCTTTTATTGATTGTGATCATTTCGATGATTGGCAAAAAAATATTGCCTTTAGAGGAAGAAAAGTGGTGGCAAGCATCTACACTTGTTCCCCAGTTAACAAAGCTAGAAAACTGGACGGCTGAAAAAGCAGTTCAGATTAAAGCTTGGGTTTTACCCTTGCTTGATAAGAGTCAATAACACTTAAGAGGTCAACTATGTGTGGCATCGTGGGAATTTATTCTCATCAATCTGTCAATCAGGAAATTTATGATGCGCTAACCGTATTGCAGCATCGAGGGCAGGACGCCGCAGGGATAGTTACATCCAACGAAGGCATTATCAATCAACGAAAGGGTAATGGTTTAGTTAGTGATGTGTTCCGTACAAAGCACATGGAGTACCTTGAAGGCAATATGGGTATAGGTCATGTTCGCTATCCAACCGCAGGTTCTTCAAGCCCAGCGTTAGCCCAGCCATTTTATGTGAATTCTCCTTACGGTATTTGTCTTGCTCATAATGGTAATTTGGTGAATGCAGAAACCCTTTCGAAAGAGCTATTTAAAGAAGACTTGCGGCATATTAACACCTCATCAGATTCAGAGGTGTTGTTGAATGTGTTTGCCAATGAATTACAACGCTTGGGTAAATTGATTCCTTCCGCGACTGATATTTTTGATGCGGTTAAAGCAGTGCACAGTCGTTGTTCTGGTGGGTATGCGGTTGTTGCCATGATCTCAGGCTACGGCATGGTGGCATTTCGTGATCCGCAAGGGATTCGCCCTGTGGTTTTTGGTGAGCGTGATGGCTTAAAAGGCAAAGAATATATGGTGGCTTCCGAATCTGTTGCGTTAAATGTCGCAGGCTTTAAAGAAGTCCGAGACATTGCGCCAGGTGAGGCCATTTATATCGATGGTGATGGCGTGTTGCACACTGAGCAATATGTAAAATCAGTGAGCTCTTCGACCCCTTGTATTTTTGAATATGTGTATTTTGCTCGTCCCGATTCCATTATGGATGGTATCTCTGTGTATAAGACGCGTATGCGCATGGGCGAAAAGCTGGCGGCAAAGATTTTGCGTGAGCGTCCGCAACATGATATTGATGTGGTGATTCCTATTCCTGATACTAGCCGTGTATCGGCTCAGTCCTTAGCGTATAATTTAGGGGTTAAATTCCGAGAAGGCTTGATGAAAAACCGCTACATTGGCAGAACCTTTATCATGCCGGGTCAAAAGCAGCGAGTTAAATCGGTGCGACGTAAACTTAATGCTATCGATCTGGAATTTAAAGGCAAAAATGTCTTACTGGTCGATGATTCGATTGTTCGTGGTACGACTTGCCAACAAATTATCGATATGGCGCGCGATGCGGGTGCTAAAAAAGTGTACTTTGCCTCAGCGGCGCCAGCGGTTAAATACCCTAATGTATATGGTATTGATATGCCATCGGCAAACGAGTTAATCGCTCATGGCCGTAGCGAAGAAGAAATCCGTGAAGCTATTGGTGCGGATTGGCTAATCTATCAAGACCTTGACGACTTAGTCGATAGTTGCCAGGAAGGTAACCCGGATATTGCGCAATTTGATTGCTCCGTGTTTAATGGGGAATACATTACTCAAGACGTGACGGAAAACTACCTTCTTTCGTTAGAAGCAAGTCGCTCCGATGAGAAAAAATCGATTAATGATAAGCAACGTGGTTCAGACGATGAGTCCTTCGTTGATCTCTATAATCACGGTACCTGATCCCGCTAAAATGCTCATCCTCATATGAAACATCTCGTTCCCATGGTCTGCGTGGGAACGCATAATATATGGTGTTTTTTTCCAAGTATGCATTCCCACGCAGAGCGTGAGAACAAGATAGAATCACGGTACCTGATAGCGTTAAATCCAATCGATTATCGAATAGTGCTGTATTTTAAGGTATTCTTCATAAGGCAAGGGTGAAGTAAGGGATTTACTCTGTTGCTTTACCCTTAGTTTATTGCGTAATGATGAGAGCCTGAGTATGTCTTTCGATGAAGAATATATAGATTTAGCCACAAAAGGTATTCGTGTTGGCTTCAATCGTTCGCCAGAAGGCGAGCATGCCGAACCCATTTATACCACTTCCAGTTATGTCTTTGATTCAGCCAAAGCAGCAGCCATGCGTTTTGCCGGCGAAGATAAAGGCAATGTTTATTCGCGTTACACTAATCCGACCGTTGCAATATTTGAAAAGCGCCTAGCGGCCATGGAAGGTGCTGAAGCGTGCGTAGCAACGGCTTCAGGTATGTCCGCAATTTTGAGTACCTGCATGGCTTTACTTAAAGCAGGCGATCATATTGTTTGTTCAAAAAGTGTGTTTGGTACAACGACAGGGCTTTTTAATAATTATCTGGCCAAGTTTGGTATTGTAACTACCTTTGTCAACGCCACGGATGAACAAGGTTGGGCAGAGGCGATGACACCACAAACTAAGTTGTTGTTTTTAGAAACACCCTCAAACCCATTGTGTGATGTCATTAATATTCGAAAGATGGCAGAGCTTGCACATGCGCATAACGCATTGCTTGTGGTAGATAACTGCTTTTGTACGCCAGCACTGCAAACGCCCATTGCGTTAGGGGCGGATATTGTGATCCATTCAGCGACTAAATACATTGATGGACAAGGGCGTTGTTTGGGTGGTGCCGTTGTAGGCTCTGATGTCTTAATGGCAGAGGTGATAGCCTTTTTGCGGACTGCTGGGCCAACCATGAGCGCATTTAATGCATGGGTATGTCTAAAAGGGCTTGAAACCTTACCCATACGAATGAAGGCACACTCAGAGAATGCACTGACTGTTGCAAAGTGGCTATCTGAACAAGGGCGGGTTGAAAAAGTCTACTATACCGGACTGCCAGAACATAAAGGCTATGACCTGGCTTGCCAGCAACAACAAGGGTTTAGTGGCATGTTGTCATTTAGTGTGACAGGTGGCAAAGAACAGGCGTGGCAAGTGATCGATGCTACCCAAATGTTATCCATTACTGCTAATCTTGGCGATGCGAAAACGACCATTGTTCATCCTGCAACGACAACGCACGGCAGGCTTTCTGATGAGCAGCGAGCGGAGGTTGGCATAGGGGATAATCTTATTCGACTATCCATAGGTCTTGAGGGAGTGCAAGATATTATTAAGGATCTTGAGCGAGGGTTAGCAACCATTCGTTGATGATCTGATGCTTCTTATTGAGCGTAATTGTTTTCGTAACTCACGCTAAGTAACGACGAAACAAATAACATTAAGGGATGATGGCCTTTTACGGATGGATAAAAGGCAATGAATAATGATAAGCATGAAACCTAAGGTGCCGCAACCGGATAGCACGTCCGTTTTAAATGATGCCGTTGATCAAGTCAGTCAAGTGCTTCTCGGAAAAGAGACAAGTATTAAATTGGCTTTTTGTTGCTTGCTGGCTAAAGGGCACTTGTTAATTGAAGATATGCCAGGCATGGGCAAAACCACCTTGGCGCATGCCCTGGCTCAGTCTTTAGGTATCAAATTTAATCGAGTGCAATTTACCAGCGATATGCTGCCTGCCGATATTTTAGGGACAAATATTTTTGACCAAGCCAAAAGCACCTTTCGATTTCACCCTGGGCCGATTTTTACGCATTTACTCTTAGCCGATGAGATTAACCGGGCTAACCCCAAGACGCAGAGTGCTTTGTTAGAGGCCATGGCCGAAAAGCAAGTCTCTATTGAGGGCAAAACCTGGCAGTTAATGTCCCCGTTTTTTGTGATTGCTACTCAAAATCCTTTGTCGCAAATTGGTACCTTTCCTCTCCCTGAATCTCAGCTTGATCGTTTTTTGATGCGGCTAAGTTTAGGCTACCCTTCTGATCTTGCTGAACGGCAATTATTGCAGTCACTACATACGAATCAGCCAGATCTAGCAGCGGTTATATCGGATGAACAACTGCTTGGCTACCAATCCTGCTTGGCTGATGTTCATGCTTCAGAGAGTCTGTTAGATTATGTTCAGGCATTATTAGCTAATACGCGAAACCATAAAGATTTAGCATATGGGTTATCGCCGCGAGGGGCGCAGGCATTGATGATGGCCGCCCGCGCTTGGTGCTTTTTAGCGGGCAGAGATTATCTAATTCCTGAAGATATTCAAGCGGTTGCTGCTTCTGTGTTTGTGCATCGGCTGAGTTTAGCTGCTGAATCTATCGAGGCTGCCGAACAAATTGTTGAGCAACTGCTTGCCTCCACTCCTGTTTAATTAGGCGGCTTGATGATAAAAAAAGTGATTCATCAACAAGTCGATCAGTGGATGGATAAACGGCTGGCCTCTGAATCTGATATTCTTCTTACGCAGCAGCGATTGTTTATATTGCCCTCAATGCAAGGGGTGTTTTTTTTACTGATCCAAATTTTATTGTTATTGATTGCTATTAACTATCAAAACAATTTGGTCTATGCACTGTGTTTTTTTCTTTTTAGCTTATTTATCTCAGCCATTTTTTTTACGTTTTTTAATTTAAATGGGTTGCGATTGGTGTTGGAAGAATCGAGCAGCCCTTTTGCTGGGCAAACCGCTTTTGTGAGATTTGCTATCGAGAAACAACCTAAGGCGCAGCATCACCATATACTTTGTCATTTTAAAGGGGAGTCTCAGGTGGTGTTTGATTTGCTTGAATCAAACCAGCATCGCATTGCTTTACCCATGACCACGGATAAACGCGGTTGGTTAAGTTTGCCTGAGTTGACAATTAAATCGACCTTTCCCTTAGGGTTAGTCACCTGCTGGTCACGACTGCGCTTTAAACAGAATCTGTTAATTTACCCAACACCGCTCGATATGGATCAACGCCAGTTAAAAACCTCAGGTAGGGATGACGAAGGTGAGGGGCAGCAGATGGGTGATGAGCACTTTAAAGGCTTTAAAGCGTTCGAAGAAGGCGAAGCCTTGAGCCGAATTTACTGGAAAGGGGTGGCTAAAGGCCAGCCTATGTTATCTAAGGAATACAGTGATGGGCAAAGCAAAGAGGCTTGGATTGATTGGGATGCATTGCCCTATGAGCCTTTTGAACGAAGGATTTCACAGCTAACCGGGCTTGCTAACTATTATCATCAATCAGGGCAGGTTTATGGCTGCCGATTGCCTGGAATAACCTTGCCGCCGTCCAATACTGATGCGCATTATCATAAAATTCTAACGGCATTGGCACTGCTGTGATGATGAGACGAGCAGCCCATCATTATCAGATTCCTCGAACAACTTTTCTTTGGTTAGTTGCCGTATTAGTGTTTTTGATGCTGCCACATGCTGTGCGATTTAGCCTAGTTATTGTCCCTTTGTTAGTTATTTGTATTGTTTGGCGCTGGCTTATTTTTAAACAAAAAGTGGGCCATCCATCATTTTTACTTAGAGCAGCTTTAGTTGTTTTTGGTTTTGCAGCTGTGTATTTGTTGCCCTTTGAGTGGGTCAGTCTTGAAACCGCCGTGGCTATTTTATTAGTGGGAACCTTGCTTAAGCTCTTGGAAATGCGGCATATGCGAGACTTACTCGTAATGAGTAAGCTGTGTTATTTCGTTATTGTTGCGCAATTATTATTTGATCAGAGTATGCTGTCTGCTGTGTATATGTTGATTGGCATTGCCCTAGCAACAGCCAGCTTAGTAAGCCTTAACTTACGCCAAAAGGGGCTGGGTGTTGTTTATCCCGCCAAATTAGCCTCCAAAATGATGCTGTTATCGGTGCCCATTATGGCATTGGGTTTTCTATTATTTCCCCGACTTGAGCCTTTTTGGCGTGTACCCTTGCCTGAAAAAAAATCCACAACAGGCATTAGCGATACCATGACGCCCGGCAGTATTGGAGAGTTGATTCAATCTAATGCTTTGGTGTTTAGGGCAACCTTTAAAGACAAGGTGACAGATACCTCTGAGTTCTACTGGCGTGGGCCAGTGCTGAGTTATTTTGATGGGCAAACCTGGCATGGCGGTGATGATGTCATCAGTTCGGTGCTCACAGGCGGCAAGATCGATAGCCCTGTCAATAGTTTGGCATATGATGTCATTATGGAGGCAAGCTATACCGATTGGCTGTTTCCTTTAGAGACCTATGTATCCAGTCATGAGCGTTTGCATTTTGCCAGTGATTATAGTTTGAAAGCCCGATCACCTATCAATAAAAAACGACGCTTTTCGTTTGTTTCCAATGATCAGGTATTGTTAGATCTTAGTCTGCCCGATAAATTAAAAAGCCACTATCTTGAATTACCCAAAAGAGGAAATCCAAAGGCACGTGAGTTCGCGGAGCAGCTTCGGCGCGCCAGCAACGATGAAGCCAGTCTCATTAGTCATGCTAATGCGTTTTTTCAATCAGAGCCATTTGTTTATACACTTAAACCGCCTGTGTATAGTACCGATCGTGTCGATCGCTTTTTGTTTGATGGGCAAGCTGGCTTTTGTGAACACTATGCATCGAGTTATGTTTTTTTAATGCGAGCGGCGGGTGTGCCTGCGCGAATTATTACAGGCTATCAAGGTGGAGAGGTGAATCCTTACGAAGGATATGTGGCGGTTCGCCAGAAAGATGCGCATGCCTGGGTTGAGGTGTGGTTATCAGGCAAAGGCTGGATTCGTATTGATCCAACAAGCTTTGTGGCTCCGCATCGTGTTCGTTTAGGGATTATGGAGGGCGAAAGATATGATCAGCTGCAAACGGGCAATTGGCAACCAAGAGAGCGATGGTTTGGCCAAGAAACCCTAGAAGCTATCGCTCATCGCTATGATCAATTGGGATATATTTGGTCAAATGTAGTGGTAGGCTTTGATGCCAAAGATCAATGGGCATTGATTACAGGCCTTTTGGGGTTAACCACTTGGTTGCAAAAAGCATTATGGTTGATCGCAGCCTTTGTTGGTTGTTTTTTGGTAATTTATTTTTCGCTCGTGGGCTTGCCGCGAAGAAATCCATTGCCCCTTCATGAAAAGTTGTATGTAAAGTGTATTAAAAAATTACAAAAGCAGGGTGTCGAAAAGCCGGTAGGCGTTGGCCCGAGAGATTTCTTAATTCTAGCGACAGAAAAGTTACCCGATAAAAAAGAAGCGTTAGATAATTTTATTCAGGCCTATATTAGATTGACTTATCAGCCAGAGAATACCCATGCGGATTCACTTCAATTAATGAAACAATGGCTGAAAAGAATGTAAGAAAAGATAAAAGCACATCTGTTGATGTGCTTTAAAGGGGGTAGGCAGCAGCAGATCGAGCAGTCTCGTTAGCTTGATCAGGATCACTGCTTGCTTTCTGGGCAATATGTTTCGCTGCAATATACCCAAAGGTCATAGCAGGCCCAAGTGTCGATCCGGGGCCTGGGTAGGTGGGTAATACGGCCATGGTGCAGTTACCGCAACCGTAAAGCCCTTCAATCACTTGGCCGTCGTTATCTAAAACTTGCCCATTGATGTTAGTCACCATGCCACCTTGGGTGCCAAAGTCACCAGCGTTGAGTTTAACTGCCAAAAATGGCCCTTTTTCTATCTTACCTAAACAAGGGTTGGGCTTAAATTCAGGATCACCATAATATCTGTCGTAAGCAGAGTCACCCCGTTTAAAATCAAGATCTTTGCCGGTATCGACAAAGCCATTAAAGCGATCGAGGGTTTCTCTCAAGCCTTTGGGATCCATGCCGATTTTGTTGGCTAATTCTTCAGGGGTATTGCCTGTTGTTAGTAAGCCGCTCTCAAAGTACTCCTTGTTTAGCATAAAGTCTGGCATGACGGCTGGCCAAACGTTTCGTTTGTTCCTGAAATCATTATCAACAATCATCCACATCGGGATGCAGGGGTTGTCTTCTGAGTGGACATTAAAGGTTTCTTGCAAAAAGGAGATATAATTTTGCGATTCGTTCGAGAAACGTTTACCTGCTTTGTTAACAACGATTGAGCCAGGCAAGGATTTATTAACGATGGCAAGAAACGGATATTCAGCATCAGGAATAGGCTTGGTGGTACACCACCATGCTTGGTTCATAAGGCCTGTGGCTGCACCTGCGTCCATGGCTGCACGAATGCCATCGCCTGTGTTGTGCTTGTTGCCTGCACTCCATTGGGTGTTGGTTGGTTTAGGCAAGTACTGCTCGCGCATTTCCTGATTATGTTCAAAACCGCCTGAGGCAAGAATCACGCCTTTGTTGGTTTTTACGCGTACGGCTTTACCATTTTGTTCAATAATGGCACCGACAACTTTGTTGCCTTCCTTGATTAAGGATTTAAAAGGGGTATTGGTTAAAATCGGGATGCCACGATCTTTGGCCGATAAAAATAAGCGAATAACGCCAGCGCCACCGCCTGTTGTTCGCCTTGAAAAACCTTTACCTTTTATCAACCAAGGAAGATCGACATAATAACTTAGGATAAGCTTAAGGGTTTCTTTTAACCAGCCTTTACCCTTGGCCATAATGGTGTGACCTTCGACTTGGGTTAACGCATATTTATAAAACATATACATGACACCGCCGGTTCGAAAACGCTCTAAGTCGTCGGTTAGCTCAGTAATCATGATAGGCTCAGGTTCCATTGAACGATGGCCTTCGCGCGCGCCAGGTAAATTAGTGTAATAATCAGGGTATTTTTCTAATGATTGATAACGTACACGCGTATTTTCATGAAGAAAATCCA
>JAPOUS010000024.1 GCA_026708525.1 Cellvibrionales bacterium
TAAAGATATTAACTTTATAAATAAGATACTTTTCTTTATTCCTTTTATTTTATCTTCAGTTTTCTCAGTTATGGCTGTTTTTGTTTATCAAACTCTTTTCTCTAAAACTCCTAGTGAAGACTTTGCCGCTTTCAATATTGTTTTTCCTTGGTTTGGGATGTTTATAATGATATCCAATTCACTAGCATCTTCATGTTCAATAATTATAAGTCATGAGTTTCCTCGTGAAAGGGTAGAATGTTTGTACATTAAAATTAGAAAATCAATAAAGTTAAGCATTTATGTAGGGTTATCTCTTGGTATAATATTTTTTCTATTAATTCCTATAATCTATTATTTCTACAGTTCTATAAATCTTGATGTTAGATTGCTAGCGCTATACCTAGTACCAATAAGCGCCATTACTATATTTATAAAATCAATTAATTTAACTTTATCTAATGGTATTCTTAAGTGTATGAATGATGCAAGTTATGTATTTTGGTTGGAGGCATTTACCCAATGGCTTTTGATAATTCCCTACCTATTATTATTAACCTTCATTTTTAGAACCCCAATTCAAATATTATTCCTTTCTTTCTTTTTTGAAGATTTAATTAAATTCATTCCATTATCCCTAAGATTAAAAAATATATTTTCAATCAAGCATCCACAGGTTTCAATATAAATTATGAATGATATTTTAGTTGTAGGGTCAGAAGGTGGTATAGGCAAAAGCTTCTGCAATTATGCAAGAAATATGGGGCATAATATAATTGGGTTTGATATTAACTCAAGTAATACAGATGACTCATATCGCGTCGATACATCGGATTATAATTCTTTAAAAGACATAATGAGTAAGGTTAATCCTCCTAAATATATTGTTAGTTGTCCTGGTCTTTATTGGAGGAAAAAAGTAGAAGAGTATTCGCCTTCCGATATTCTAGATATATGGAGATCAAACTTTTTAGCAACAACTAATATAGTTAAACTTTATCTAGATAATTCAATGTTTAAATTGGGAGATATTAATGTTGTCATGATTTCAAGTCTTGCTGGTCATTTTGGGGGTTTAGATGCTTACTACGCCTCATCCAAAGCAGCTATTATTGCTTTTTCAAAATCAATTGCCCGAGAGTATATTTCCCACCGAATAAGAATTAATACGATTGCTCCTGGTCCTGTATCTACGAATATGAGTAAAGTTATGACAGATGAAACTAAACATAAATATCAAGAGTTAATTCCTATTAAAAGATTCACTCGACCAGATGAAGTAGCTCATCTTATTTATTTTTTATGTTGTGAGTCGCCTCCGTCTATAAATGGCACTGTATATGATATTG
Source organism: Cellvibrionales bacterium (assembly GCA_026708525.1). GTDB lineage: Bacteria > Pseudomonadota > Gammaproteobacteria > Pseudomonadales > DT-91 > CAKMZU01. The sequence continues at coordinate 1,329 of JAPOUS010000024.1, forward strand.
ATGGTGGATTAATCAGGAGATAACTATGTATTTTATACGAAGTTCTAAAGAGTACGATATAGATTATTTAGATCATAAGTGGCATCTCTCTGCAGTCGAATTTTATGATAGATGTACTCGACGAGTTAATACAGTTCTATGTTATAGGCATGGTGTTATATCTAATAGTTCATATATGCGAATTAATAGCCCATGTATAACCAGTGAGCTTTTCAATGATTTCAATCGCTGTGATTGTAAAGATCAATTTGATGTTTCAATAGATATGATTCAAAAAAATGGTAGTGGGTTTATTTTATACAATCAAGAAGAAGAGGGTAGAGGCAGCGGAATTTTAGATAAGATAGATAGCTACTATTTAATGGATAAAGATAATATTTCTACAAAAAAGGCATTTGAATGTCTTGGCTTGAACACAGATAGTAGAAATTATAGCTACGTAAAATACTTCGCTGAACATTTTAACTTTACGACAATAAGATTACTGACAAATAACAATGATAAAATACAATCCATTTGTGATATGGGCATAAATTGCACTAGAACTCCAGTCGTAAGTTCAAACCCAAAAATTGGTCAGTATATAAAATCTAAGGCTAAAGAACTCGGCCACCTTTTTGATAAAGAGCTACTTAACACATATTAATTTTTTGTGCTTCCTTATTGTATTTACACTGCCATTGTACCCACGGCCACCTAGCACTTTTTGATCAGTTTAAATCCTAACCGAAAAAAATTAAGC
>JAPOUS010000334.1 GCA_026708525.1 Cellvibrionales bacterium
ACCTAGGGAACCTCTGATTAAGTCAAGATGCCATCAGGCTTTCAAGCTTATTTCCTAACAAGGCGGAATTCCGCAGTTAGTCTCGCCCTTTCAAGGAATGACAACGCAGTTAGGGTATAAGCTTGAAAGCCCCGAAGGGCGCGGCCAAAATACTTTCTAACTGCGTCAGACTTTTTGTCAAGGCAATGAGCATTAACTGCAAAGCCTTCCTTGCTAATAAAGCATTTTGGAATCCGGCTGATATCATTTGGACTTAATCAGAGGTTCCCTAATTAAAAACTATCGAAAGCTCATGAAAAGATTCATTGCAACTAACAAAGCCATAGTATTTTTTTAAGGTATCTCGCATGTTTTTGGTTAACCACTCCGATTTTTTTACATTATTACCCATTGCAGGCAGGCAGCTGTTACGACTCGGTTTTTGCTTATCTATCTGCATAGCCCTCATTGCTACTTCAGTAACGGAAGAGCACTGTGAAAAGCAATGGCTAAAACAAGCAAAATCTCTTCTTTCTCAGAAACCTGAGACGCAAGATTTCGATATAGCAACTGAGATATACGCAAACGACAGAAATCTTCTTTGCATGATACGCCCAAAATTTAATTCAAATATTCTTCATTTACTTGTAGGCGAAGGCAAAGTTGATTATTTAACTGCAATATTTAAAAAGAGCCCAAATTCCGTTATGCAAACAGCTCTAGACCAAAAAAATAGGTCAGGCCATACGCCTCAGCAGTGGATCTTTGGAAGAAATAAAAATGCTGGGAAACTACATAGTCCGGCGCTCGATAAAAAGGTCGTTGAAACGCTGAAAACTTTATTTGAAGAAAAACACAAAGCACTTAATTTATCTTTTATGACTCAACAAGAATATGATAAATGCGTCTCACTTGAAATGGTATATGGCGGAGATTGGCGCTACTGTATTGAGGGTTTCACCCCCCCAGAAACCTAATATAAATCTTAAATGGGAGAATAACTATAAACCAAGGCCGTTTGGTCAATTTTCGGGGCTAGCTGCATCAAGGCTTAACTTGACAGAGTTTTTAGCCGCCCAAACCGGCTCGAGAGGGCTAGTATCCGCAACGGTTTTGCTGCTCAATATATTTTGTGTAGTCACAATCCCCACCAGCATCACCACCATAAATGCACAAGCCAGGCCATAGGCAGTGCGGTACTTTTTATGTTGATAGCTAGAGGATAGTTTAATCCTATGCATCTGCGGCTCTTGATAATCACAGACTTGAGCTTCACAGTACTGCGTTTGGTAAACCTCTACCAAAGGTGCTGAGGGAACATCAAGAAAATCACACACCCGTTTGACGTTGCCTTTAAAGTAAGGGCCTTTAGGAAAATATTCCCAGTTACCCTTTTCAATTTCCTCAACGGCACGAGGTGTAAGATGCAATGCCAAGGCGACATCATCAACCGATAATCCTTTTGCTTTACGTGCTTTGATTAATTCACGAAACGGATCATTGGATTTCTTCTTACTCACCACTCACCTCGGTTATTGTACTTTTATGGTTTTTATATACTCGAGGTATTCCTTTGACCTGGGATATAAATTTTTTAATGCTAATGCGTAGCTGGCTTCATCGCCTTTATCTTCAAAAACTACTGCGAGTTTTATGCCAAGAAATAAAGCTTTTGCACTGGCTGGCTTAACCTTTGCGCGATAGCCATCTAAATATTTCTGAGATTCAGCATAGTCTCCATTCTCAAATCGAATCTCAGCCAACGCCAATAGTATCTCTGTTAAGTTACCGTCAAGTTTCAGTGCGCGCTTATAAAAATGCTCAATTTCGTCATATTTACCTAGTTTCTTTGCGCAAAGGCCTAGCTGTTGGAATGCTCGAGCGCGTGAGGGGTAATAAATATCTGCGACCACTTTTTGGAGTTGTTTATAGGCTTCTTTGTAATCTTTTTGGCGAATCAAAAACCCTGCATAATTAGCGCGACCACGCGTATATTCCGAGCCATAAGACAGCATTTTTTTATAATGGCGTTTAGCTTCACGGCTTTCATCGACCTGCTCAAAGGCCACTGCCATAATTTCATAAACTCGCGCAGCATTTGGCTTTATCTTGAGTGCTTTTTGCAACTGAACCAACGCAAGCTCTGCTTCACCTTTTTTGATTAAGCCAATCGCAATCTTAATTCGCGTCGTTAGTTCTTTTTCTTGTGAGACATTTTGATCAAAGGCTTTTTGCTCTGTGGTGACACAGCCGACCAATCCAAATAGGCTCAAAAAAAAGACAAGTGGAAATATGTTAAGTAAACCCTTCACAACCTTTATTATTCTTATCGTGTTTTGTTTGGTAGTAAACTCAGTTAAGCCGAATGTACAATTTTTATACGCTTGGATTCAACTGACTTTTGTTGATAACGTGCGCTTCGACGCGTTTTGTCCTGAACTTGCCCTACCAGCTGACCGCACGCAGCATCTATGTCATCACCCCGCGTTGAGCGAACGGTCACAACAAAATCTGACTGCATCAAGAGAGTTTGAAAACGCTTTACAGCATTCATTGAGGGCTTTTCATAGCCTGAATTAGGGAAAGGATTGAACGGAATTAAATTGATCTTACAAGGAAAATCGTTTAACAACTTAGCCAGCGCTCTTGCTTGCTCAGGTGAATCATTGACGCCTTTAATAAGGGTATATTCAACTGTGGTGACACGATGCGTATCCGGCAAGTCATTCATATAATCACGACACGCCTGCAACAATTCACTAATCGGGTACTTACGATTAATCGGCACCAGTTCATTTCTCAGTTCATCATTCGGTGCATGTAACGAAATGGCTAACGAGACATCTGTCACAGCACTTAATCGATTGAGTGCAGGCACCACACCTGAAGTACTTAAAGTCACACGACGTTTGGAAATCCCATAACCAAAATCGTTACGCATGATATTCATGGCATCTACCACCGCATCAAAATTGAGGAGTGGCTCCCCCATGCCCATCATCACAACATTGGTTACATAGCGTTTGCTATTAGGCTTTAATGAGTCAAAGGATTTAGCCGCAAGCCATACCTGACCAATAATCTCAGCCGGCGTTAAATCACGCATAAACCCTTGCTTACCTGTAGAACAAAAGCTGCAATCTAGCGAACAGCCGACCTGAGAAGACACACACAAGGTGCCACGTTCGCCGTCAGGAATATAGACGGTCTCAACACTGTTTCCGCTAGCGACCTTCATCACCCACTTCCTCGTGCCATCGGCAGAGTCTTTCTGCGTGAGAATTTCTGGTGCGCGAATTTCGACGATATCTTTCAGGGTTGCACGCAAGTTCTTACTGATGTTAGTCATCTCATCAACAGATTCTGCGCCAAGATGATGAATCCACTTCATGACTTGCTGCGCACGAAACGGCTTTTCGCCAATAGCGGCAAAAAAAGCCGTCATTTTATCCATCGACAAACCTAACAAATTCACAAGTCCTGTAGACTCATCAATAAAAGGCTCGATAGCTGTTTGTTGATCAGGGGTTAACATCAGAAAAACTTAATACACTCTTTACGATTTAGGCAAGTTCAGTTTCAGCAAAGAAATAGCTGATTTCACGTGCAGCTGATTCGGGTGAATCCGAACCATGCACCGCATTTTTGCCAACAGATTCTGCGTATTTAGCACGAATGGTTTCAGGGGCTGCATCGGCAGGGTTAGTTGCCCCCATTAATTCACGGTTTTTGGCAATAGCGCCTTCGCCTTCTAATACTTGAACCACCACAGGGCCAGACGTCATAAACTCGACCAATTCCGGATAAAAAGGACGCTCTGCATGCTCTTTATAAAAACCACCAGCGGTACGCTCATCCAAGGTCACCATTTTAGCGGCAACAATGCTTAAACCATTTTGTTCAAAATGCGCAATGATTTCACCAATATGGTTTTTTGATACTGCATCAGGCTTAATGATGGATAAGGTTTTTTCAACTGACATAATTCACTCCAAACTCAATACAAAATAATAAAAACAGCATAGAAAAAAATGGCTGTTCTTCAATAATTACTGCTCTTCAATCCAAGCCGCTTGAATGGCTTCAAGAATTTTTTCACCGCAACGCTCTGGGTCATCATCAAACCCTTCGAGGGCCATTACCCACTCGCGTAATTGCACAAAATTCACCCTTAGTGGATCAACATCTTCATGCGTATCAGCAAGTGCGATAGCAATATCGTAAACATCCGACCATTTCATCGATTTAATGCCTCTCTGACACCATGTTGATAGTGTATTTAGGAATCTCTACCGTTAAATCTTCATCTGCCACAATGGCCTGACAGCTTAAACGGGAATCCGGCTCTACACCCCAGGCTTTATCCAGGTAATCCTCTTCAAGTTCATCAGCTTCTTCCATGCTATCAAAACCTTCACGCACAATGACATGACAAGTGGTACAAGCGCACGACATCTCACAAGCATGCTCAATTTCAATATCATTGGCTAATAAGTTCTCACAGATGCTTTTGCCAATATCAGCCTCTTCAATCACTGCGCCTTCTGGGCAAAGCTCTTCATGCGGTAACACAATAATTTTAGTCATAAGATGGCTCTACACCGGTTAAGTTTCGTCAAATTCATCCAAAGAATGGCCTGCTAGGGCTTTTTTGATCGCAGCATCCATTCGCTTCTCAGCAAAGGGTTCACTAAGCACTGAAACAGCTTGAATTTTATCGCCAATGGTTTCTTTGTCTGCTGTTTTATTTAACTCTACCAATTCATTGACTGCGTCTACTAAGGCACGCTTTTCATCCGCTGATAACAGGCTGTCAGCATCTTTGGCAATGGCTTCATTTAAGGTATCGATTAAACGCTGGGCTTCAACCTGTTGCTCGCGCAATGCTCTTGCATCTTTATCAATGCCTGCATGCTCAATTGATGATTGCAGCATCTGGGTAATTTCTTCATCCGTTAAACCATAAGAAGGCTTCACGGTAATTGCGCTCTCAACACCCGTTTCCAATTCTGTCGCAGAGACGGACAACAAACCATCCGCATCTACCTGGAAAGTCACGCGAATTTTGGCTGCTCCTGCCGTCATTGGTGGAATGCCTTTCAATTCAAACCGTGCAAGCGAGCGACAATCCTCAACCAAATCACGTTCACCTTGCAATACATGAATCGCCATAGCTGTTTGACCATCTTTACTGGTGGTAAATTCTTGCGCACGGGCCACAGGTATTGTGGTGTTACGAGGAATGACTTTTTCAACCAGTCCACCCATGGTTTCAAGCCCCAGCGAAAGTGGAATAACATCCAAAAGTAACAAATCCGCATCTTGCTGGTTACCAATCAAAATATCGGCTTGAATAGATGCTCCTAATGCCACGACAGTATCTGGATCAATATCAGTCAGTACTGTTTGGCCAAAAAATTGGCTTATTTCGTCCCGAACCGCTTGCAAACGCGTTGAGCCACCCACCATTACAATCGCGTCTAGAGCAGTCTTATCTAGCTCTCCATCTAATAACGCCTGCTTGCAGGCCGCCACTGTTTTTTCAATCAAGGGAGTAGCAATACCCGCTAACTGATCACGATCTAACGCAATGGATTGCTCATCTAAACTCAGAGGCGTTACCGTATCAAAGGTTAAGGCTTCTTTGGCTTTTCGTGCCGCTAACAACAATTTACGGTGGCTTGCAGCATCCAGAGTCTGCGGAAAGTGGGTTAAAAACCAATCGGCAATGGCATGATCAACATCATCGCCCCCTAACTGCGAATCGCCTCCGGTTGACAAAACTTCGAAAACGCCTTCATGAAACTTTAATAAGGTAATATCAAAGGTTCCACCACCTAGGTCATAAACTGCAATGGTTGCCCCTTCTTTTTGATCCAAGCCATAAGCAATGGCTGCCGCTGTCGGCTCATTCAGCAGTCGCAAAACCGGAATGCCTGCAAGGGTTGCGGCATCTTTAGTGGCCTGACGTTGAGCGTCATCAAAATACGCAGGTACCGTAATCACAGCCCCATCGATGTCCTGCAAAAATCGTGCTTTAGCGCGTGCTGAAAGTGCCGATAAAATATCCGCGGAGACTTCTACGGCTGTTTTATTACCTGCCGCCGTTTTAACCACAGGCACAGCAGCGTCGCTATCAACGAATTGAAAACCTGTTTGTTCGCCTAACCGTAAAACATCTTGATGACTTCGTCCCATCAAGCGCTTAATCGAAAATAAGGTATTTAAAGGGTCAGTCTCAGCAAAGGTTCGTGCTTGGCGACCGACATCCGCTCCCGCTTCACTATAATGCACAATCGAGGGAAGAATAGCATGACCCTCGACATCTTTTAACAGTGTAGGTAAGCCATTCACTACACTGGCAATCAACGAATGCGTCGTGCCAAGATCAATTCCCACTGCAATTTTTCGCGCATGGGGATCAGGTGTTTGGCCAGGTTCTGATATTTGTAAAAGCGCCATAGGGTTATACGTGCCGTAATTAACTATTTTTCATCGTTGATAAACGCACGAGAAGTTCACTGCGAAACTTAACCACAAACTGCAATTTATCAATCACTTGTTGCGCTTCAAGAAAGTTGCCAGCGTTGAACTGCTGATCAAATTGCGCTTCAAAGTCTTCTTTATTAAGGTCGGTTTTTTCAAGCAGGTCTTGCATTTGCTTAACTGAAGAAGCAGCACTCAATTTCTCACGCCAAGCCATTTGCTCAAATAAAAAGTCAGGATCAGATTTCAGGGTACGATCTTCTTGCGCTAACCCGTTAAGCTCGAGCAAATAAAGCCCTCGTCCCACAGGAGAGTTCAAGGTTTCATAAGCGGTATTGATTAACGTAGCCATCTGCATTGCCAGCCGTTGCTCGCCAGCTGTTGCTGTTGCATAACGATCCGGATGGAATTGTTTCTGAAGCTTTTTGAAGTTAAGTTCCAGGCGCTGAGTATCGACTTTATAATCAACCGGGAGACCTAACAGGTCAAAATAATTGCGTTGATCGCCCACTAGACTTCCTCAATGCAAACGCGACACAAGCTAAACCGTAAAGCTTTCGCCGCAGCCACATTCACCTTTGGTATTGGGGTTATTAAACTGAAAGCCTTCATTCAGCCCTTCTTTAACAAAGTCTAATTCTGTGCCGTCGATATAAACCAAACTTTTTGGGTCAACAAAAATTTTCACACCAAACTGTTCAAACAAGGCATCATCTGGATCGACAACATCAACATACTCAAGCACATACGCCATACCCGAACAACCGGTTGTCTTCACGCCTAAGCGAATACCTAACCCTTTACCTCTTTTTTGTAAAAAGGCATCAATATGGTCAGCGGCTGCTTGTGTCATGGTAATGGCCATGGGTATCAATCTTCTCTTTTATTGTATGAGTAGCGCTAAAACAAACGTTTTAGCGCTGCTTTTCTTTTAAATCACTGATTGCCGCTTTAATTGCATCTTCAGCCAGAACTGAACAGTGAATTTTTACCGGCGGCAATGCCAATTCTTCAGCGATTTCCGTATTTTTGATTTCCTGCGCTTCATCTAAGGTTTTACCTTTAACCCACTCTGTTAAAAGAGAGCTTGATGCAATCGCAGAACCACAACCATAGGTCTTAAACTTGGCATCTTCAATCACGCCTGCGTCATTGACCTTGATTTGCAATCGCATGACGTCACCACAAGCAGGCGCACCAACCATGCCAGTACCCACATGGTTATCTTCAACATCCATCGAGCCCACATTTCGTGGGTTCTCGTAATGATCCATCACTTTATCACTGTACGACATTATTATTTACCTCTTTGTTAACTTTAAACGAGAAAGGTATTTATCTGCTTTAACTCGTTTTAAGGATATTTAATGCGCTGACCACTGAACTGAATTTAAATCGATACCCGCCTTATACATATCCCATAACGGGGATAATTCACGGAGTTTTTCTACAGCGTGTCGAATTTTCTCAATAGCGTAATCCACTTCTTCTTCTGTGCTGAATCGTCCAAAACTAAAGCGGAGCGAACTATGCGCTAATTCATCATTCAAGCCAAGTGCACGGAGCACATATGAAGGCTCAAGACTTGCCGATGTACAAGCTGACCCCGAAGAAATTGCTAAATCTTTAAGGGACATGATAAGGGATTCACCTTCAACAAAGGCAAAGCTCACATTTAAAATATTCGGGAGTTTTTGCTCTGACGTACCATTCACATGGACTTCTTCCATATCCTTTATGCCATTCCACAATTTCTCGCTTAATTTTTTTGCTTTTTCTGCATCTTGCGTCATGCTTTTTTGTGCTGCTTCTGCCGCTGCACCTAAGCCTACGATCTGGTGCGTAGCCAGAGTGCCTGAACGCATACCACGTTCATGGCCCCCACCGTGCATTTGTGCTTCGATACGAATTCTTGGTTTACGCCTAACATACAGAGCGCCTATTCCTTTAGGGCCATAAATTTTATGACCAGAAATCGACAGCAGATCAATTTTCATGGTTTCCATATCTATCGGCAATTTACCGAAGCTTTGTGCTGCATCAACATGAAAAACAATCTTGTTTTCACGTGCGATTTCACCAATAGCCTGCACATCGGTAATAACGCCAATTTCATTATTTACATGCATTAATGATAATACGATAGTATCGGGGCGAATGGCGGCTGTGACGATTTCAGGCGTAATCAAGCCGTCGCTACCCGGCTCTAGGTAAGTCACCTCGTAACCTTCACGCTCAAGCTGCCTGCAAGTATCTAATACCGCCTTGTGCTCAATTTTTGATGTGATAATGTGCTTGCCTTTTTTATTATAAAAACCAGCAGCCCCTTTAATGGCTAGGTTATCCGATTCAGTTGCACCTGATGTCCAAACAATTTCACGAGGGTCAGCATTGATCAATGAAGCCACCTGGCTGCGGGCATTTTCAACCGCCTCTTCCGCTTTCCAGCCAAACGCATGCGAACGTGAAGCAGCATTACCGAAATTTCCTTCCAGCGTTAAGCATTCGATCATTTTCTCAGCAACCTCAGGATCTACTGGCGTTGTTGCAGAGTAGTCAAAATAGATGGGAAGTTTCATTCATACCCCTTTACATAATTGATTCAGCAAGATTCAGCCTAAATAAGTATCATCATTTGGCATCATTTATGGCGTTTTAGCCTCATGCTACTGACTCGTTATTAATTCAGCCGGCGTGGTTCGCAGCCGCTGTTGTGTTGCTATTAACTGAATATCTTTCCGTGAAATGAGTTCTTCTAGGCTGATATTACTGAGAAATTCCTGTATTTTCTCATTCAGCTCTGACCATAATTGGTGAGTTAAACAGACTGCGCCATCTTGGCAATTCCCCTCTCCCTTACAAGAAGTGGCATCTACAGTTTCATCAACGGCGGCGATAATATCAGAAATAGTGATATCTTTCACCGATTTTCCAAGACGATAACCGCCTCCGGGGCCACGCAAGCTCACAACCAATGAGCGTTTTCGTAACTTAGCAAATAATTGCTCAAGATAAGACTGAGAGATAGATTGCCTTTCAGAAATATCCGCCAATGCAATCGGAGCCTGCGCTTGATTCAATGCTAAATCAAGCATCGCCGTGACTGCATAGCGGCCTTTTGTCGTTAATCGCATTGTTTTTATTCATAAATCAAAGTAGCACGCACGCCCAACAACCAAGGCTTACTAACAATTTTATAACTATTTTGTGTCAATTTGCGCCAATCACAGCCGTTTTAATACGCACCTGATCACTGCTTTATGCCACAAAGATAGAAAAAATCATCAATATATGAAGATGACCTAGGCTGCAACTCAGCGAGAATTATAAAAAACCAAGTGTTTTTGTCAAGTATTCTTCTCTCATAAAAAAAGAAACATTAAATTCTTTTAAATTCAATAGATTACATTTTGTTAACCCTATAAAACTTACCGTTCATTTTTTGCTCATACAGCTCGAAATAATTTAATTGATTCAAGGAGAAATTCATGAAAAAGACAATCACCACATTGGTAATCGCTGTTTGCTTAAGCCAAGCCACTTTTGCCGATCGATCGGATTCCCTAAAAAACTTGGGGCTAGCTGTTTTATCTATTGCGGCTATTGCGGCAACTGCGACTGCTGTTCACTTTAAACTCACAGCCGATAAGAATCAGCAACGTGCATATGAATCAGAAGAAGCGCTAACTGCCAAAAAAGGTGAGGAGATGCTACGACTAATAGAGCAAGCCAAATTTAATTCCTTCCTAAAACTTAATGAAGAGCAATATCAGGCTGATACAATTAGCAAGCGCAAAAAGCTAGCAGATAATGAGAAGACTTTCGACAAAACCATTCTAGACGTCAATAGACAAAAAGATACGCTTCGCAATGAGGCTGTGATCAAGGCTAATGCTCAAAAAGATGAATCGCATTATGACAAAAACAGTAAATCTGAGGAATACATTAGCCCCCCAGAAGGCCTTAGACTATTCAGCAACGATGATTTAAAAAGGCTTAGAGCTAATCTAGCGCTTTAATTCCCTAACCCTCTAACTCTCTCCCTACGAGCCTCACCCCGAGGCTTAACCAATAACTGACCGTTAAAAAATATTAAAAAATATTAATCTACCGAACCTTTTATAAAAAAATATAACAAATGACGGTGCATGCAACTTTGCATCTTTTTTAACTCAATAAATTGACCTAGGAAAAACCATGAAAAAAATCATTGTTTCACTTTTTGCCATCCTTTACCTAAGCACTGCTGCTTTTGCAGATAGCCCTGTAAAGCCAAACAACAAAATGCTTAAAAACGTTGCCATTGGTGGTGCCGTTGTGACTATTCTTTCATTAGCGGGTGCAACTGGCTATCTTGCTTATAGCAAGAAAAAAACGAACGACGATCTTGAACAAAAAAGCAAGGAACTCGACAAGGTTAAGGCAAGCAAAAGCAATCTAGAAGCCGGCGTCTTTCAAAAAACTAAACAGCTTGAAAGCACTCTAACTGAATTACAAAAATCAGAGAACTTCAACAACAAATTAATCGAGAAGCTCGAGAAGAAACACCCGAACAACACTCAAATGTTCCGCGAGCAAGTATTGAAGGAATTAGAAGCATCGAAGGAATTAAAAGAAGAAAGCGGAAAGTAATTTTTCATTCCCTTCTTTAATTAAAAGCGGCGCAACGCCGCTTTTATTTTTTCCACCATAAGATAATTCACCGGCACTAAAATGAGCGTAATAAAGGTTGCGAATACAATGCCAAACCCCAAAGAAATAGCCATAGGAAATAAAAACTTTGCTTGTGTCGAACGCTCAAACAACAAAGGCACTAGACCAATAAAAGTGGTTAGCGAAGTAAGCAACACGGGTCTAAAACGAACTGTCCCTGCCGTCAACACCGCATCAATCACTTTTTTACCTAAGCGTTTTTGTTGATTAATATAATCCACCAACACCAGGGAGTCGTTGACCACGACGCCAACTAATGCCATTAACCCCAAAATACTCATAATGGTAAAATCCATGCGCAGAATCCAATGCCCTACAACAGCACCAATTAAACCAAAAGGAATAACTGACATCACGATCAATGGCTGCACATAGGATCGGAAAGGAATAGCCAACAGGCAATAAATAATAAAGAAAATAAACACAAGGCCAGTTGCCAAGCTACCAAAAGATTCCCTCTGCTCTTTTGCTTCACCCTCAAGACTATATTGCACATCAGGGAATTGACGTTTTTGCTCGGCTAAAAACGCCAAAATATCCTTGTTGATTAACGTCATGTTTGCCGTTCCCTTATCGACATCAGCAACAATATTAACCGTTCTAAAACGATCTACGCGGTCAATTTCAGTTGGGCTTTTACTTGGATGCAGCCAGGCAACGTGAGATAAAGGTACAGTTTTCCCCAAAGGCGTTTCAATGGTTAACGCATCCATCTGCGAAATAGATTGCCGTTCCGTTTCCGGCAGAGATAACATCACTCGTACATCGTCTCGTCCCCGCTGAATGCGCTGCACTTCAAGGCCAAAAACCGCATGGCGAACTTGATCTGCAATATGCTTGGTACTTAACCCCAAAGCCTGTCCTTGGGGCTTGAGTTCAATTTGTAATTCCTGTTTTCCTTCTGACAAACTGTCCCATACATCAAATACCGCAGGGTAGGTATTGAGTTTCGCTTTGACTTTTTCTGTCAATGCCTGCATTTGCAACGTATTATTTCCTGACAATTGAATATCAATCGGGTCTGAACTTCGACCTATCTCTGCTCGGAAATACAAACTATCCGCGCCTGGGATATCTCCTATCAACTCTCTCCATTCATTAACTAACTGCTGAATAGTAACTCCAGTGTTATTTTTGTCGGCAGATAAAATTTCAAAACGGACTTTACCTTCATCGCCCTTGGCAGTTGAAAGAATATGTTTGATCAGCGATTGACCCGTTTGGTCGGTATACCGTTCTTTGAGTAATATTGCAGCCTGCTCCATAATCATCACTTGCTGGTCAACCACATCAAAAGGCGTGCCTTCTGGCATATAAAGCGTCGCTTTGGCTGTTTCACTTGAGATTTTGGGCATAAACTGAAAACGGGCATGACCACTTTTTAGCAGTGCAATAATAATAATCAATACCCCAACAAAACAAACAATGGTTAAGCGCTTGTTATGGATAGCCATCTTAAGTAACGGCTGATAGTAGCGAATAATGGCTCGTTCAAAATGATCAGCAAAACGTTCTTGCCAAACAGCAAATGCTGAAGGTTGGTCAGATTGGCGCAGTTTCATGCGACTCAGATGGGCAGGCAATACGAATTTAGATTCCACCAAGGATATCAATAAAACGGGAATAACAATTGCGGGAATTTGGGCAAACAAGGCACCTCGACTGCCTTCAATAAATGCCAGCGGTAAAAACGCAACCACGGTTGTTAGTACGCCAAAAGTAACAGGTAATGCAACCTCTTCAGCGCCTTTGATAGCTGCATCAAGTGAGCTTGAGCTGTCTTTTGAATGACGGTAAATATTTTCTCCTGTGACGATCGCATCATCAACGACAATACCCAGCACCAAAATAAAACCAAAAAGGCTTAAAATATTAATTGAAATGCCCAAAATAGGCATGAAAAATAACGCACCAATAAAGCTTACCGGTATACCAATAAACACCCAAAAAGCGATATAAGGTCGTAAAAATAACGCAAGCAGTAAGAGCACCAACAAACTCCCCTGAATAGCGTTATTAATCAATGTGCTCAATCGGCTTTTGACCACCTCCGAATCATCATCCCAATAATTAATCGTAAACCCTTGAGGTGTATGCGTTTGCGTTTTCTCCACATAATCTTTTACGGCATCAGCCACTTTAATAGCACTTTGATTACCCACACGGTAAACATCAATAAATGCCGCAGGATGCCCATTAAATCGAGCTCTTACGGGGTTTTGCTCAAAGCCATCATCGACCGATGCGACATCTTTGATGTGTAGAAATGAGCCGTCTGGCTGGGTACGTATCACAATAGATTCGTAATCTTCTTTGGTATAGGCTTGCGCCCTTGAGCGTACCAGCACATCCCCGCCTTCGGTTTTTATGTTTCCGGCTGAAATATCCACAGAACTGCGGTTAATCGCATCACTGATATCTTTAAAGGTTAATTGGTATTTCTGTAGCGCTGCTTTTGACACATGAATATTGATTTGATAATGCCTAACAGCGCCTAATTCCACTTGAGTCACATCATTTAGCCGTAACAAGTCATCCCTGACCTTGGCGGCAAAAGTACGGAGCTCCTGCTCACCATACTCAGAGGTGACTGATACCGTGATTACATCCTTTTGCTTTTTCATTAAACTAATAATGGGTTTTTCTGCTTCAACAGGAAACGTGTTAATGGCATCAACTCGGCTTTTAATATCCGCTAATAAATTTCGCGCGTCATACCCTGTTTCGACATCAATAAGCACATTGGCAGCTCCCTCCTTTGATGTACTCCGAATTTGCTTAATCCCTTCGAGGTCTTGCACGGCCTCTTCGATTTTGATGGCAATGCCTTTTTCGACTTCTTCAGGTGTCGCCCCACGAATATTCACATCGACTTGAATTTTATCAAGATCAATACTTGGAAAAACCTCCAATGGAATTTTATTATTCAACGACAATAAGCCACCCATCAGGATGGTGATCATCAATAAATTCGCTGCGACCGCGTTTTTAGCAAACCAAGCAATCATTGGCCTAATCGCTCTTTTGACTCAATAACTTTTGCTTTTGTCCCTGATAAGATTTGCCCAAGGGTAGTGATGACTAGCTTGTCGCCTTCCGACAAACCGGATTCGATCACGCTCACTTTATCGTTTTGCCATGTGATGGTTATTGGTTTCTTCAGTAAAACACCGTCATTAAAAACATACACATAACTGTTTTGATAAATGGCACGATTAGGAATACTAATCACTTGACGTAGCCTTCGCCCATCAATGACCGCAGTAACATATTGCCCTATTTTAAGAGAAATACCCCCGGCGTGTTGCAAGCCATAGGGGTCATCGATTTGTGCAACAACAAAGAGCTGCTGCGAAAGCTCATCGAACGCGCTTTCTGTTCGAATCACTCGCCCTTGCCAGGTTTGGTGCAGGTTCAGATCGGAATAAAAAGTCACTTTTGGTAACTTTACTTTATCGACTTTTGCCATTCTTCCCCCATCCGGGAGTGCAATAAAAGGTAAATCTTTATTCTTTATAGGCAGTCTAACCTCAACATAATCTGTGGCATAAATTTCTGCTAAAGCCGTACTGTTTGAAACCAATTGACCGACATCCACTAATTGTTTCAGCACTCGGCCATCAAAAGGAGCTTTGATTGATGTTCTCTCAAGCCCTAGTTGCGCCTTATTCAAGCGCGCTTCCTGCGAGAGAAGTTTAGCTAGCGCAGCTTCAAGCTGGGGCTTCCTTAAAACAAGATCAGGAGCTTGTTCGGTATTTCCTAGTCGACTCCAATCCAATTTTGCTTGCTTAACCCTTGCTTCCTCTTCAGCCAGCTGCTGTTTGGCAGAAAGTACATCCGCTTTGGCAATGTTAACTTCTGCTTCAAGATCTCGCCTATCGAGGCTAACCAAAACATCGCCTTTTTTAAAAAACCGTCCGGGTCGAAAAGCCCCACTAATGTTAACAATTTGCCCTGAAACTTGAGGGTATATGGTTGTCTGTGTTCGAGGTTTTACCGTGCCAAAGCTATCGATCTTTACTTGGATATCCTGTTTTTTCAGACGAATCACCTCTACAGCAACTGGCTTAACATCCGGCAGTTTTTGCTGAGATTTTGGTGGAAATTTAACAATTAAAAACGCTATGAGGAAAAATACCCCGAACATGGCTGCTGCGATAAGGCTTTTTTTCATAACTTAGGTTTCTCTTTCACAGGATCATACATCAAAAAAGGGGCAAAATTTCCGCCTAAGGCGACATACAAATCAACCCCATTTTTTAGCATGAGTGATTTTGACTGAATGCTTAAAGTTTCCGTATCAAAAGCTCTCCGCTGCGCTTCTAAGACGGTTGCATAAGTCACTATGCCACTTAAATACTGGTCAAACGATAGTTTTTCTGCTGCCAGTGCATTGGTTTTAGCCTTGTCTAGAAAATCGTAACGTTCTTTTAATCGCTGCTGCTGACTCAGGCTAGCTTCAACACCGGCAAAGGCATCGTACACCTGTTTGAGGTATTGGTTTTCTGAATCAATGACAGCAAACTTCGCTTGCCCTTCTAAAGCTTTGAGTCGACCGGCATTAAATAAAGGCTGGGTAATGCCGCCAACTAATGAACCAATCAATGGGCCGCCATTTAAAAATTCTGACAATGTCGACGAGGTATCGCCGCCCTGTGCGGTTAAAACAAAGCTTGGAAAGCGCGCCTTATGTGCAGCTGCAAGTTCAGCATCTTTCGCCAGCAAACCATACCAGCCGGACAAAATATCTGGGCGTCTTGTCAATAACTGTGCGGGTATGCCTTCTGCAATAAAGGTTGAATAGGCAGGAAACTGATTCATTGCACGCGTTGATCCAGATGGATATCGACTGACCAAGCGCTCTAAGGCTTGAGATTTAACCACTACCTGCTGACTTTGGTTCGCAATACGCGCTTTTTCGGAATTAACATCATTCTTAGCAAGATAAACATCTAAGGCTTCACTCAACCCCAAGCGATAGGATGCTTCAATGCGGGATAAATTTCTTTCAAGGTTTTTTTCACGCTTAATATAAAGCGCAAGTAACTGCTGTGCTTCAATCAAGTTGTACCAAGCTGTAATGACGTTTTTAACGACTGTAATGCCTGTTTGTTGATAATCATTTTGCGCTTTAGCTAAACGCAGGATAGCCACTTTTTTTGTTGCGCTCAGTTTTCCCCAGACATCCAGTTCATAGCGTAGATCTGCCATCAGTTCGAAATTAGAATGATAAATGCCTTGATCATTGAGCAAGCGTTTATGCCTAGCCCCAGTCAACCCTAAAGATAAATCTGGATAAAGGGCTGCTCCATTCACAGTAACCCCCAAACGGGCATTCTCTAATTGGGCTTTTTTAGCAAGTAAATCATAATTTTGCTTAACTGCCTGCTGAATAAATGGAGTTAACTCTAATTGAATAGATGTACTAAGCCATTGATCTATTGTCTCTGAGTGCGCTGGTTTATTTGCATAAGATTCAGGTAATGCAGGTGTTCTTGCTCTATTCGTTACAGCAGAAGGCGTTGAACAGCCTGCGAGCCATACGATAAACCATAGCAAGACCATTAGCCGTAAGAAGGGTTTAACCATCGAGATAAAAGGGTTGCAAAAGTTGCCGCTAAGGATAAACGATTGCAAAAAATAGGTTAAGTACTAAATGAGTGAGGTGCAAAAAAATGAAAAGATGGTAATACCTCCAAGATGAGTGCACTTCAAGATACTAAGCCTAAGAAAAACTACAGCATCACTAAAATTCACCCCCCAGTATAATTAACTTAAGCCCTATTAACTTAAGGGCATAAATGGACGCTCCAAAAATATCAAGCAAAAAGATCTCTGTAGAGTGAGAAATTCTCGCTCCCGAAACGAAACCTTAATTAACCTTTTCATACTTCAAGCTCAACAATATTTGAAACGGCAGTGCTAACCTATATCCGACTTCTCCACAGCGTTATCTCAGCAGGCACCAACATCACCCATGCTAGCTCTCATACCATAACTTTGCAGTAATTTACGATAATGCTTACTGATATACTGCAACCCTCGATCGCTTTGAAATACCAGCCTTTAGGCGGCTGACGTAAATTGTATGCTTTGATCCAGGTGAGCGACTAAACATTTGGTTACTAAACAAAAAATAAAAAAGGCTTAAAAACCATGATACTAAATAAAGCGGCGACACAGGCCAAGGCAATACAACCCAACACGACCCAACAGGCAAAATATCGATAAAACACCTTGTTTGGAAATTCAACTTGCGTGTCATGACAAATGAAATACAGCTTGTATTGAATGGCAATGACCGGCAGCCAACACGCAAGCATCAAGGCATATAACCCCAAGACCCATTGCAGGCCCGGCGATTGGTAAGACCAGCCGAGTTTATTCACTAACCATACCCCTGAGAGGATTTGCGTGATAATCGCTGGCGTCGTAAACACCCAGTCACCCCATATCACCCATCGGGTAACAGCCAATATCACCTTTTGCTGTTGACTCACAACAGCCAGCAATAAAAAATAAGCAAGGCCTATTCCTGTGCCAGTCATGATAACAGCAGAAAGAATATGAATAAGTTTCAAAAAATGATATTCAGCCAATGTGCGTAGCCTTAATACTGATCCCCATCGATTCAGCAAATTGGGTAAATTCATCCAATGAAAACAACCCAAGACAAGGCATTGCACCCGTTAAATGTGGCTCTTGTTGAATCATTTTTTTAGCAAGTAGCACCGGAGCTATGGTGGGCACATAAGGGCCAATGCCATGTTTAGCGGTCAATTGCCAGCGCACTAAGGCATCATTTCCTTTGTTATTTTTCCCTTTGATTTTGACTTCCATGGCGCCAATATCTGTACCGAAGGTTTGAAAAAGTCGGCTAATTTGTGCCATAGGTCGCGTCCATTGACTCACATCCTTAATCCACCCTTGTTTTGCAAGGCCAGCCATAAAAAATAGCACCCAATGCAACAGCGTTAATTCTAACCCGGCCTGAAATCGTACACCGTCTTTGACATCAAAATGGGCAGGGAACAACCCTAAATCCGGCACATTGACATTAGCCAGCCAGC
Organism: Cellvibrionales bacterium; assembly: GCA_026708525.1. GTDB lineage: Bacteria > Pseudomonadota > Gammaproteobacteria > Pseudomonadales > DT-91 > CAKMZU01. The sequence goes on from JAPOUS010000334.1 coordinate 18,249, forward strand.
GGCGGCCGACATCTCCACCAAAGTTTTTAAGGCGAACATTCATCCAGCCATAGCGCTCTAGCCACTCACCATTTTCATAGGCCAAAAACGGTTGTCCTGTCCCTTTTAAAATACCGCGAATCGTTGATAAACCTCGTTCGGCCTTATTGCCTGGAGCAATCGCAATATCGATATGTGAGAGTTCAGAAAAGTGCTCACGGTAGTGTGTTACCACTGTTGAGGAAAGCCCAGGCACCGAACTTGCGCCTGAGATAACTAGCAACGCATTTTCTTTAGCCGCTTGATCTAATTCAGTGATGCCTTCAACAAACGCACGATCATCGGCCAGGTCAACGTAATGTGCGCCAATACCAATGGCTGCTCGAGCCACTCGATAACTTTGCGCTTGAAAAGGCCCAGCCGTATGAATAATGACATTGGGCGAAAGTAAACGTAGATTGCGTTCAAATTGTTCACTATCAATATCCAAGCTAACAGATTTTAACAGTGCTTGTGACGTGAATCGTTTCTTTTGCAAGACCTGATCGGCTTTTTGCTGATCAGGGCCTGCAATATAAAGGGTAATGTTGGGTAATTTTGCTAATTCACTGACAATACGTTTGCCAAAATTCCCATACCCTCCGAGGATAAGTATGGATTTATTCATAAGTGTTCTTCGTTATTATTGTTATACGTTAGAACCACTAATTGCTTTACTTTGCCGTTTTCGACTTCAGCTTTGTTGTAAACTCGTTGGACGTCAGATCAATACGTTTAAAGCTATTCATTAGGTCATCAACCTGATCGGCAGTAAGGTAAGTACCATTGCCGTTAACACGTTGCTGAAGTTCTACATAGCTCTCTGAGCTACCCTCCTGGAGAAGAGTAATTTCCTGCGGTGTTAACTTAACAGACTTGCTTAATTCGGTTCCTGTCTGGAACAGCTTCTCAATAATTATTTTAGCCTTATCGCCTCCTTCTTGTAATATTGCAGCCTGCTTGATAGTCACACTGACCGTTTTTGTCCTTGTTGGATCATCTGGATCTTCTACTTTGACGTCAATATACCCCCCTGCCGCTTTGATTGCCTTCTGTTGGGCATTGTGTATTGCTTTATCGACGATGACTGCAAAACCAACCAGAGTACTTAATCCAGCAAAGGCTCCAAGGCCCAAAATAACCCCTAC
>JAPOUS010000323.1 GCA_026708525.1 Cellvibrionales bacterium
AAACCTTGAAATTTAGCGCAGAACCTCAAAATCAATTATTAGAGATGCCCTTAAGTAAAAATAAAAAGTTGGCGTGCATTTTGATAGTTAAGCTATTAAGAAAACAATGGCTTAACCTATGGCAACTGATGAAACAATAATTAACATTGTCCCCGCACCCAAGGAAGAAACCATTGCTGTCGTTGGCAGTGGCCCTGTCGGGGTTCACTTTGTCAATGAGCTATTAGCGCAAAATCCGCATTGTCAAATCCACCTTTTTGGCGAAGAAGAATCTCGACCATACAACCGCATAGCTCTATCACAGTTACTCAGCGGCGAATTCCACTTAGACGACATCAGCCTCGATTTAAAAAGTTCATCGCACTTAACAACCCACTTTGGCACACGTGTTAATAAGATTCACGATGACAGCTTAATAACGGCACTAGGTGAATTATACAGCTTTGATAAAGTGGTCTTAGCCACAGGCTCTAGCGCACACATCCCCAACATCGATAATGTGGATAAAAAGGGAGTCTACGTCCTCCGCACACTAAGAGATACAGAGGCATTACTCTCCAGACGCATAGGCTCCAGGCATACCGTTGTCTTAGGTGGTGGCCTGCTGGGCATTGAAGCGGCCAAGGCCATGCGCAAAGATTCCACGAACGTCACGCTCATTCATCACTCTCCTTGGTTGATGAATCATCAACTGGATGACATAGGAGGCCAGCAACTTAAGCGTACACTCGAGGATAAAGGCATACAGGTCAAAACATCCGAAAGCATTCGCCGAATCATTGGCGATGAAAAATTAACAGAACTTGAATTACGCTCAGGTGAGCGTGTGATATGCGATACCCTTATCATTGCCACAGGGATATCGCCCAACATTGAACTGGCAAGTAACGCAGGACTTTCAGTTGGGCGCGGCATTAAAATCAATGAAAAATTAGAGACCAGTAAAGCGAATATCTTTGCTATAGGCGAATGTGCAGAGTATCAGGGCGAAGTCGTAGGGCTTGTCGCTCCAGGCCTTGAACAGGCCAGTATTTTAGCGCAACGCTTATCAGGAAAAGAATCAAACTTTAAAAAGAAAACTCAACGCTTTCAACTAAAGGTCTTGGATAAATCTGTCCTTAGCGCAGGCAAGATTGGCAGCCGATTTCAATCCTCTGACAGCGAAACATTAACCTATCAGCAAGACGACCAGCACAGAGCTATTCGACTTGAAAATGGCCGAATTAAAGGCATGGCAAGCATTGGTATTTGGGATCAAGGGTTAGAAGTTAAACAGCTTATCGATGACAATCACCGTTTGCGTTTTTGGCAAAAACAGCGCTTTTTGCGCACAGGCAATATTAATAGACCAAGCTCAGAAATACCGGATCAACAGATTATTTGTAATTGTAAACAAATATCTGCTGGCCAAATTAAAGCCTGCGTGGCTCAAGGAAAGCCCATTCAATCCACTGGGGCTGGCAGTGTTTGCGGTAGCTGCGAAATACTATTTAGCCGCTTTGATCAATCAACAATAACCTCATCTATTAAAAAAGAAACCGCGTTGATCTTGGTAGCTGGCCTAGGTATCGCACTGCTCGCGCTTTTTGCATTACTCAACCCTTTTGGCACCACAGAAAGCTATCAACCCGACCATATCAGCCATTTCTGGCATGACTCCTTTTATCGGCAGATTACAGGCTTTAGTATTCTTGCTATCACCGTCTTGAGTTTTCTTTTTAGCTTACGCAAACGCATCAACTGGCTTAACAAATTATCGTTTGGCCCATTACGACTTTTTCATGGCCTAATGGCGACTCTGGCATTGGCGTTATTATTTTTGCACACCGGCGTTTCCGATTTTCAGGGGGTAAACCAATGGCTCCTCTATTCCTTTTTTGGCGCAACGATTTTTGGTGCTATCTCGGGTTTATTTGCTGACTTTGAAAAGCGATTCAATAGCTTGGGTATAAAAAAAGCCAAAGGAGTCGCTGTCTTTGCTCACATTGTCACCTTCTGGCCGCTACCGGTTTTACTGGGTTTTCACATTCTGTCGGTTTATTGGTT
>JAPOUS010000303.1 GCA_026708525.1 Cellvibrionales bacterium
TGCGCATAAAAATGTTTTTTTGAGTTTATTAGGAGGTCAGCATTGAAAAGACTAGCGCTTAACGCACTTAATGCTTGGAAAGCACAATCCTCGCGAAAGCCCATGCTTGTTGATGGTGCGAGACAAACAGGCAAATCCTATTTGCTGGAAAAACTCTTTGGACAGTCATTTACTAATGTCATTCGGCTGGATTTTCTCGAAACCCCTTCATTAAGCACATTGTTTGAGCACTCACTAAACAGTAACGACATTCTCGAATCCATCGAATTAACCTTTAATACCACCTATAATCCTGAGGCTGATCTATTAATCTTTGATGAAATCGGCGAATGTCAACGTGCTGTTGATTCATTAAAATTTTTTGCCGAGCAACAGCCCAACATGTATTTGGTGGCGTCAGGCTCGAACATTGGATTATTGGATTCATTCCCTGTCGGTAAAGTTAGCTTTCTCTCGCTGTACCCCATGACGTTTGAAGAGTTTCTCTGGGCGAGTGAAGAGCCCGCCACCATTAAAGCCTACAATAATCTAAACTTGTCTCCGGCAGCGCATGACAAACTTTTTAAACATCTACTGGATTACTATTTTGTTGGTGGCATGCCTGAAGCCGTCAAAGCATGGCATCAAAATAAAAACGAACAATCCACGCAAGAACGTATTCAAACCATCGCAGGCATTCATAGAGCATTGCTCTCAGGCTATGAATTGGATTTTGGCAAATACGCTGACAAAGTATCGGCCAAACAAATCTCAGAGGTGTTTAACAATATTCCATTGCAACTGCAAAGCAACCAAGGTGGATCGGTTCGACGATTTCAATTTAAAGATGTCATTGCCAAGAAAAAACGTTATAACGATCTAGCAGGGCCTATTCATTGGTTAGAGCAATGCAAGCTATTATCGAAATGCCATCCGATTGATACCCAACCACAAATTCCTTTAAAACAATTAGCGAAAGACAATTTATTTAAGCTCTTTTTCTTTGATGTGGGGCTTTTAGCTTCTGCATTAGAGTTAAATTACAAAGATATTATTGACCAACAATTCAACTACAAAGGCTTTATAGCCGAGAATTTTGTGCAAAATGAATTAGTAGCTCAAGGCTATTCACCAACCTATTCATGGTCAGAGGCTCGATCTGAAATCGAATTTATTATCCGATTGCCCGATGGCAGGCTTTGCCCACTGGAAGTTAAAAGCGGTAAACGTACTCGCTCAAAATCACTCGGTGTTTATCGAGACAAGTACAAACCTGAGCTGTCGTTTAAACTAGTCGGCACTATGGGAAATATTGAAGATAAGGAATTAAAAGTACTGCCTATTTATTTTGCAGGGCAGCTGTTTAATCTGAACTGAAAGCTGACGAGTAAAAATCAAACATCAGCTATGAACTCCAAAAAAACAAGGTATTTTTATTTTTACCTGGTTTTTTGGGAATTCAAGTCCAAGAATACAAGGTTTTATCCTAAATCAAACCGCTCAGTAACTAGTGCAATGGCCACTTAATATGGTTTAACCTGCTCAATATTCACCCAAAAGAACAAAGTAAATTTTTCTTTGTCGTATATTGACCAAGATCATGAGTAAAAGTTGTTCCTTTGAATCGAGTCAGAGCCAGAATAAAGCTCACAGATAGTGAGCGAGTCACCCTAAATCAATTAGTACGCTCAACCACAGTCATCAATGGTTTAGCCAGTCGTGCAAAAATATTACTTTTTTCAGAAAGAGAGCAAAATAATAAAGTTGTTGCTGAACAATTGAACATAGCTGCCAAAACCGTTGGTGTGTGGACGCATCGCTGGAATGATACAGCAGATAGCCAGCTCTCAATATTTGAAAGGTTAAGTGATGCAAAGCGATCAGGTAAACCCTCATCAATTACCTCAGATCAGTTATGCCAATTTATCGCTTTAGCTTGTGACAACCCTGCCGATTATAATCGACATATATCTCACTGGACGAGAAGTGAACTTGCAAATGAGGCTGTCGCTCAAGGCATATTTAAG
>JAPOUS010000281.1 GCA_026708525.1 Cellvibrionales bacterium
GCGAATCATCGTCATTTATTTTAATTCGGCAATTTACCTATTATTCGAGGTGCCCTTAAGCATTAAGAGCTTTTCTTCTGGCTTTTCTTTAAAAATAATTTCTATTTCTCCCATTGACTTAGCGTTAATTATTTCATCAAGTAAGCTATCAATTTTTTCTTCGGTATCTATAAATCCACAGATGAAATTAAATTCTTTTTCATCACGTGAATATACATTACGGGCTAGACTAGCTAGTAAATCAGCTCTGTTGCTACTCACCGAAGATTCTTCAAGACGGCATAAAAACCTCACGTACTTATTTAACTTCTCGTTTCTTTGTCGAGCAGACTCGTCCAATCCTTCCTCGTATTTTTTATTTAAATAGGCTGATGTCGATAGCATTTTTAATAGGAATTTTGTGACTCCCTGTTCCGTTTTAACGTAATCTAACTGCTTCAAATCAAGGTTAGAATCTCCCAGCTTTTCAAATTTAGGAGCATCTTGGTTTAGTCCAGAAAAAATACTGGACGCTAAAGTGCATAACGAAATACACAATAATACATTAGCCTTCATTCAATTCTGCTTTCATAAAAAAGCCATTAGGCCGAACAAAGTCGTAAATGTTTACCAGAAATTTCCCTAGAAACAGCCTCCTGGGTGTTATTGACTATTTAACCAGCTCTCTAAAATCAAACAGGCTGCGAGACTATCTACTGGATTGTTGCCATAGTCGTTAGAGGGGTTATCGTATTTTACCATCTGAGATGTTAACCTTTCATCATGCAAGTAGCTTGGTTTACCAAAACGACCATGCAGTCGATTAGCAAACTTTTTGGCGCGCTGACACATCGCATTTTCAGAGCCATCCATATTCAGAGGCAACCCCACAACAAAACATTCAGGCTGCCACTCATCAATCAATTTTTGAATACGTTGCCAATCTGGGATACCGTCTTTGGCTTTTATCTCATCAAGAGGTTCTGCGGTATTGGTCTGACGCTGACCAACCGCCACACCAAAGCGTTTTACGCCAAAATCAAAGGCCAATATATGCATAAGTTCATCTTTAAGCTAAAAGCAAATGATAATTGGCCTTAGAGATATTGCCAACTATCCGCTCCATCAAAAATTTTTACCGGGATAGCGTCTATAGCCTTAGCATCCACCATTCGCGAATTAATGGCCGTACGCAAGCTGCCATCGTTTCGTGTCATTGTGTAATGCGTAGTCGAACCACAGTTCGAACAAGAATGAAAAGTAATGCGTTTTTTACCCCACTGGTAATTGATCAGTGGGGCATTGGCATCAATTGCCACATCAGCGACAGGATAATAGGCCCACAATGCGCCAATACGATGACAAATGGAGCAATTACAACGAGTTATGGATTCTGGTGAATAGCTTGCTTTGAGGGTAATGTGCCCACAGTGACAACTGGCGTTAAACATTTATTCCCTTAATTTTTTCTTAAAGGAATATTAAATCACACCTCCACGCTCAAGTGCCATCACGCGTATGGCTTCTTTTTCGGAGAATTCGCGTGCAAGTAATTCATCAATGGCCTGATCTTTGCCATATTCATCCAAATCATGGCTTTCGCGAATGGCATTACGTGCCTTGGCATAAGCTTCAAGCCTTTGGTGCCACTGTCCGCGTTGCGCATCAAGCTGATCTAAACGGTTTTGTGTTTCAGTATCATAAATATCGCTAACTTTCCCTTGCGATTTAGCCGCTAAATACTGCTCATACTTGGCTTGCTTTTGTTTGGCTACACTTGGCCGACTATGGTCGCGATCGAAGGCGCTAAAGAGCAATTCGATTTCTTCATCCGAAAAATAAGCCGTTTGCGCGTCATATTTAAGCGCATGAAAATTCCCAGCATACGACGCGATGTAATCTACATCATGTGCGGTCATTTCATCTAAGGTTTGTGCAAACAGCGCTTTATAATTTAAAAAGGCCTGAAATAATCGAATCAATTCTGCCTGAAAAGCATCCGGATAATGTTTTTTTACATCATGCGCAAACAACTTAAGGATTTCAGCCTCAGTAAACTCAGCGTTTAACGTAAAAAAATACTCAAAATAGCGCGTAATGGCAGGGCTTAACCTAAGTTGCCCATTGGGATGGGTCACCAGTGGCCGGTCAGCTTGGCTGCCTCTGGCGCTCGATGTTTTATTCAGCTTATTTTCGAGTCGTACTAATTCAGCATCTGGCTTGGGAGCCATTTTTTCAGGCAAATCTGGCACCACAGCCCTTTTTTCTTGGGTAAGATTATCAGGGTAAAAAATGGCCTTCCCCGGTTTTTCAATAAAAAAATACAGGGTAATCGCACTCACCACCACAGCAAAAATGCCTTTGGCAATTGCCACCTTGGTTGTGAGCTTCATATTAAAGCCCTGTCGCTTTTAAGCGATTGGCATGCATACGATAAAGCGTTAACGGGTTAGGTGCATTCGGATGAATTAAACCTAACGCTTGATTGGTAAGATCCGTATGGTTCATCGGTGAATAATTATCTTTGATGACCATACCTAAATGGGCTGTACAGGTACTCACCGAACCATCATTTTGATCATCAGGGAAGCGGTCTATAGTCACCTCAAGCAATTTATCCATAGGATCTAAAGGATTCGTTTTATAGCCTACAGCTCCCCATGAAAAGTAATAGATATCATGTACGATGACGGTATCTGGATTAGGGTCACAACCGTCAAAAATACCCGCAGGATAACGTTCATTAAATTCTTCTGTGCCTTCATAGCTCACGCTTTCAAATGCACCTCTAGGATTTTGCGGAAGACCTGCCGGACGAGAACTAATATTATCTAGCAGCACGCCTAACATGGCAAAAGAGACATCCATAAGAACAGTCCCCCAGATGCTCTGATAACTTTCTGTAATCATTGCTGCTCGCTCAGAACCCAATTTATTAACGCCACCAACTGTAGTAACTGACGCAATTAAATCGCCTCTTACTGCTGCTACATACCGTGCGGTCATTGCGCCCTGGCTATGCGCAATCAAATTAAATTTTTCAATAGTCGGGTCAATAGCTTTTTGATCTTCTAAAAAATTAATCAATTGCTCACCACGCACTTCATTGGTATTCAATGAAGACATTTTTGGCATAAAGACGGTTGCGCCGCCAGCTTCAAGCGCTTCGGGTACAAAATGAAAATAATCCAAACTAAAAATTGAATCAAATCCATTTAGGCCATGGATCAGCACAATCGGATGCGCTGTCTGAGTGTAATCCGGATCATCCACTGGTTGATCAATGACGGTATTACTGCTGATAGTCAGTTTAAAATTGTCGAATTCCAACTGACAAGAAGCACTTAGTAAACAGGCTAAAAAGACAAAAGAATATCGCAAAGAAAGAATAGGTTGCACACGAAACATCATTGTTATCTTTATTGTTATAATTTGTCCAAATTATACACAAAAAAATCAAAAACAAACTATAAAGACGCTTAAAATAGAGAGGTGTGTCTAAAGGGCATATATTTTTGGATCGTCCATATATGCCATAAAGCCAATCCGTGCGTGGCATTTTATTGATGAAAAAGAAGGAGCCTCAATATTTACGCTAAAGCTGCTGGCTAAACCGATCTCTTTTAAACATCCAGGTACGAACGATTTCCAGCTGATTTGCGCCTTTAAGCACGTCTGCTGGCACCGGTTCAAAGGGGCTGGACAATCGAACGATGCGTAAGGCTGCTTTATCAAGCAACGGCTCACCAGAGCTTTTTAAAATGTTGGTTGAGGCTAATTTACCATCTTTATTGATGGTGACAACCAGTTGCAACTCACCATAAATCGCATTTTCTCGCGCCTCTTTTGGGTAGTGGTCATTCCCCACGGCTTCAATACGCTGTTGCCATGCAAATAAATAGGCAGCATCAGCAGATGACTTGGTAGCAACTGAAGATAAGCGACGTTTTTTTGGCAGACGCGCATAGGCTTGTTTTTGCTCCGCCAAACGTGCTTTTAAGGCCGCAATTTCTTTTTGCCGCTGCGTTAATTCATCCGCACCATTATGATTATCGTTAGTGTCTTCGCTTAGGGCTTCTTGTTTTTCAATCGATTTATCTGCATCCGAACTTGTGATACGTAATTGCGCACTTTGCTGAGAGTGCTGCTGTTTGATCTTTTGCTGCTGCACCTGATTATCATTTTGATGATCAATCTCGGCAATTTGCGTTGTTGTCATCTCTTTTTTTACGGATTCTATACCACTGGCTGCTTGATTACTCTGTGCTAAAAAATCCGCATCAAGCACTGGCTCGTCCTGATTATAATGCGACAGTGTGATATCAATACGCTTGGCAGGCTTTGCTTTAGGCACATCTAACGCAAAGCCTAAACCTAAAATCACAGCAACATGTAAAGCGAAGGTCATAACCAACATAAAGCCAAGACGGCTGTGAGTTTTTGCAGCAGGATCAGGTGAAAACATAAAATCTACGTTATTCTTAAAATGACTTTCTCTCATTCTCCCTTCAACGCGTGGGAATGAGTCAAGCAGCATATTAAATCGTCAAAATGGCATCCATTAATTTGCCCGCAATATCCAGTTCCGTCTCACGATAAATTTCTCTGACACATGTGGGGCTAGTAACATTTATCTCTGTCAGATAATCGCCGATTATATCCAATCCCACAAAAAGTAACCCCTTCTCTTTTAACACAGGGATAACTTGCTCACAGATCCAAAGATCACGCTTGCTTGCTTTAACCACTTCACTGGTAGCGCCTGCTGCTAAATTACCTCGTGTTTCGCCTTTTGCTGGAATTCTCGCCAGCGCATAAGGCATAGGTTCGTAATTCACAATATGTAGACGCTTATCGCCTTTAACAATGTCAGGGATATACACCTGCGCCATAATGCTTTGCGCACCAAATTCCGTTAACGTTTCTAAAATCACGCTTAGATTAGGATCATCTTCTTTCACACGAAAAATGCGGGAGCCACCCATGCCATCTAAGGGCTTAAAAATGACATCCTTATGTGCTTGGTGAAACGCCTTGAGTAATCCCATATCTTTTGCAACCAGATGTGTTGGGCTACATTCAGGGAATTGGGTGGCAAAGATTTTCTCGTTGCAATCGCGAAGCGACGCGGGCTTATTCACCACCAAGGTGCCATCACGCTCTGCCGCCTCAAGAATATAGGTTGCATAAATAAACTCATTATCAAAAGGCGGATCTTTACGCATTAAAATCACATCCAGATCCGATAATAGTGTTTTTTTGGGCTCACCCAATTCAAACCAGTGATTGTCATCCATAAACACATCAAGCTTATGCAGCATCGCATAGGCTTTACCGCTTTCAATGAACAGATCTGATACTTCCATATAAAAAAGATCCATTCCACGTACTTTAGCGGCAACCAACATCGCTAAGGAGGTATCTTTCGCAAAATTGATGGATGCAATCGGGTCCATCACCACCCCAAGACGCTTTTTCATGAATCACCCTTAACGCTCAACGCCAGCAAAGTGACAATTTTTGTCACTTTGCCCACTAAAAAAATGCTGTATGTTGTTCTGTTTCTCGAACCTTGCCGCCTTTTAGAAAAATGTTCAAGTATTGATAGACATTTAAAAGCTGTTTTCGTATGTTTCTCTATCACAAATACTTCACACTTTTAGGTAGCTTCTGCTAGCCCCTATAACTGTGAAAGAATAATAAAATCAATAAAAAGATAATAATTTTTAAGGGGAGCCTCACGATGGATGGCAATTTCGACAACCTCAAAGTGATGGTGATTGACGATAGCAAAACCATTCGCCGTACCGCCGAAACCTTATTGTCTAAAGTCGGCTGCAATGTCATCACTGCTATCGATGGCTTTGATGCCCTTGCTAAAATTGCAGATGTAAAACCCAATATTATCTTCGTTGATATCATGATGCCTCGACTTGACGGCTATCAAACCTGCGCACTGATCAAAAACAATTCCGAATTTAAATCCACACCTGTCATTATGCTGTCCAGTAAAGATGGTTTATTTGATAAAGCTAAAGGTAGAATCGTCGGCTCCGATCAATACTTAACCAAACCTTTCAGTAAAACTGAATTGATCGATGCAATCGAATCACATGTTGCCGTTTCTCATTCGTAAACAGAAAAAAAGGACCCAATCAACGATGGCGAAAATTTTAATTGTTGATGACTCACCGACCGAACGCAAAACCATGGAAGATATACTGGTCAAAGAGGGACACGATATCATCAAAGCAACTAACGGTGATGAAGGCGTTTCGGTTGCTAAAGCCAAATTACCTGACGTCATTTTAATGGATGTCGTTATGCCGGGTACGAATGGCTTTCAAGCAACACGTCAATTAACTAAAAACGAATCAACCAGTCATATTCCTGTTGTCATTGTGACCACCAAAGATCAAGAAACCGATCGACTTTGGGGTAAACGGCAGGGTGCATCAAATTACCTCACTAAACCCATTGATAAAAAACAACTCGTTAAAATTGTTAACGATGCGTTATTACAATCGGCTTAGTTGCAATTGGCTTAATCAAGGTTTTGTATGCCCTCTACTGCGTTTGATCATTTAGTCGAGATTGTCAATCAAGCGACCCTTATCAATCCCGAGTTGCCCTCGCGAAAAATCACGCAGGAATCCATCTCAGGCATTGGCTTTAATTTGCTTTCGAAACGGCTTTTCTCACCATTGAATGAAATCGTAGAGATGCTAGAAGTCCCCGAAGCAACTAAGTTACCCGGTGTACACCCTTGGGTATTAGGTATCGCAAATTTTCGTGGCAAATTATTGCCACTTTTTGATCTTTCGATATTTTTTAATGATTTCAATAAATATGACGCAAAGAAAAAACGCGTATTGGTAATAGAACTTGGCGACCTTTACGCAGGCATTATCGTTAATGAAGTGTATGGCATGGTGCATTTACCCAGTCATTTGCCCTTTTCACCGTCAGAAACCAGTGAAGCTTTGCTCAATAATTATTCTACGGGATGCCTCACCCAAGATGGCGTCGAATGGCAATACTTTAGTCCCTTTGAGCTAGCAAAAGACCCACGATTTTTTAACGCAGCAAAGAACTAATCGAATCAACAAGGCTAGCAAATGGAACGCAGCCTTAAGGTACTCAAACGGGTATCTGACATAACAATAAAAGAACTTCGCAGGAGCTAACGATGAGTACCACTTCATCAACCATGCTAAGACAATCAGGCAACAAGCTGATTTTCGTGCCAGCCACTTTGATGGCGCTCACCTTTGGTGTCTTATTGTTTACCATCATGCAGGTATTCAAAGATTCAAGGCATGACAACCAATACCTAGAAATAACGGGTAACCTTAGAGTATTAGCTCAACAAATTGCAACGCATTCGCGAGAAGCGGCAGAAGGTAAATCCACAGCCTTCGATGAGCTTGAAGCCAACCGTCAAAGCTTCTCTACCGAAATCAACAAACTCAAGCAAGGGGATACTGACCTTCCTGCACTGAGTGAATTTTTAAACCGTGAAATCGCAGGTCTTGATAAAGTATGGAATCGTGTTGATTCTGCCTCTATCACTATTTACGACAATAAATCGCGTGTCCTTTTCTTGCACGAAATTGCCAGCACCTTAAGTGCTTCGATACCAGAGCTTCAGAAAAAATACGATAGCGTTGTAAAAATACTTCTGCAAAATGGCGCATCGCCTAAATTAATCGCCGAAGCACAGAAACAAATGTGGCGTGCAGAACGAATCGCCCGTAACGTAGACAAAATGTTATTAGGCGGAGAACGCACCAATCAAGCTGCTGATCAATTTAACTCAGATGCTGAGAAATTCGGTCAAGTCCTGAATGCCATGATTAAAGGCGACAATAGATTAGGTATTTCACGCATTAACAATGCGCGTGCCCGCCAAACCTTGAATGAAATTAATGCCCTCTTCCAATTTATCACCACATCGGTTGATGATATTTTTGAAGCTTCTCCTGACTTAATGAAAGTTCACGATGCGGCGGATGATATTCTTGTTGACGCGCCTGTTCTTACTCAAAAAACCAGTCAACTCGTTGATCAAGTTGGCGGTCTTGAGGGCACCCGTATTTTTAACACCACAACAGCCATGGTTGCGGTTGTCTTCATTGTTATTTTAGGCTTTGTGATTGCAGGCCTTTTAGTATTTACCACCCGTACTCGCCTTGCTGAAACCAAAGCCACTAACGAGCGTAACCAGGATGCAATTTTACGTTTATTGGACGAGTTGGCTGATCTTGCCGATGGTGACTTAACCACAACGGCGACAGTATCTGAAGATTTTACCGGTGCCATTGCAGACTCGATCAATAACACCATTGATCAGTTGCGTATTCTGGTATCCCAGATTAACGATACGGCATTAAAAGTTTCTCACGCAGCGGATCAAACCCAAAGCACGGCACTAACACTTGCCGAAGCATCCGAACACCAAGCCCAAGAAATTGCTGGCGCATCCGCAGCCGTTAACGAAATGGCTGTGACCATCGACCAAGTCTCTGCAAACGCTGCTGAATCCTCTCAAGTTGCGGAACGCTCGGTTAAAATTGCCAATACAGGCGCTGACGTTGTACAAAGTACAATCCACGGGATGGATACCATCCGCGAGCAGATTCAAGATACCTCTAAACGTATCAAGCGACTGGGTGAATCATCACAAGAAATCGGGGATATCGTCTCCTTGATCAACGACATCGCTGACCAAACCAACATTCTGGCCTTAAACGCTGCGATTCAAGCATCGATGGCGGGTGATGCAGGTCGAGGATTCGCGGTTGTTGCGGACGAAGTACAGCGACTGGCGGAACGTTCTTCAGCGGCGACCAAGCAGATCGAAGCTTTGGTTAAAACCATCCAAACCGATACCAACGAAGCGGTAATCTCAATGGAGCAAACCACCTCTGAAGTGGTACGAGGTGCTCGCCTAGCGCAAGATGGAGGTACCGCCCTTGAAGAAATCGAAAGCGTCTCGCAGGAACTGGCCGATTTGATCCAAAACATCTCCAATGCGGCAAGACAACAAGCCGCATCGGCTGGCCACATCTCCAACACGATGAACGTCATCCAAGAAATCACTCAACAAACCAGTGATGGCACGACAACGACGGCACGCTCAATTGGTAACTTGACCGGCATGGCTAACGAGCTTAAAAACTCCGTTGCAGGTTTCACCCTACCGGAAGAGGTTGAGACCGCTTAAAGGCTGTCTCAACAAGAATACAGGCTCTTTCGATGGCATTTGCACTCCAAAACCTTGAGCTGACAGCAGGTGAGTTTGCGGATTGGCAACAGCTACTTGAAGAAAAAACCGGCATTTCGTTTGAGAAACACCGGTTAATTCTTCAAACTGGCCTGAACCAACGCATGCGAGAAATCGGCTGTGCAGATTATCGTTCCTATTTTCGGCGCGTTCAAAGTGGCAACTCAGGCGCACTGGAATGGGAATCGTTGCTGCGCACGTTAACCATCAAAGAAACTCGGTTTTTTCGTGACCCCAACGCCTTTGATGCAGTGAAATCATATCTATTTGATAAATTGACTGAAGGCGAAACCGACGCCCCTATCGATATTTGGAGCGTTGCCTGCTCAACAGGCGAAGAAGCCTATTCGCTTGCCATGATCGCTAACGACTGCATTGAAGGCCTAAGCCTTAACCGCCGGTTTGGTGTAACTGCCACAGATATTTGCATCAGCTCGCTTATGCAAGCACGACAAGGTTGCTACTCTGCACAAAAAACACAGCATATCGAACATTCCTTATTAAACCGATATTTTACTACGGAAAAAAACGGTAGCTATTCGGTCGGTTCAACATTAAAAGCCCGTACCTGTTTTGTTCAAACCAATATCATCGAGCCGACACTTTATCCTCAAGGAATGATGGATATTATTTATTGCCAGAACATCCTGATCTATTTTAAGCCTTGGCGACAACAACAAGTGCTTAATAATCTAGTCAAACAACTTAAGCCCAATGGGCTTTTGGTGTTAGGTTCAGGAGAAGCCACTGGCTGGCAGCATGCAAACATAACGCGCCTGCAAAGCAAAGACGCGAATGCTTTTATTAAAGGGGGCAGCTAGGATGGTGACACCTATTACAAATAAAAACCTGGCTCAAGATACTCACTTAACGTCAAATGCCAGCTTGTCGAGTAAACGCCCGACTGACAAGCGTCGCTATATGGCGCTTGATTTGGTGAGTCACGAACTTAACGAAACACTAAAACACTGTGTTCTTGATCTCAATGACTATCTAGCCAATCCCAGTGATATCACTAAGATTCGCTTTAGTATCAATTACATTCACCAAGTTGCCGGCACCCTAACTCTCGTGGAGTACCATGGCGCCTCAAAACTTGCGAAAGAAATCGAATCTCTTTTAACGCACTTTATCAATAACGAATTATCCATTGATACACAGGTCGTCATTGATACCGTTAAAGCAGCCATTGCAGTGCTCTCCGCGCATATGCACACCATGCTGGAAACCGGTATTGAAGATACCAATGCCCTGTTAGTTCCTCTAAATCAAATCCGCAAGCTATCGCAAGCCAATGAAGAAGCCTTTAGCCTAGCCGATGTCTTTAGTGCCAGCATTCCAGTGGATGAGCAAGCAATCTCGTCAGAACTGCCAGCTGCTGCCATTGAATTTCAAAAAGTTGTTAAAAAGCTACGCAGACACTTCCAGTTAAGTTTTATCAACATACTGAAAAACCAAGAGGTAGAAAAACACTTTACGCTCGTATCAAAACTTATTGATGCCATCTATCGTTCGTGTAAAGACACAGCCTGCGAAACCTTTTGGTATGCTGCTGCAAGCTACCTTGACTGGTGTAAAGTAAAAAGCCCAAGCATCAGTAACGAGCAGAAAAAAGCCCTGCGAGTCATTGACACAGAATTTAAACGAGTAGAAGACAAAGGCCCTAGTGCACTGCTTACCCTTTGCAACCAATCAACCTTTAACCCTCTGCTTTATGCCATTGCCATCACTGAAAATCCCACGGCGAGAATTCTTGAGCTAATTGATCGGTATGATTTACACCGTTCATTAGATATGCAAAAAAATAATGTCCAAGCAATTAAACAGGTGTCTGAATCTTTTTATTCAGAGATTCAATCCGCCCATGAACAATTGCTCGCCATCAAACTCAGCATAGCATCGCTTGAAAACGATCAAGCATCCAATAAAAATAGCATTCTTCAAGATGCCGTATCAGGATTGCATCAGCTGGCAGGCGCTTTTTCTATCGAACCATTTTCGCCGCTACAAAACTTAACCAAAGCCATTGTCATCCGGTTAAATGCCTTACTAGCAGAAGCTAGAGTTCCCGCCTTAACACTCGAAAACTTAGCCTTAGTTATTAGCGGTATCGATTATTACCTTGAATGTATTCAACGTGAAGAAACGAATAACCTCCAAGGCATTCTTGAACAAGCCCAAATACACCTGAAGGATTTAGGCTTAATCAACCTTGGAGATAACTGGCAATTTGAGCCTTCTCAAGAAGCCAAACCCAAGGTGATCTCAACGATTGAGCTAGACATTGAAGACCAGATTGATGACGAGATCCTCGATATTTTTTTAGAGGAAGCCGAAGAAGTCCACGAAGCATTGTTAGCAGAATTGGAAACCTTAAGTGAAGATCCTGCCAATGAAAAATGTTTAAAAGAAACCCGTCGCTTTTGGCATACCTTAAAAGGCTCAGGCCGCATGGTTGGCGCGAATCAATTTGGCGAATTTGCTTGGCGTATAGAACAGCTGCTTAACCGTTTGATCGAAGATGAACAACCATTGGCCGAAACACATGTAACACTCGTTTCAAATGCAACGGCTTGCGTACCTAGTATTTTATCTGCCCTCGAAGCCAATGACACTATTCCTATGGATAAGCCGCTTGAGCTTATGGCCGTAGCTGAACAATTATTAGCTAAAGCCATTAGCGGCGAATCACCTGAGATCAATTCAACGCCGGATGCTGCCACAGAAACACACAACGAAACACGCTATAACGATGAAGGTAAACTGCAACCTGACGGCACAGTTGAGAAGGATGTTTCGACTGAACTCAACACAGATGACCACGACGAACTCGATGTCGATAACGAGCTGCAAGCAATTTTCATAGAAGAAGCGCAAGGCCATATTGGCATATACCAAGATTTTATTGCGCAGCTTAAAACGCAAGACAGCCTAGCAATCAGTGATGACCTACAACGCGCATTCCACACACTGAAAGGCAGTGCGTTAATGGCTGAAATTGACCCAGTTTCAAAGCTTGTCGTCCCTCTCGAAGCCTTCTTTTTAGAACGTTTACAATGCCATCAGCCATTGCTCAATAGCCACTTATCACTACTTGAAAAAACCGCTAATTTGCTTGACCGTATATTAAATGATCTTGCTGATGATCAATTACTGGCTAATTATCCCGTTAAACAGGCGCTTCAAGAACTCCAGCAAACCGAGCAAATTGACGAAGGAAGCAACCAAACAACCGATAATGCTTCAGCACTCAACCCTTATCATAAGTTACTGCATTCAGCGATTGAATATTATGGTGACGCCCAAGATAGCTTTACTGAAGCGCTTAACAGTACATGGGATATAGAAAAGCAAACCCGCATTTTTGACGCGCTATCGACACTGGCTGCCATAGCAGAAGAATCCAAAGCCGAAGAAATTGCCGTATTATGCCAAGCAGTTGCGGATCTTATTCGAAAACTGCAATCAGATGCCGATTTCACGGCTGCCAAACTTATCGCTACTGAAGGCTTTGATGCCCTTGAAACCTATTTTGATTTATTTGCCGCACACCAAAGCATCCAAAATAATACGCAACTGTTGGCTAGGCTGCATGATTTTGTTGCACCCTCGTTAACAACTGATAAGACTGAAATCACACAAGTCATTGCCGATGCCGATACTTCTGATGACGCTGATATTGTTGAGCATACAGAGCAGGATGACAACAATAATGAAGCCATCAGCAGCCAAGCACTTGAGCCCTGTGACCCTTTGACTCTGGACACAACGCCACAAGAAACCGAAACCGAAACCGAAACCGAAACCGAAACCGAAACCGAAACCGAAACCGACGAGTCTCCCCCTGTTATCGACAGCATTCAACCGCCTGCTGCCTCTCAGCAGGCCATGCAACTCGACTGGCAAAGATTACTGGATGAATCGAAACAGGCTGACAGCGATACATTGGATTTCTTCTTGGAAGAATCTACCGAATTGGTACAAGAATTAGATGAAGTCATTACTGAATGGCTTGTTGCACCTCAAGCTACCCATCATACCGCCGCCATTAAACGCGTACTGCACACCCTAAAAGGTGGCGCACGATTAACCGAACTCTCCGTACTCGGTGATTTTACGCATAGGTTCGAAAGCCTCATTGAGCTGAAAGAGATAGAAAATAGCTATGATGCAGCTTTCTTTGATGAATTGCCTTTGTATCTTGAGAGCTTCCATCAAAGTCTCGATATCATTCAATCCGGTGAACTGAAGCCAGCAGAAGCTATTGAAGCCTCAACACCTACTCTTAATAAGCCCCAGCCTACCGCTTCGTTTATTGGTCATCATACACCTCAAGATGTCAGTGATATTGATGAAGATTTACTGAACTTGTTTTTAGAAGAAGCCGAAGAGCAACTCACCAGTATCGACAGTAGCGTTAATGAGCTCCATGAAAGCCCTGAACCCTCGCAA
Organism: Cellvibrionales bacterium; assembly: GCA_026708525.1. Classification (GTDB taxonomy): domain Bacteria; phylum Pseudomonadota; class Gammaproteobacteria; order Pseudomonadales; family DT-91; genus CAKMZU01. The sequence continues at coordinate 13,718 of JAPOUS010000281.1, forward strand.
ACCTTTGATGCCTTAAAGCGAGCATTACATACGCTCAAAGGTGGCGCTAGACTATCAGGCATCACACATATTGGTAATATCAGCCACGATTTTGAAACCTTCATTATTCAAATAGAAAAACAATTACCCCTTGCGAGCGAGCATTTCGAGCAATTACAAACCTTTTACACTGAGCTCGAAACTAGCCTTAATGCCATTAAATCTCACAATCATAGCGAGCAGGCCCAGCCATCTAAGATTGTGATTAATCCTGCGGATGATGCCTTGCATACAAGTGTCACCCAAACAGCTATTGACGCGACACAAAACTTTTTTAATCAGCTCAACGAGCAAAGCAAGGCACAAAAATCGGAGCCTATTAAAGTCTCAACCCAACTACTTGAGAATTTAGTTAACCTCTCTGGTGAAAGCAGCATTAGTCGATCCCGTATTGGCAAGCAAGTCAGTGATATTAACTTCTCTATTGATGATATGTATGCAACCGTTGATCGCTTGCATGGCCAGTTACGACGCCTCGAAATAGAAACCGAAGCGCAAATCCTCTTTAGACAAGAACAAGTCGTCAATGAAGGGCAAGAAAATTTCGATCCTCTGGAGATGGATCGATATACTCATATGCAGCAGCTCTCAAAATCTTTGATTGAATCTGCCTCCGACCTGGATGATTTTAGCGACACCTTAGCGGATAAAATGCGGGATCTTGAAACCTTGATTCTGCAACAATCTCGTATTCAATCCGAGATACAAGAAAACCTCATTCGCTCGCAAATGGTACCTTTCTCTCGCATTGTTCCGCGTTTGAAGAGAATCGTTAGACAAACCGCAACTGAGCTAAATAAAAAAGTACAGTTCAATGTGGTTAACGCTGAAGGTGAAATGGATAGAACCATTTTGGATAAAATCATTGCACCGCTTGAGCATATGCTACGTAATGCAGTGGATCATGGCATCGAATCGCCCGAAGAACGATTACAAAAAAGCAAGCTTGAAACGGGTACTATTACCTTATCACTGGCACGTGAAGGTGGCGAAATTTTACTCAACCTTCAAGATGATGGCGGTGGCATTCATTTGTCTGCCGTACGTAAAAAAGCTGAGGAGCGCCAATTGGTGCACCCCGATGCCGAATTATCCGATTACGACATTAGCCAATTTATTCTCCACCCGGGCTTTTCTACTGCGAAAAAAGTGACACAAATTTCTGGCCGCGGTGTCGGCATGGATGTGGTAAATAGTGAAATTAAACAACTTGGTGGCACAGTAGAGATTCAATCAAGCACTGATGGCACAGGCTTTAATATTCGCCTACCCTTTACTGTTTCGATTAACCGGGCCCTCATGGTGTGTATTGGATCAGATACTTATGCTATTCCTCTTAATACCATAGAAGGTATTGTCAGGGTCAGCCCTTATGAACTTGAAACCTACTATCAGCCCGACGCTCCCGAGTTCGAGTATGCAGGCCAATCATACAATATTCGCTACCTAGGCTCTTTATTGGATAAAAAGCAGCAGGTGCACCTTGATCGTTTAACTCAGCCTGTGCCTGTAGTCTTAATTCGAAGCGTTGAATATTCTTATGCCGTTCAAGTTGACCGCTTGCTAGGCAGCCAAGAAGTTGTCGTTAAATCACTAGGGCCGCAATTCTCAATGGTTGAAGGCTTAAGTGGAGCGACAGTTTTAGGTGATGGCAGTGTGGTTATTATTTTAGATATGCCATCACTTATCCGGGTCGATGTATCCAAAGGCTCGACAACTTCAGGCCATGAAGTGTCTAACGACAACACCATGGAGATTCCTGAAGATAAAACCACCCATGTCATGGTCGTCGATGATTCAGTTACCGTACGTAAAGTGACATCACGCTTCCTCGAACGCCAAGGTATGCAAGTTACTGTGGCTAAAGATGGCCTGGATGCAATCAACCAACTGCAAGAAATGGATGATTTGCCCAGCATTATGCTGCTGGATATAGAAATGCCACGCATGGATGGCTTTGAAGTGATTAGCCGTATCCGACATAGTGAACGATTGGTCGGCATACCTATTTGTATGATTACATCAAGAACAGGAGAAAAACACCGCCAGCGTGCGCTTTCTCTTGGTGCTGATGAATATTTAGGTAAACCGTTTCAGGAAACGCAACTATTGCAGACCATTGAACGACTCACGGATATGGTGACTTCCTAAGACAGTGGGATATGGCATGTTACCGAATATAACTAAACCCGCCATTGCCCTAGTTGCCGATACACGAGAATCATTGAATCAATTAATGGCCATTCTCTCTCCGCTAGAATTTACTCTGGCGGGATCATATACTCACCTTGATACTAGCGAATGGAAAAACCGCACTATCCACCTTTGGCTAGTAGTCAGTGATAATGTGGATGCGTTTCTTGATTATTTAGATGACACCGATGCGCCTATTTTAATGACGGAGAACATACCTGATCGTACGGAAACCTATGTCTATCGTAAATGGTGTCAGAACCTTATCGAAAAAGTCGCAAGCCTGTTACAGGCTACGCCTGTAGTACCTGAAGAGGAAATATCTCAAGCTTTCATAGAAGAAACCACTGATCCAGCGGACGCACCAACCCAGACAAATCATCTTATTGCTAAAAAAGAATTTAAAGATATTTGGGTCATTGTTGCCTCGTTAGGTGGCCCTGAAGCAGTAAAATCTTTTTTTAAGCATCTAACGCCTGATTTACCCATTGCTTTTATCTATGGGCAGCATATCGATGAACATGCCGCACCGAATTTAGTCTCAGTTATTAATAATAATAGCGATTACCGAGGGCTCTACATCACTGATATGCATCAATTACATCAAGGCCAAGTCGCCATTTATCCGCCCCATCAAATGACAACCATTAATCCTCAAGGCATGATTCAAAGTTTTCGGGATCTCCCCTGGGATACGCCTTACACGCCTAACCTCAATCAAATCATTGATAATGTATCCGAACATTTTTTATACCGAATGGGAGTGCTTGTCTTAAGTGGCATGTGCGATGATGGCGTACTGTCAGCAACACGCATTGCACGCCTTGGCGCACCTGTATGGACGCAAAACCCAGATGAGTGTATAAGCTCATCAATGCCTGATGCCATTATTACCAACGAAGCCGCCACATTCATCGGCAATGCTGAAAATCTGGCACAAAAAATTAACCAGCGTTACCAGTAGAGGTGAGTCGTTATGGATACCCACGAAGAACAAACAAACCCGCGTATTGATACCCTCTTTTGCAGGCAACAGGCAGGGCATTTGATTGTCCCTCAGCTAGCCATTGCTGAAATCATTGACATGACTGTCACACAAGATTTTGAAAATTCGCCTTGCGTCATAGGAACTACACATTGGCGAAATGCCTCTTTAATAGTTTGCTCATCTACCGCACTGCTTACAGGGAGTAAACCGATTAAGCCGTCAGCGCAGAAAATATTAGTCATGCACAAACTCTATACAAAAGAGACACCTAAATTTTATGGCATAGCGATTGACAATGCGCCTAAAATGCAGCGATTTAGTGCTGACGCATTTAGCGAGGATAATCAGGATACGCGCGATGGCATTCTCTGCCAAACACAAGTTGAAGGCGAAACCGCATTTATCCTTGATCTCAATTTTATTGAGAACGCGATTACCGCACTTGTAGCTGATGACAGTAACGCAAATACAACTTAACCCATACAAAGGCGATAATACCAAAAACAATATTACCTATGGATTGCCCCCAAAGCAGCCCATCGTCACCATAATAAAGGCCACCCACGTAAACAAAAGGCACCGTTCCAATAGTTGCCTTTAACCAATTGATAATTGTGCTGTAGCTGGGTTTGCCCATATTGTTAAAAAACGCATTAGCAACAAAATTAATACCGACAAATATATGCGCCAAACAGAGGTAGTCACAAAACAAATTAATTAGCGCAGCCGACTCACCGGTTGCATTAAAGATTCCACCTATCCAATCAGAAATAGCATCCAACACTATCCAACAGGCAATGACATAGACGACAACAAAAATATAAGAAAACTTGAGCGTTTGATGTATTCGATCAATTTGTTTTGCCCCCAAATTCTGACCGACAATAGGGCCAACCGCACCTGAAAGTGCAAAGATAATGGCAAAGGCCACAGGAATAATACGGCCAATAATCGAAAACCCAGAAACCGCTTCATCGCCATAATCTGACATTTTTGCAACGAGGTAAGCATTAGCAAAAGGCGTTGCAAAATTAGTTAAAATCGCAGGAACTGCTAATGGCAGCAAGCACTTAAAACTCGGCAAGATACAATGAACGTCAATCTTAACGAAAAAATTGTAACGCCTGCTTAAAAAGAAAAATGCCGTCAAAAACATGGTAATGGATGCCAATGCAGACGCAATGGCAGCCCCTTTCACTGAAAGATCAAGACCAAAGATAAAAATCGGATCAAGGATACCATTCACCAAGCTGCCCATTAAAGTAGTTGTCATGGCGGCACTGGCGGCGCCTAAGCTTCTGAGTGCGGCACTAAAACACAGCGCCAATCCAAGAAAAGGTAGGGTAAGTAGTACAATGCGGAGATAGTCTTCAGCATAAACCGCTGTCAAACCTCGCGCACCAAGAAAAAACAGCACATCATCAATAAAAGGGTAAAAGCAGACAACCATAGTGACCGTAATTAAGAAGGTAAATATCATGGCACCATTTAACTGCGCCTTGGCCTCATCAAAATTTTGTTGGCCGATAAGGCGCGATAACAAAATGCCGGTAGCTATGCTTAAACCCACACAGGCATAGGTCATAAAAAAGGTCACCGACCCTGCAAAACCTACTGCTGCTGCTAACTCAGCATGGCCAAGCAAGCTTAAGAAATACATATCGAGAAAATCAACGAGAAATATTCCGATAAGGCCAATGCTGCCGGTAATCGACATACGCATCACATGCAAAGGAATAGATCCTTGAATAAAAACCGATTGGTTAGGTGTTGATTCTGCCAAGAGACGACCCACAATAAATAAAGATTGGAGTATAACGATTTAGCGAACTTACGGATAGAGATAACCCGATTGACGATATCTTTGATCATTTGTCTTTAGATCGCGCTGCAAACGGGACAACAGAAATTGAAGACAGTGTCGTTATTCGAAGTGCCCGACAATGCATACGATAGAGAGAAATATGAGCTAACACTTAAGGGCACCTCTAAAAATTGCTTTTGGCTTCTATCAAAAAAGCGATTGACCTTGTTT
>JAPOUS010000301.1 GCA_026708525.1 Cellvibrionales bacterium
AGAAGCATCCAAAAAGATATTAGAAAAATACTCCAATACCCCAGAAGACAGTAAAACCTTTCAAATGGGCATGTTGTATTACGACCAATCATCCATCAACGAGGTGGATGAGAGTATTGATGCCTGCGAAGAAAAATTACTAAATTTTTACCAATCGCTGGACGAAGCAGGCATCGCAAGTTTTTACTCATCTTTTTCAAGTGTCACCTTTCTTAACAAGCAGCGTACCCAGTTAAACTACCTCTCTGGGCAAAGTGTTGAAATGGTGCTTCCTAAAGATAAGGCTTTATTGCAAACACAGTTACTGAGTCTTTGGATGGATTTTTTCGAGATGAATTATAGTAACCGTCGTGTAAAACCCAAAGGTACGGTAAAACTCCATAACACCCTAGGCGAACAATTATTATATTTTTTGAAACAGCAAGCTGATCGATGGGTTACCAGCTATTTCACAGGGTCAATTGTTTCAAACCTTATTGGCTATATTGATGAAAATGCTGAAGATTTTAACGGGAAAAGTTTACGTGGCCCAAACGAGCACAGCCTTGCCTGTGGCGCACTAGCCAATTGGCAATTGTATGACATCCCCTCATTAATCGTTGTAACCAGTGCCATGGTCGATGAGTTTAAAGGCACCTTAGCCAATCTGCGAGAAGCGAATGCCAAAGGCATCATTATTGTGGCTGAAAACCGTACCAATCAATGGTATTCATTCCAAGGTACGATCACACCAACCGAAGATACCAGAGATGTACTTAAAGCACGCCGCATCCCTTTTGAATACCTTGATGATTTAGACAATCTCAACATTCATTTAACCTCCGCATTTAAAAAGTATCACGAAAATAATGGCCCGGTCGTACTGCTTGTTACACAAAAAGTGCTCGAAGCCTCCGTTGAAAACGTGGACATTGTCTGTCATCAAGAACAATTTCTCCCCAAACCTGTCTCACAAATGCCCATTGATGAAGGCGCTTTTAGTGAAACCATGCAGATTATTAATGAAGGGCCAGACAAAATTTTATGGCAACTTGGCGCATTGGATGATGAAGAACGTTTTCTTACCGCTGAGATTGCCGATAAAGCAGGGATTGCGTTAGTAGACTCCCTTATTCACCCTGGCTCTTCATCAAAATACATTAACGGACGCTTGAACCCGAATTATATCGGGACACTATCAATCTATGGTTTTAGCCCTAAGGTCTATAATTTTCTTTACACTAATGACAAAATAAATTCGATCAACGATCAGTCACTGTTTTTCATAAAAAGCCGCATCGCTCAAGTTTGCACCCCCTTTAGTGAAGGGCGATTTGAGCGAAAAATTCATCTCGCACAAGTGACTCATAATCCCAATCATCTAGCACCTTTCACCGATATCCCCTTATTGATGGACAGTAAGGTCTTCTTAAGGCGGGTGTTAGATGAACTTAATATCACCGAAGAAAAGCGTAATAAACGTTTGCAACTGATCAGTGAATTGTACGATAGCCCATCGGATGTAGTCAGCAAAATGCCCTCCACCCCGATGTCGCCCAACTATTTTTTCCATCAGTTTGGACAATTACTTGACCGATTAATTGTGAATGACGGTTATCGTTATACCGGTATTTATGATGTTGGGCGCTGTGGTATTTCAGCTATCCGTAACCTGCCTTGTACTGATAGAGGGTTTTCAGGTTGGTACGGGCGTGCCTTAATGGGCGATGCCATGCTAGCTTCGAATTTTGTTACTCATACCAGCCCACACAATATTTTGGCCTTTATTGGCGATGGTGCGCGCGGTATTGTGCCGGATATTTTACCAAGTTTTGTTGATAATTTATTAACGCTTGCCGCGCCGCTTAATAAAAACATTACCATCATGACTTTTTGTAATGGTGGTTTATCCGTCATTAATACTTATCAAGAACGTATTCTCTTTAACCGAACATCCAAACAAATGCGATTGGTTAATATTGCTGAGAAAGAATTTGAAGAAACCATTTCTGGATTTAAAGTTTGCGTTAAAAATATCACGTCTTTTAATAATGATTTTTTTCAGCAGGCTATCACTGAAAAAAATCGGTTGAATTTATTTAGCATCTCAGTCGGACACAACAACGAAGGCGATGGTATTACTTTAGCTACAGCCAAAGGTTGGCAACGTGACCCTGCTAAAACGGCAGATGCTGTCGCCTTGAAACAGCCTATGATTGAAGTCAACGAACCCCTTGAGACGATCGATTGATCACGGATAACAATAAAAAAATACGGAAACTCCCCATGAAATTTGGCTTTATTGGACACCCAACATCAACTTATCTAAAGCGTTACGTCAAGATGTTGGATTTAATCGAAAGAACCTCAATGGATCTTAACAGTGGCTACGCTAGAGAACTCTGGGCAAATCAAAACCTGATTCCCTTTATGAATTTTGCGCGCATACAATCAGCAACCGGCGCTGAGTGTGATGGCATTGTTCGCTACCTTCCCTTGACTGCTGAAGAAATGCTAAAACAACCTAAGCAGATGCAACAGCGCATCCAAGATGGCATTGTTGATCTACAAGCACAAGGGGCTGACCTGGTTGGTCTTGGTGGATTTACCTCCATTGTTGGTAAACGCGGCGTGCAAACCCAAGCCAATTCGCCCATTCCTTTAACCTCAGGCAATTCATTAACGACTTATGCAGCCTATAAAGCGATTGATCAAATCGCGGATTGGCTGGATCTTGACCCAAAAAACGAACGCGTATGTATCGTTGGTTACCCCGGCTCTATTTGTTTGTCTTTAAGTAAACTCTTACTTGATAAAGGTTTTTCTTTAGATCTACTCCACCGGGAAGGTTCGCGCACGGACGATCAATTATTGGAAGATCTGCCTGCCAAATACCATCATAAAATTCGGTTAACCCATGATATTGACAGCTGCTACAGCCGAAACCGTTTATACGCAGGTGCCACCTCAGCAGGCGGTATTGTTGACCCAGATAAATTATTACCCGGATCAATTTTTATTGACGTAGCATTACCGCGCGATATTAATAGCGAGCATAAACCCGCACGACAAGATATTTTAGTCATTGATGGAGGCTGTGTATCAGCATCTGATCAGGTGAAATTTGGTGGTGAATCCCTAAATATTGCGATTAAGCAACAAATCAATGGTTGTTTGGCTGAAACCATGATTTTAGCCCTAGAAAACCGTGCTGAAACCTTTTCTATTGGCCGAAACCTCCCCCCTGAAAAAGTGCTAGAAATTGGTGCCATTGCAGAAAAACACGGATTTTATGCCTACCCCTTTGCCTCTTATGGGGAACGCATTGAGAAGCAACACATCTTAAATTTCAAAAGATTCTTTAAGCAAAATCAAAACGCATCCAATCCACTGGAATATGTCAATCACGTCATCGCAGAAAAACCGAGCCGAGATGACACATTACATCGCCATCACAGTTACGTTAACCCAATGATGGTCGATTTTTTGAAACTGCAACGCTGTGATTATGTGTTCACTCAAGCAAGTGGGTGTGAGCTCACCAATGATCAAGGCGAGACTTATCTTGATATGGTTGCAGGTTATGGCTGTTTAAACCTTGGTCATAACCCAAAGCCTGTTGCCAACGCGATTACCCAATATCTCGAAAATCAAGGCAGCAACTTTATCCAGTATGTGTCTATCCCTGAGCAAACGGCTAAATTAGCAGATGTGCTTGCGCATATTACACCGGGCGATTTGCAACGTGTATTCTTTTCAAACTCAGGCACAGAAGCTGTAGAAGCTGCCATTAAAATCGCCAAAGCTGCCACAGGCAATGCCAAGATAGCCTATTTAGAAAATAGCTATCACGGTAAAACACTGGGTGCATTATCTATCACAGGTCGCGAAAAGCACAGGAAACACTTTAAACCCTTAATTGATCAGTGCATTCAGGTACCCTTTGCCGATATTGATGCGTTACGCAACACCTTAATGAGTGATGACATTGGTGCTTTGATTGTTGAACCTATTCAGGGCGAAGGCGGCGTGCATGTACCACCAGAAGGTTATTTATCAGCCGTTCAGCAACTTTGTCGAGACACCAACACCCTGTTTATGGTTGATGAAGTACAAACTGGCTTAGGCCGCACAGGTAAGTTATTTGCCAGTGAATGGGATGATTTAACCCCAGACGTTTTAATGTTATCAAAATCTCTATCAGGCGGATTAATTCCCATAGGTGCAACGCTTTCAACTCGAGAAGTCTGGGATAAAGCCTACGGCACATCAGATAAATTTCTATTACACACATCAACCTTTGGTGGAGGGAATTTAGCCTCAACGGCAACCCTGGCAACAATTCAATCCATACTTGAACAAGATCTACCTCGCAAAGCGTTCGAGAAAGGCGAATATTTTAAAACGAAATTAACCGCAATAGCTGACAACTACCCTTTCATCGAAGCAATTCGAGGCAAAGGATTAATGTTAGGCATTGCATTTGATAATGATTTCACTTCAGCCGTTGAAGCTGCTGCCAAAGAGTTTGCCACTCGATTGCCTGGTGATTGGCATTCGACTTATAAATTTTTACCTGATGAAGTTCAAGCGCATCTACAAAAAGCGATGGCTCGAATGGAGCAATCATTTTCAGAAATGTTCTGCATGAAATTTATTACTAAGCTTGGGGTAGATCATAAGATCTTAACCTTTATTACCGCCAACAGTTCAACCGTTATTCGCATACAGCCACCTTTGGTTATAAGTCAATCGCAGATGGATCATTTTATTGAGGCTTTTGAGATTGTGTGTGAAGAAATGTCGACTTTTTTAAATTAAACACAAACCGGATATAACGATAAACAACAAGGAAACCCTCATGGCTACTCCATCTGAAATCATTGTAAGAGACAAAGCGCAATCGGTTGATCTAATGATGAGCTTTTTTAAAGCAAAAACTTTTACCGCAGCACTTGAGTTACGTCTCTTTGATCACTTAAGTGATCAACCTGTGTCATTAGAGGCATTATCCAAAACCACAGACATTCCTTATATCACCCTTGAACGTTTAATTATCGCGTTAGTTTCTTTAGGTTATGTTAATAAAACAGCCGAAGGCTTTACTCTTTACCCTGAACAGGCCGATTTTTTGCAAAGTGATAAGAAAGGCTGGCTAGGTTGGTTAGGCAGTCATGTCGATAAATTCCTGTACCCTTTATGGTCAAATTTAGCACCTGCGGTAAAAGAAGATACCGATCAACGTCTGGCCATTTTTGGTGATGACCGAAGCTGGTTTGATATTTTATACCAAAACCCTGAAGACGTTTCTGACTTTCAAGAGTTTTTAGGGCAGCTTGCACAACCATTCATTGAAGGCTTTGTCAGCGGCTATGATTTTGGTCAACACAAACACTTTTTAGATATCGGCAGCGGCATTGGCACCTTGCCGCGCGCTGTGGTTGATGCCTACCCTGATATTAAAGCGTCAATCTGCGAACTACCCGCAGCGCATGCCTTCTTAAACGATAAGCTCGCCGAAGCCGGTTACAGCGATAAAATTTCTGTAGTCGATGGCGATGTAATTGCCGGTGACTTACCTTCTGATGAATATGACCTGGTTCACTTAGGCTGGATGCTGCACGATTATTCAGAAGAATTACAAATGAAAATTCTTAAAAATATCTATGATGCCATGCCAGTGGGTGGGCAATTTATCGCATCCGAAACACCATTAAACAACGAGAAAACTGGCCCAGAGTTCACAGCCCTTCTCTCCTTAAATATGCTGGTTTCCACCGACGGCGGCATTGAGAGTACGCAAGCTGAATACATAGCCCGTTTTGAACAAGCAGGATTTAACGACGTACGTGTGCTCGAAATCGACGGCCCTCGTACATTGTTCATGGGTGTTAAGTAATTCATTACCTCCCTCGAATAATCGTAAGACCTTAAAGGATATTTTTTTGATGTTTAAATCCGTTTTAAAAAACCATATCGCCGATAGCTACCTCGACGGCGATAGCAGTTTACTTGATGACGATACTGAATTATTAGCACTCAATATTATTGATTCTGCTGCCTTGTTTGATTTAGTTGCCTTTATTCAACAAGAAACGCATAAGCAAATTCAAATGCAAGACATTAACCCTATTAATTTTGCCAGCATCAATACCATTGATGCATTACTTCAAACCACAGCGGAGGAGACTTAAGTGAGCGACTCAGCCCTTTTAGATGAAACCACAAAGATCATCGAATCCACTAATCCTTCGGAAAGCATTAAAGAAAACGTTCAGCAGGCTGTTATCGAGGCATTTGCCAAAGAGAGCGGTTATACCACTGATGAGCTAAGTCTTGATGCGCATCTTGAAAATGAGTTAGGCATTGACTCGATTACTTTAGTCAGCGCGATTGCTGATTTACAAAAAGCTTTTGGTCTGCCAGAAAATACCCAACAGCTGCGATTCGATAATTTAACTGCGGTGGTTGCTTATTTTATCGAACTATTAGCAGATGCTTACCCAGAAGGTAACTGGCAAGCTCCAACAACCGCATCTTCAAATAACGTTTCGATAGAGGCCGATGAGATCATTGATGCGATCACACCAGAAGCCAAGACCGGGAGTTATCAAGCCGACGACGATCTTCGCACCATGCAAGATTTTGTCAACATCGAACACCCCGACCTTTTTTATAAAACGCGGGAGTTTAAAAACTTCTACCAAAAGAAAAAAGCCAATAATCTCTACTGGTATGGCATGCCGCTAGAGTCTGCCTGTAAAAACCGCGCCACTATTTACGATGAAGTGGCAGGCAAAAGCCGCGAGTTTTTAATGTTTGGTTCAAACAGCTATTTAGGCTTATCGGCACACCCTAAAGTCATCGACGCCATTGCAGATGCAGCAAAAAGTTACGGTGCGACCAATACAGGCTGCCGAATAATTGCAGGGTCTAATGTATTGCATTTAGAGCTTGAGCGTAAACTGGCAGAACTCAAAGGCCGAGAAGCCGCCATTGTGTATCCATCGGGTTACTCTGCCAATCTTGGTGCTATCTCAGCACTTGCCGGGCGTAATGATTTGGTCTTTACCGATGCCATTAACCACATGAGTATTTTGGATGGCTGTAAATTATCTGGCGCCAAACGCAAAATCTACAACCACAGCATGGCAAGCCTTGAAACCACACTTGCCAAAAGTGCCGATCATAAAGGCGGCAAACTCATTGTGACTGATGGCGTTTTCAGTATGCACGGTGACATTGTCGACTTACCTAGGCTTGTCCAATTGGCAAAACAATATGATGCCAAAGTCCTGGTTGACGATGCCCACTCAACTGGAGTGTTAGGTAAAACTGGCTCAGGCACTACCGAGCATTTCAACATGAAAGGCGAAGTTGATCTTGAGCTTGGCACCATGAGTAAAGCGCTATCTGGTATGGGTGGATTTGTCTGTGGCGATGGCGATGTGGTTGAATACTTGCGCTTTTATTCTAACTCTTACGTGTTTGCAGCCACCATACCCGCACCCTGTGCAGCCGGTATTATTGCCTCTATCGATATTATGCGCGATGAACCAGAACGTCTTAAAGGGCTTTGGGATAACATTCATTACTTTAGAGCCAAACTGTTAAAGCTCGGCTTTGATCTCGAAAAATCAGAAAGCGCCATCATCCCTATTGTGGTAGGTGACGACCAGCTAACCTTAACCTTTGGTCGAGCCGTACGAGCACGTGGCATGTACTGTCAAACAGTGGTATTTCCAGGCGTTGCAGTTGGCGATGCACGGCTTCGTATTAGCGTGACCTGTGAACACACAATCGACGATCTAGATCAAGCCGTAGAAATATTAGTCGACAGCGCCCAAGAAGTAGGCGTTATCGTGACTGTATAAACAGCTGTAGCTCTGTTCTCATGCTCTGTGTGAGAACGCTTAGGTTTTAACCGGCACTGCATTAACGAGGGTATGCATTCCCCTACAGAGTGTGAGAGCAAGGTAAAACCAAAGCAACGATTAAGTACCCTTGAATACTTCAACAAGCTGAGAGATTCAGAGTGAAAGAGGGAGGGCCAATGAACACTCCCCTTCATTCATACTAAGCCTGTCGAAGGATGTAAATAAGGCCAAATGAGAGAGAACCGAATGGATTCCACCGGCAGTATTATTGAAACATTTGAAACCGTTTGTCATCGTTACCCTGACAATACAGCACTCATCTGTAAACATACAACCTTGAGCTATAGTGAGTTATTGGCGTGCGTTCGAGCATGGTCTTCCGCCATTGATCAAACCCTTAATGCGTCAAAATCCAATAATAAAGTCCTTATCTATCTTGATAAAAGCCTAGCCTATGTCGAAGCCATTTATGCCACCTTAAGCCAGGGCGGCACCTATATTCCGGTCGATGCGACTCAACCGATTGAGCGTGTGCAACTCATCATAGAGCAAGCACAACCAGATATCATCATTACAACTGCGCTTAGAAAAGAAACCCTTGAACCACTATTAACAGACAAAAACATTCATCATCATTTTTTAACACTGGAAGGGTTTGAATCCAATAAATCACAATACCAACAAAACCCCATTGAGCCTTTTGTTAAACCAGATCCTAGTCATATTGCTGCAATATTATTTACTTCAGGATCAACCGGTGTGCCAAAAGGTGTGCAAATAACCCATCAAAATTTATCTTATTTTATTGATTGGGCTGTTACTGAACTCAAAATCACGGATCAGGACTGCCTGAGTAACCATGCACCCTTTGCGTTTGATTTAAGTACATTTGACTTGTTTGCCGCTGGAACCACAGGTGCTGCTTCCTGGATCATTACACACGACCAGCAACGCGATGTGAAAGAATTAAGCCATGGGATAAAAAACCATGGTGTTTCTATCTGGTATAGCGTGCCTTCGGTTCTCAGTATGATGATCAATGCTGGTGCACTCACTACCAGCAATAATGCCACATTGCGTCATGTCATTTTTGCTGGTGAGCCTTTTTCACTAAAAGGATTAGCAGCATTAAAAGCGGCACTACCCAATGAGACGTCTCTATATAATTGGTATGGCCCAACGGAGACGAATGTGTGTTTCTCGCACAAAGTCACGGATGATGATTTTACTCGATCATCCTTACCTATTGGCGCCCCCCTCCCAGGATTAGATGCCATTTTATTGCCTCAAGAAACGCAAGATAAGCATCACCCCAACCAGCATTGTGGTGAATTATTAATATCAGGCCCCTGTGTGACACCCGGTTATATGAATGTCGAAAAACCAGAAATAACTGCTCACCACAAAGTACACCAACACCCCACAGGTGACTTAGTCATCTTGCAAGATAATCTGTATTTTTATCAGGGCCGACTGGATGATATGGTAAAAATCAATGGCAACCGCGTTGAATTAGGGGAAATTTCAAACTGTATTGATCAGCTACCAACAATCAAACAAAGCGTGGTTATCTACACCGAGGGTACAGAAACACCTAAATTGATAGTTTTTGCCACACTCAATCATCAAGACAGCAAGGTTAATATTCTCCAGATAAAAAAACATGTAAGCACTCAACTGCCAAAATACATGATACCTAACAGTTTAGTTATATTGCATCGATTTCCACTAAACCCCAACGGAAAAGTGGACAAGAAAGCATTAAAAACGTTAGCACTTGAAGGTTAAGGAAGACGACACTTGTCTAATAGTGACTCAAACACCCCCCAATCAACAATTCATACGCACCAGACGATTGCACTGGTAGCTATTGGTGCACATTTTCCGTTTGCGGATAGTTTCAGCCGATTTACAACAACGAAGATACCTGGTTATGAAACCTTTGATTTATGCAAAAGCCAAGAGCCTGAACATCAAAAAACCATAGGTCATCAATTCAAGACCATTGATAAAAAAAATCCGTCATTTGGCATCCCTCCCTTATTTAGGTCTGCGGTTTCTGATGAAACCTATTTAGCACTTAAAGCTGCCAAAGATGCCTTGGATACGTTAGACCTTGCGTTGCTTGATAAGGATAAAGTCGATGTCCTTTGTGGTCATTGCTTAGGGTTCGAAGTTGCTTACAACAATGCCATTAAAATCGAAGCCATGAAATCGGCGGCGCGTCTTTATAAAGGCATCAACACAAAAGACGATGAACCCATTCTAAATGACATCCGATCAAGGATAAAACAGCAATTCGGCGCGAGTAGCCATGATAAAGTTGGTGAAATGGCCAGTAGTATCCCTGCCCGAATTGCACATTTTTTTAAATTTCGTGGCAAGTGCCAAAGCATTGATGCCTTTGATCAAACGGGGCGCCAGCTCATCGCTAATGCAATGGATAGTTTGCAACAAACCGATAGCAAGATGGTGGTTCTCACCACCGCGCAACGTTTTTCTTCGCCATCTATCAACCAATTATTGCTGAATAAAACCCGAGCAGAAACATTAACCGAAGGGGCTGTTACCCTAGTTGTCACCTCACAAGCGTATGCGGCCGAAAAAAATCTGCCCGTTATTGCCTTGATCAATCACGAGGGTATTTTGGCGGATAGTGGCATGATCGAATTTGACCAAGGCCGCCCATGCGACAACAGTTTTGCTTTAGCAAATCAGCAGTTTTATCAGATGGCAAATCTATTAAAACAAACGACAAAAGCGCGCTTGCTGACAAGTGTTAACGAGCAAGATCCGTATCATGATGCCCACGAAGATATCGCCATTGTCGGATACTCGAGCATGGCAGGAAATTGCCAAACGCCAGACGCTATTTGGCAGCAATTAACTTCAGGCACCGATAACATCCGCGCATTTTCTTCCTCTGTGATTGATACTTCCTCACTTTATTATAAAAAACCCGGCGCCTTGAGCACTTATATCAACCAAGGTGCATTTCTTGATGCACTCGATAGTACTCTGCCAGTGCCAATGACTCCCATTAAAAAGCAATCTATGGATAGTATTCAAAAAATGGGATTAATTGCCTTTGCTGATTCAATTCAGTCATTTGATATTAGCTCCTATCAAGATCACCAAAAGCCAACTGGAATTTTCTTTGCCTCTACGTTGGCTATTTCAAAAAATCGTGAGTTGATTATCCAGCAACGCCAACAAGCGATTCGTGCGATATTGCCGGACTATTTGCCAAGTGAGACGTCCGCTCCCAACCTCCATCAATTTGATGGCTTACTCGCATCACAAACCGCTGAGTTAATAAACAAGCATTTTAAATTAGCGGCGTCCTGTCAGACGGTTGAGGCTGCCTGTGCTTCATCACTAGCAGCCATTCACAATGCCGTTCGTGCTCTGCAATCAGGCCGGTTAGATTTAGCGATCGCTGGCGGTTTTGAGATACCCTGCAACGAAAAAGATCTCGTGCTTTGCAGTGCACAAATGATGCTTTCACCAACCAAAATATCCCCCTTTGATCAAGCCGCTGATGGATTTACCCCCGGTGATGGCGGTGGTCTTTTTATTCTTAAGCGTGTATCGGATGCCAGATCGGATAACGATAAAGTGTTAGGCGTTATTCGTGGCATCTCAGGATCTTGTGATGCAAAGTCTATGACGGCTCCCGATAAAGAGGGACAGCATTTAGCCATGAAAAAAGCATTAGACATGAATCACATTGATCCAAATGCCATTCGCTATATTGAAACTCATGGCACTGGCACCATTCTTGGCGATCAAACCGAAGTACAATCCATTGGCCATGCGTACGCTCATCGAACAGCAGAATCCCCGATTCTACTTGGCAGTGTCAAAGCGACCTTTGGTCATTGCTTTGCTGGGAGTGGAAGTCTGGGTTTAAGCAAAGTGCTATTACAATTTGAAGCAGGCTCGATTCCCGCTCTCAAGGTCACTCAGGTCAGTGATCAATTACCACTTTCAGAATTAAACATGGCCATCAATCAAGAAAGCTATGCTATGCCATCCAATTATATTGCTGCTGTGAATTCATTCGGTACGGGTGGATTAAATTATCACCTAATTATAGAAACGCCTAATAACAACACAACAAAGGAAGCATAATGAAAATTATCGTACATAAAATTAAGCTTAAAGATATAAAGTATTTGTCTGAATTTAAAGAGTGGGTTCTGACGAAAGATTATGTCGCTTGTCATGATCTTGCCAGTGTTGTGCAATTTGATGTGTGTGAAGTCTCAAGTGATCCCAGCGCAGATTGTCATTTTATTGAAATCATTCGCTTATCAAGCGCTGAAGCTTTTGAGCAAGATATGAAATCTGATCTCTTTCACTCATTAGAAGATGCGTTTTTCACTATGGCTGATGTGGTTGAAGAAACGGTATCCACTTTAATTGGTGATGGGTATAGAGCCTAAACCCGTAGATTTCATTCAGGATTCTAAAAGCACTTTGTATTAAGGAGTCGTTGAATATAGCAACGATTCTTAACAACAAGACAGGGTTGCAACTCAGTATTGTTGCAAACGTGCTAACTAGTCATAGAAAATCACTGAACATAGATGTAGATAAGACAATGAATGAACTAACACAAGGGCTATACCGCGCGATTGATATCGCCCGGCATGCCCCGTCATCACACAATTCACAACCATGGCGGGTTAACATCATTAGTGACGATAAATCTCAACTTATCGCAGCCATTGGCTTTGACTCAACACGCATGCTCACAACGCTACCCAAGCTCAATGATGAAATGTTTATAAGCCTAGGCGTATTTACCGGCTTCTTAAAAAAGACCTTAACAGCACAAAGTATTGAAGCTAAAGTACAGTGGGTTCAGAAGGGCTATAACATCATTCAAATAACGCTGACAAAAGCGGCCATTAATCATGCATACTATTTTGATGAATCACTCATCATAGAGCGCCACACAGCAAGAGGCCCTTACTTATCAACAGGTTTGAGTAATGATCAAAAATATACACTATCGGAGTCAATGCAAGGTAACATTGAATGCCGCTTTATTGAAAGTTTGGCTGAAAAACAAAAAATTAAATCCTTAGTTAACGACTATGCTGGCCTTGACTTTGCTAACAAGGCTGTTTGGGCAGAAACCTACCGACATATTCAATTTGCAAATCAACATAAAGACCACGGATTCACATTAAAACACCTGTTTGGCGATGTCTCCTCTATCTTTGAAGCGGCTTTTCGCTTGGGATTTCATCCCAAAAATCATTTTCTCTATCAAGCACTTGGCATGCCTAATCGATTAGCCAAGGGACTGGCCGATTTAATGGAAAAAACCCCTTGTTTTTTTGCCTTAACCATAAAAGAAGAAATGCCTAAGGCCTTCTACACAACAGGATTAAGCCTTGCCGATTTTATGTATCAAGCGACAGAATTAGGTCTGTCTATCAACCCCGTCAGCGTCTTACTACAAAACGATACGCCACGAAAAAAACTGGAATCCTTGATCGCAAATGATCGAAAAATCGCTTTTTTTGCACGAATTGGAATAGCAGAGCACCAAGGAATAGCGTCCGCCAGACGATCAAAAGAATCCATTTGCAGCACATACATTTAAATCTTAAATAATAAGGAGCGTTACCATGGAATTTAATGAGCAACTCATTTACACCATTCCACTGTATTTAGGGCCATTGATCTTCTTTGCCCTCGTCGATTTTTTTCGTAAAACCAAACGTTACGAAGTGAATGAATCCATCACCAATGCAAGTATTGCTTTGGGTAATTTGGGTTTTTCATTTGTCATACTAATTGGTGTAATGTTTATTTATAAGCACATATATACCAATTATGCACTTTTTACTTGGGATCAAACCTCCATTTGGACCTATGTTCTAGCCTTTGTTCTCTATGATTTTTGCTTTTATTGGAATCACCGATTTCACCACATGATTGGCATTTTTTGGGCAGATCATTTAGTGCATCACTCGGCTGAGACCTTCAATTTTGGTGTAGCGATACGAAACAGTTACTTTTTAGAATTGACCATGTGGATGACCTTTGCCATGGTAGCGTTTATGGGTATCTCGTTTGAGGTCTTTTTAACTGTGAGTTACATTGAAATGACTTGGGCATTTTTAATTCATACTAAAAGCTTTAAACACACTCCCATACTCGATAAATTCATTAACACCCCGTCATTGCATCGTGTACACCATGCAAGATCAGGAAAATACATCGATAAAAACTTCGGTGGCATTTTAGTGATTTGGGATCAATTGTTTGGTACCTATCAAAAAGAATTAGCCGATAAACCGGTAACCTTTGGTATTGGCGAATCCTTCAAAAGCTTTAGCCCTGTTGTACTCAATGTACAATATCTTGCGGTTATCTGGCGAAAAATCAAAAAGAGCCGTAACCCGATTGAAGTGTTTCAATCAATATTTTTCTCACCCGGCTGGATACCTAAACATGCCAAACCCTCCGATATATTTGATGCTAAGGCACTACAGCCCAGTAAATATTTTGTTCCCAATAACCCAAGTGTTGCGCCTATGGCAAAAATAGCGTCCGTATTACGTTTTGGCTTTGCACTCGTCGTATTTATTGGTTTGATGTGGTTTTATGCTGATTTAACCACCACTCAAAATGTCATCTTGTCGGTGTTATTTTTATGGTTGTGCCATTACATCGGAATTATCTTTGATGGTAAAAAAATCGGCGCATTAACCGAAAGCTTTACCCAGTTATTGATATGGGGTTTTGCGGTCAGTGCCTATCTGCAACCGAGCATCGAACCCTTTTTGATAAATAATTTTTTAGCTGCCGGGATTTTTTCAGCAGGCTCATTAGCGATATACGCCATGACCAATATTGGCTGGCAACCCCAAAAAGATGACAACACGATGACCGACAAGCCGGCAACTGCCTAAATGACAGAGGAGAACCCCATGAAAAAAGTATTACTTGCTGGCGCTACCGGCTACTTAGGTAGCTTTATTGCTAAAGAGCTAAAAAGCCAAGGTTACGAACTAACCATTATTGTTAGAAAACAAGAACAAGTGCAAGAAAAAGGGCTGGAAGCTGATCATGTACTAGAAGCTCAAGTGACCCAACCTATCACCCTTAATGGTTGCTGCAAAGATATCGACATTGTTATCTCGACTGTGGGTATTACTCGCCAAAAAGATGGCATGACTTACGATGACGTTGACTATCAAGCCAATATCAACTTGATGAATGAAGCTGAAAAAAGCGGTGTAAAAAAATTTATTTATATCTCAGCTATCAATGCAGAAAATATGCGTGAACTTAAAATTTGCGATGCTAAAGAACGCTTTGTTGATGCCTTGGTTGACTCAGGTTTACCACATTGCATTATTCGACCGCACGGCTTTTTTTCTGATATGACAGAGTTTTATACTATGGCAAAAGGTGGCCGTATCTACTTATTTGGTGATGGGTCGCTTCGAGGCAATCCTATTCATGGCGCTGATTTAGCCGAATTTGTTGTTAATGCCATCGATCAAACCGAGACCATCCTGCCCATTGGTGGCCCTGAATTTTTGTCCCATCGAGAAATTGCTGAAAAGGCCTTCGCAGCTGTTGGGAAGCCTGCCAAAATTACTTGTATGCCGGACGGTATCAGGCGTTTTGCTCTTAAGGCGGTTAGACTGCTAACGGGGCCGAAAACCTATGGCCCAATTGAGTTTTTCTTAACCGTTATGGCAAAAGAAATGCGCGCGCCAGAATATGGCAAGCATACCCTTAGTGAATATTTCTCAACCTTGAAACAACAAGAAAAATAACCTGTCAGCTTGACTGATTTATTCCTGAAACCCTCTCCCTGCAAATGTATTCATCGTTTGCAGGAAAACTTCTCACCCAAACGCGTTGACTCATTCTCATAAAGGGATAGCTAATCATTGATTTTGGGGTTCTGCACTGAATGTCAAGGTTTTAGGTAAGGCGAAGGTTGCCGTTAAAGTTAGCCACCCTAAGTAAGGAACATCTGATATCATTTGGACTTAATCAGAGGTTCCCTAAGCATTCAATATCATATAAAACCCGCCACCCCTTTTAATCAGAGGTTCCTTAACATGTTTATATTAGGTCAGTAGCTTTTTTGACCGGAGCCAAAAGCAATTTTTAGAGGTACCCTTATTACATCTTATTCGCGAAGATTTTTTGTTAAATCCGCTATGTCAACAAAAATACTGCTTGATTGCTTGTCGATATATTTGATATAAAGCAATAAAAAAACACTATTAAAAAAGGATAAGTTATGAAAGGGAGCATTCTCGAATTCAATGAAACCTCACGAAACGGCATCATTTCTGGCGAAGACAACAAGCGCTATACCTTTGATTTAAGCCAGTGGAAAGGAGCCAGCTTGCCTAAAGTCGGCGAAAACGTTGACTTTTCAACGTCTGATGACCAAGCCTCTGCAATTTACCCATTATCAGGTCAAACGGATGGTGCTTCAAAAAAACTGGCTGCTGCATTATTTGCATTTTTCTTAGGCGGCTTTGGTGCACATAAATTTTATCTAGGTTACACCAAACAAGGTGTAATCATGTTACTGGTATTTTTCTTAGGCTTTATTTTAGTGGGTATCCCAACACTGATTATCAGCATCATCGCCTTTATTGAATTTATTATTTATCTCACAAAATCTGATGACGATTTTCAACGCATTTACGTTGACGGTAAAAAACCCTGGTTTTAAAGGGCGACTAACCTTCCGTCAAGATCAACCTCTTGACATTCTTGGCATCCGCTTTAAGCTGCCGCTATGAAAAATACACTTCAAGCGGTAACTTCCCCTGATCAAATCATTGACCCAACGCGATTTATTTTTAAAAAAAATATCCTGTCAGGTGATTTAACTATTATGGGTGCGTTGCAAGGATTGCCCCTGTCGAATTCAACATTGAAAGATGCGATGGAAAAAGGCGCGCTTTGGTTAACCCAAGGGAAAAAAACAAGTCGTATTCGACGTTCAAAAAAAACCTTGCAATCAGGCGACTGTATCAGCCTCTATTACGATCAAAACGTTTTGAATACTCCCCCGAAAAAACCCCGGCTTATTCATGACAATCAAAACTGGTCAGTTTGGTTCAAACCCAAAGGCATGCTGTCACAAGGCACCTCTTGGGGTGACCATCACTGCTTATACCGAATGGTAGCCAAACAACTGGATCGCGCCGTATACCCTATCCATAGGCTAGATAGAGCCACCTCTGGCATTATGCTGATAGGCCACAATAAATCAGCTGCAAAACAATTAACCCATTTATTTGAAACTCGAGCAATCACTAAAATGTATCGCGCGCGCGTTACTGGAGATGCACGAGTATTAGTCGCCTTAAAAAACCACCTTCTGACACACCCAATCGATGGAAAGCCTGCAAAAACAGAGGTTGTAGGCGCTGAATATGAAAACAACGAGACCCTATTAACGCTCCAATTACATACAGGCCGAAAACATCAAATCAGAAAGCATTTATCAGCGGCAGGGTTTCCTATTATAGGTGATAAACTTTATGGCGAGGCAAATTCTGAAGGCCTACTACAACTTGAAGCCTTTCGGCTAAGTTTTACATTGCAAAACACAAATTACGACTTTGCTAATTAAGCGCATCTCTATTAATGGGTTTTGAGGTTATGCACTTGATTTCAACACAGCTGAAAGTCTTGAAATTAGTACCTAAGGGCTAGGTACAAAAAAATAAGCTTTCTTAAATCCGCTGAGTCACTCTATTCGACAAAAGCCAAAAGCCAAAAGCCAAAAGCCAAAAGCCAAAAGCCAAAAGCCAAAAGCCATTATTGGAAGTAACCTTAACTAACGCTTTGGCATTAACCGAGCCTTTCGTTCGGATGTAGAGAGCTTACTTAACGATTCTACCGCTCGGTAAAAGTGCTGCATATCCTCTGATGTTTGATATATCTCAAACAACGCCTGACTATACTGAAAATAGCTGCCAACCGTCGATAACTTGGCATTGTTTAGATTTTCTAACCAGGTTTGATATTGATCACCCCAGCCTTCGTGTTTTTTTCTAACATCATAGTCCCTGAGTATCGTATTGAAAATAGCTTGTTTATTTTTTCGTTTTTCTTCATTGGTGAGCGTTGTATCTGTATAGACTTTCTCCAAGCTAGAAAAATACGATAGAACAAAATCATTAAAGGCCTGACTTTGCTGCATGGCAGCTAGCCGGCTGTGCGCTTGATGATTAACTTGCCCATACCACTTTAATAAACCGATTAATTCTACTGTTGAAGCAAAGCTTTCATTAAAAGTGGTGTCGTTTTTCACATACAATTTCTTATGCGCTAGCTCATGAAATAATAAACCAACCAATGCACTTTCTTCATCAAACAAAAACGTATTCATCAATGGATCATTAAACCACCCAAGCGTTGAATAGGCCCGAACACCGCCAACATAAACATCTAAGCCTGTCGACTCAAGAGCGTGGGCCTTTTTAATAGCATCTTTTTTATCAAAGTAACCTCGATAACCCACACAACCAGCAATGGGAAAACACCAAGTCACCGGGTTAAGTGAAAACTCTGGCGCTGCAAACACATTCCAGACAACATAAGGCTTTTTAAGATCAACATAATGGGAAAAAGCATCATCCACAGGAAGTAATAATTCGTTTTTTGCGAACGACTTTAATTCCTTCACTAAATGCAGCCGATCTTTTAGCGTACCTTCCGTTTTAGGATCTAAGATCAATTTTTCGACAGACATTCGGCGCTGCCAAAGGCTAATTTGACCACCGGCTGCCTGGGAGTAATAAGAAAATTGCTCGCACCCTACGAGCATAAATACAAACAAAAGCGTGGTGAGTTGCATTGTGATGTCACATAAAACCCGATTAAACCTTATTTTAGCAAGGAATTACTCAAGCTTGCTGATTGGATTTAATGCTCATTGCCTTGACAAAAAGTCTGACGCAGTTAGAAAGTATTTTGGCC
>JAPOUS010000292.1 GCA_026708525.1 Cellvibrionales bacterium
ACTGTGATTGTGAGTGCTAGCGATGGTGATTTGAAGGTTCGGCGATATTTTGATTTGATTGTTGAGGATTATCGATAGATTGGCAGTTTCCACTTACCCTTTTACATGATTGCTTTTCGAGTCAGTTGATGGGTGGGTGGAATAAGTGTTGTTCTGAGAGCCTTATTCTTGCATCGCTTTTGTTAGGTATTTTCTATTCCGCTTTGTCATAAAATATTCAGTGAAAAGCGATAGGTTTATCAGTTTTGTTTATGTTTATTGCGCTTAAAGGCTTACCTTCTAAACTATTTTTATTACGATTTGATTTGATAGTTTTACGCTATAAAAAATTATCTTAAACGCTTCAATCTAGAAGCTTGTATTTGAAAGCTTGTATTTGAAAGTCTGTATTCAAAAGATTAAGCCCACAAGGATGTCGCTATGATCAAAGTCAGTTTTGACGCTTCAAAAAAACTCGTAACGCTAGAGCCCAGTGGTGAGTGTGTTGACGAAGATTTTTTTACCCAATCTGAAGTTATCAATCAGTATGTGGCCGAGGGTAATGAACTAGCGTTGCTTTTGCTCAGTATTGAAAAATACGATCATTTTGAAAGCTTTGGTAAGAGAGTTAAAAACCTGGTCGTCGATGACTCAGTGGTGAATGGCATTCGTAAGGTTGCCATTGTCACTGACAACCCTGTGTTTGATACAGGAACAACCCTTGGCGAGCTCTTTAACCAGGCAACCTTGTTTATTTATTCGTACTGCGAATATGAACAAGCGCTAGGCTGGTTGGCTGAGGAACCATTGATGGATGGTGCTGAGGCAGAGGGCGCTTAGGGCTAAGACTCTGGCCGTACGTTTTCGCGGTTACCGCTTTCGCTCCTGTGTTCCTGTGCTCCTGTGCGTTAGTGCAAAGTCGTTAACGTGCGATGACCTATGCAACGATTAATATTTCGCTGTTTTTGCCTGTTCTGCTAGGGTTTTAATGGTTTGGGCTGATAGCTGAAGATCTTTTCTGTTTAATGTTTTTGATTGTTCAATCACGTAGATGGCATTCGATATTATGAGTGCCAAGGCTTCATCATCAAGCGTTTTTACCTTGCTTGGGGTAAGGGGGGGTGATACAGAGGCGCTTACAATGGGTGTTGTAGATTGAGTCGGTGCTTGTGTGTTTAGTGCGGAAGGTGAAACCGAAAGTGCTTTATCACTAGGTTGCACGATTGGTGCTACAGCCTGAGATTGGGTCACTGATGTTTGTGAGTAGGATGTCGAGGCTTGGGCATAGGGTGGTTGATAGGCAGGTTGTGTCTGCAAATGATTGATTGAAGGTTGTTTCATCTTGGCATAACGCGACCGTGTCACAGGATTTTTAAAACGAACCGCTTGTCCTCGTGCTTCTATCGTTTGGCCAGCGAGCCCTGTTTTATAAGTAACAAAAGTTACAGCATCTGCTCCCAGGGGTTTGGCAAGCTCCTCTAATACGAGGTTGACCTGTGCTTTGGTCGGTGCCGTTGCTAAGACATGCGGTTTACTGACTTTGGCATCAACCCACCCTAAGTAATCTAATTCCTCATTGCCTACGTCAACCTCACCAATATGTATTTGTGGTTCTGCCCTAGGATATCTTTCAGCAAAGCTTAAATTGGCGTTGGTTTTGTAATTACTGCACCCGGCTAGCCATAGAATACTTAGGATGGTGATTATCGGAAGTATCTGAAGCCGTTGAGGATGACTTGTATATTGAGGTAATAGTAATGTCATGACCAGATTCTTAAGGTTGATAAATAAAAAGCGCCAGTAAGTCAATGCGCAGCGATTGTCCGGTTATGAAACCCATTCCCCTGTTCTGAGTGGGAATTTCATCCTTAGCTAACAATGATTTCATCTCTAGGCGCCCGCGATTGAGCATGGAGACGAGACGCACTATTTTATAATCGGCAAATGCTTTGAGTCGATGTATTAGGCGATAAATTGGCAGTGTATCAATAGCTGCTATTAATGCATAACCTTTAAAACAAAACTTCTGAATTCTCTGCTGCCCTGAGAGTATTTAATAAAAGTATATGAACCTATTAAGAATTGTTAGATCCAATTCTTAGTGCTTACTAATATTGAGTCTTTAGTGCTCTTGATGTTGGTAACAATTCAATGCTAACTCACCGATCATTAGGCAAAATTGTAATGTTGAATGTAAATCTATTTTCTGCATTGTTCTTAACGCTGGTTTTGGTCGCTTGTAGGGGAGGTGGCGGTGGCGGTAGCAATCCAATACCCGCAACACCTATAACACCCTCAACAAATACCTCAGGAAAAGGAGATAATTCGAATAACACAAAAGAGCGACAGGTTACTGGAGTACATTTTTATACTAGCAATATTGCCTTAAGTAAAGGTGAGGGTACTCGGCTGGTACTGATGGAAACCTTTACCGATGGCTTAGTTAAAGATATTACATTAGTCCCTCAGGTTCATTGGAGAAGTGATAATGAATCTGTTGTTAAAGTGGATGCAGGTAGTGTCACTAGCTGGAACGAAGGACAAGCCAATGTAACGGCAACGATCAATCTAGCTGGGCATGTCTTTACTGCCTCTGCGCATGTTGCTGTAGGGCCCGCTAAAATTACAGAGCTACATTTTGTTGGTATGGGTGAAGGTGAGTCAGAGATAATACAGGGTTTTGATAAGCGGTATTCTATTGAGGCTACCTTATCCGATAAAACCCTAGTTGATGTAACGGATAAGGTAAATTGGACGACGAGTAATCCAGATGTTGTATCTATGAATAAAGGGGTTGCTCATGGTGTTAGTTCAGGTAAAGCCACTATTGGTGTGGAAATTGATGGTAAATCCGCAGCCATCGATGTCATGGTGACGGAAGCTCGTGCTGAAAAGATTGTTGTTGTACCGCAAAACGCAGCGCAACCTATTGGTAAAAATCAAGATTATCAGGCAACTGCCAGTTTAAATACCGGTCAGTCGATTAATGTCACCTCCCAAGTGGATTGGACATGTACACCTCCAGATATTGCAAGGTTCTCACAGCGAACGGATCAAAAAATTACTGTATCTGCCCATGCAAAAGGAGAAGCGACCATTGCAGCTAAAGCAAGCGAGCAATTGGTGAGTTCTGCAACACTTTGTGTGCTTGACGCCGCGGTTGCGGGCTTGAATATTTCCCCTGCGAGAGCGGAGCTACCAGAAGGCAGGAGTCAAGCATTTACAGCGGAGGCGACTTTAACCGATGGTATGGTGCGAGATGATACAGATACTGCTGAGTGGTCATTTTCTGGTGATGGTCTTGTCAAAGTGGACAAAGGGATAGTGCAAGCGCTAAAAGAAGGCCAAGTGACCCTTATGGCAGAAAGTGAAGGACAGCAAGCCACTGCTCAATTGACTATCCTTGAGCCGGAAGTCGTTAAGGTTAGCGTGTCAACAACCAAAACCGATATCCCCCTTGGTGAGGATCTTAAAGTAGAGGCGTATGTTGAATTCTCGAATGGGGATACCAAAATACTTACTGATGAGGTTGAATGGTCATCCAGTAATGACAAAGTTGCTGTGGTAGAAAAAGGCGTAATTACTGCTATTAGCCTTGGTGAAACTTATATCACTGCCAGCTATAAAGGCCAGAAAGCATACATAGAAATTGAGGTTGTGAATGGAAGGTGCGCGAATATTACTAAACTCGTCATCTCCCCGAAAATTGCACTAAAAGTCGAAGGGGAAAAGCAGCAATTTATTGCTCAAGCGCAGATGAGTGATGGCAAAGAAAAAATAGTGACCGATATGGCTAAATGGCTATCAAATAATGAGGAAGTTGCATCGGTAAACAATGGGCTTGCCGTTGGTTTAGCTGATGGTGAAGCGGATATTATTGCAAATTATGGAGGCCTTGAAGCTGAAGCAAATTTTCTTGTAATAGACCAAGATAAAACAAAGTACTTATTGGTAGTAACGCCTAAATCATTAGAACTATCCGTGGGTGATAGCTACCAATTACTTGGTTATGGTATGCAAGCGGGCAAAGATTTAGCTAGAAATCTAGAGGATGTGACAGAAGAGCTTATTTGGCATAGTGCTGATGAATCGATAGCGATTGTAGACAAGGGGCGAGTGGTAGGGGTTTCCAAAGGCTCGACGTCTGTCTTGGCTTTTGGGATATGGGGTGCTTTTACAGTAACTGTCACTGTATTTGATGCCAGTGAAGAAAACGCCATTTATTGATGGGGAAATATGCAAAATTAGGCTACTTGTGTTTGTTTGCAGTAGCGTTAGTGTCAACCTTTTAAAGGAAAAGCTGTGGTGAACCTTGCCTAAGACGTTTTTAATTGCACCGGTAGGCTTAGGTGTTGGAGCCTCTTCTGTTTGTGCTGCCATTATCAAAACGGCTTTAGAAAATGGCTTGCCGGTTGGTTTTTTCCTGCCAGTAAAGCAACGCTCGAATACAATGGGTGACTTTTTATCCGTGCAACCTGTGTTGAGTCGATTAGCACTAGCTCACTTTCTTCATCAATCGGAAGACCATGTGGTCAATGAGCTTGTTGAAGCATACAAAGAGCGATTAGTTAATGATAGAGAGCGCTTAGGGGAAGTGACTTTGGTTCTGGGCTTATCGGTCGATAAGGGAACGCCTAATGCTGAAAAAATTAATGCAAAACTGGCAAGGGCCTTATCCGCAGAAGTGATTCTGGTAGGTTCAGGGACAGCAGATGACCTAACAATGTTAAATTCACGATTGGATATCGCGATGGAAGCTTTTGGGTTGGTTAGCATTCCTGTGGTTGGCATCATTTTAAATAAATTAGGCGCACCAAGAGATAGGCATGGAACACTTCGCCCCGAAAAAGCGGCTATGCAGTCGGCTGAAAAAAATTATGCGAATTTAACCCATTTGCCGGTCATTCAAGAAAAAGCGATCCCGTTACTTGGTGCTATCCCTTGGTCTATCGACTTAATTGCACCTAAAGTGACAGATTTAGATCGTTTTTTTTCGATTGTTTGGTTAAATGAGGGCAACAAGAGCCAGCGCATACGCAACATTCATTTAGGTTGCTCGTTAGATGAACATTTTGACCAAGCAGTGGGAAACTTATTAGTAACGACGGCTGATCGTTTGGATTTAATTGAAGCAGCGCTTAATCAGGCAAGTCATATCAGTGGTATTCTTTTATCGGGAGGGCTGTCGGATTTAGCTCACGAAAGTCATCGCAGGTACCTCGTCTTGAAACAGGCTAAACAGCTGTCGGTACCTATTTTACAGAGTCATGAACCGCTACTGAGCTTGGTTTGGCAATTACAGAGGGTTTTTAACCCCAACCCTTCAGATAATGCGTTAAATGCACAAGTCCAGGATTTTTGTTCGGCTCACTTGGATACCGCATCGATCTTAGCTGTTTTAACAGGCCTTAGTCATAAAGGGTGACTAATGAATCGTAAACCTTTTATAATGGCCTTTTTTTCTTGATGGCCCTATGCAAAAGGTTCTGATTGTTAAAACGACATCACTGGGCGATTTAATTCATACCATGCCGGCTGTGAATGATTTTTCACTTAATCGTCCAGATATCGAATGTCATTGGTTGGTAGAAGAGGCTTTTCATCAAGTTCCTCTTTGGCATCCTTTTATTAAAAAAGTGCATACTTGTGCTGTTCGTCGTTGGCGAAAACATTTCTTTCATCCATCAACAAACGTTGAAATCAGAGCGCTCAAGCAGGCATTGCTGGCTGAAAATTATGACTTGGTTATTGATGCACAGGGGTTATTTAAAAGTGCCATGATGGTGCGTTGGTTGACCTGTGATAAAGCCGGATATGATAGACATAGCATTCGGGAACCCATTGCTAGCTTTTTTTATAATCGAAAGTTTTCCATAAGCCGCAAATTGACAGCTATTGATAGGAATCGAACCTTGTTTGCTAAAGCCTTGGGTTATTCTGTTCCTCAATCGCTGGCTTTTGGCTTATGTGTACCAAAGCCTGATACCTTGAATGCACAGGTGCAAAAACCTTTCGGTTTGTTTTTACATGGCACCAATTGGTCGAGCAAAATTTGGCCTCAATCGCATTGGCAGCAGTTGGCGGTGTTGCTGCATGAAGAAGGCTATCATGCGTATTTGCCTTTTGGTGATGATCAAGAAAAAGCCGTAGCCTGTGCCATTGCACAACAATCGCCCGCAGAAGTGTTACCGAAATTATCGCTTGCAGAGCTTGCTTATTTAATCCAGCAAGCAACTTTTGTTATCGGCAGTGATACCGGGTTAAGCCATATTGCAGCAGCGCTCGATACGGTGACAATTGGACTTTATGGGTCGACAAACCCAATGCTTACAGGGCTTGTCGGTAGGCAGGTTAAGAATCTACAAACTCGCGTTGATTGTGCACCTTGTATGCAAAAAGACTGCCCGAAGGTCAATGCGGGTGACCCACCGCCTTGTTATGATTCCCTGCCACCGGTCGTGGTGTTTAACGCTTTAAAAAGTGAATTAATGACTAAGCCGTAATCCATGTCGTAGACAGATTTAGTCTATCCTTAATAAATACGTTTGTATCAGCGGTACTGAATAATAAGAAAATACACAGGCCTCTTATGCAATTTAACTCCCTTATCAGCCAGTTGACAGGCAATTTAAGCAAGGAGTGGGCGTGGCTGGAAGCGAGATACCCCATTCGGCTTTTTTTTGATCAAGATAAATCCAAGTTAGTGATGCGCAAGTATTTGCTGGCAGCAAGTATCTTGATGCTTGCTAATTACGGTATAGATGGGGTTGCAACGGTGTTTTATTTGGGGTTTGAAGAGCCGCCTTTCTATGCGATTTTTTTACTCACGACCTTTTTAACCGCTTGTCTTTTTGTTATTCCACTCACCTACCTCTGTGAAATGCTGACAGGCAGTAACCTTCGGTTGCTCTTGCAAAAAGGCCAAGCAGATCTGCCGTTGATTGGTTGGCTTTTAAGTCTTGTGATTATTAGCCTTTCGATGAGTGGTTTGATTAGTACAGCGTTGATTGATCGTTTTGATAATCTTGATGGATTTGCCTGGTTTTGTGCATGGTTTGTTTTTACTCTGAAAAATCTTGCACACATACTCGTTTTTCAAGGTCTATTGTTATTAGCGGTAATTAACTCACTCGGGCTTATGGCGTTACCCATGATGATATTGGCCCAATCCGCATTTTATGGGCAGCTAGGTTTTGTAAACTTTCTGGATCATACCTTAATGGCATTGACGCTCTCATGGCTCTGCCTTAGAACCGGGACACTGTATACCGCAATCTACGCACTGACTCTCTCTTCAATAATCGCAGGGCTTTGCCTTAGCCTTTTTTAAGTTTTTTGGATGGGTTTTTTTGCCCTTTACTACGAGTTTGACGATAATGCATGGGCTTCTCACCCTCGTTTTTCATTAATAAGGATGCATTATGTCAATTTTATCTAGCCAATCTGAAGGGGTTGTCACCTTAACACTGTCTCGAAGTGAAAAGAAAAATGCGCTGACGCAGGCAATGTACTTGGCATTAGCCAAAGGTATTAATGAAGCAGCGCAAAATGCAGATGTCAAGGCTATCGTCCTCACAGGTGAGCAAGGTGTGTTTACTGCGGGTAATGATTTGCATGATTTTTTGGAATTTCCTGATGTGCCGCCGGAAGAAACAGCGCCTTTTCAATTTTTAACGGCCTTGGCTTCGTGTCAGATTCCTATCATTGCTGCTGTAGAGGGGCCTGCGATTGGCATAGGCAGCACCTTATTGTTGCATTGTGAGCGGGTATTTGCAGATCAGTCGGCGATTTTTGCTTTCCCATTTATTAATTTAGGATTAGTGGCAGAGGCCGCATCTTCATTGCTTTTACCGAGACAGGTTGGCTATCAGCAGGCGGCTGATTGGCTATTAACAGGAGAAGCATTTACCTCTGATCAGGCGCTGCGTGCAGGCTTAGTTGGAGAACAAACGCAGGCAGGAGAGGCTTATCACCAAGCTTTCGTATACGCCAAAAAGTTAGCGACCAAATCCCGACAGCAGCTAATAGAAATGAAGCGACTACTTAATCGAGCCGAAGAGCCCGTCATGGATCGTATGTTGATAGAATTTGAATTATTTGCTGAAAAATTGAGAGATCCGAGCGCCATGGCAATGATTGAGGCTTTTTTAGCCAGCCGCTCAAAAAAATAACGTTTATGGTTAAAACACTCCGAAAACATCAAACACTGATTTTGGCATTAATGAGCTTTTTAAGCTTTCTCTATGCTTTACTGGTTGTGTTTGACGTGCCTGTAGGTGATGTTGCTTTGATTCTAGGGCAGACATTACTCGGGTTCTTCTTAATCTTTTTCTTGGCAGGTGCTTTTTTTACTCTTTACCTTGGCATAAAAAAATGGGTGGTAAAAATGATGATAGGAGGCAATAAACCATGACATTCAATGTGCCGCATTACGATAAAAAATTGGACACTAAAGGTCTCATGTGTCCTGAGCCTATTATGCTGTTGCATAAGGCCATGAGGGAGATGGCCTCAGGCGATGTACTGTTAATGGAAGCGACTGACCCATCCTCAGAGCGTGATGTAAAAAAGTTCTGTGAATTCTTGTCCCATCGTCTGGTTCAAATGGATGTTGATGATTCTGCGTTATTTTTTTATATTCAAAAAAATTAAATTATCCTAATTTTTTTTAATATAACAAACTTTGGCTGCGCTTTTCGGTCTACTCCTGGCGAATTAATGATTAGGAGATAAGGGATGCAACGGTTAAGCCCCATTTTGTTAGGCGCACTGGTATGTTTGTCGGTGGATGTATTTGCAAATCCATTGACAGCTGCTGAACAAGGCAATCTTGTTGCAAAAATAGCAGAGTTAAGTAGAGCCGGGATTACAGCAGATAACTATCAAGGCATTATAGATCAGTTGGCGTTTAGAGAAGGTGAATTGCTGGATAAACGGATCGAAGCTGCAAAAGCAGAAGGCGAGAAAGCTAAGTATGTTTTTAATCCACAAATTGAAGAAGCGAGAAGACAACTAGAAGAACTACGCCACAGAAACAGGCTCGAAGAGCTGGAAAAAGCCATTGAAACGCATGTTCAGAAAAAAAAGGCAGAACTCAATGATCCTGAGTTAGCACAAATTTTCGAGCGTGAAAGAGATTTCCAACAAGCATTAGATGCAGAAGAAGCGCAAGCCCGTATTAAAATCCATGAAAATGATCTAAAGTCTTCACAGCAAATGCGATTAAAAAATGCATTGGATGCAAAAAAATACAAAGAAGATGCTAAGTGGAAGTTTTTGGGTAGCCCTCGCACACTTGCCAAGTACGGCGTCGCGGTTGCGAGTGTAAGTACATTAGTTCTCACTGCGCGTTATGGTTTGCCAGTTTTTTGGGATTGGGTGAAGAAAAAGTTATTTAAACCTAGGTTGGTGCTGGAAACCTCTGTGGGTAAATCGGAGAGTAGCTTCACCTCGTCGGTTTCAATCGATGAGTTGATTATTCCAGAAAAGTTGAAAGATGAATTCGTGCAATTAGTGAAAATAACCCAAGAAGCCGATCGATTAGGTCTCGATTATCAACATGTCCTCTTTTATGGTCCGCCAGGAAACGGTAAAACCCATGCGGCGAAAATCCTAGCGAGATCATCCGGGTTGGATTATGACATTATTGCAGGTTCCGCATTTGATCAGTTTACCGAAGAAGAAGCGTTAAAAGAGTTAGATAGAATTTTTGCTTGGGCGCGCAAAGGACAAAAAGGCCGGCTCGTGTTTATTGATGAAGCAGACTCGCTGCTGGCTATCCGATCGCCAGATAACCCGCGTGGCACCAAGATGGTTAACATGTTTCTGTCACATCTACCTGAAGCGCAGGACCCAGATATTATGTTTGTCTTTGCAACCAACCACCCTGAGCGCCTGGATCCAGCTATCCGTAGCCGTATTTCAAACAGTTTAGAATTTGATTATCCTGAGAGACAGCAAATAGAAGAGCAGCTGAACTTACGGTTTGAGACTGAAGTTGAATCAATGGGCATGTCAGTGGATGAAGCTATCAAAGATCGGCTTGTGGTTTATGCGGATAATATGCAAGGCTTTTCCGGTCGAGATATCCTTTCTGTTGTTTCTCAGGCTCGTAATGCGGCGCTTGCAAGCGATAAAGAGAGTATTGATCGTGAGACCTTTGATATGGTCATTGAGCGTATGATTCAGCGAAAAGAAACTGAGCGTTTAATGGATCTTAAGTCTGATCGAGAAGGTTATTTCACAAGTAAAAACACTCGAGAAGTGAAAGCCGCTCGACCCAAGGTAAAACCAGAATCTGGTAAGGTTGCCGCTCCTGCGGCTTAATGTTCATACTGACTACCTAAAACCGTTGAAAACCGTCCAAGTGGCGGTTTTTTTCGTTTTAATAACGTGAAATCAGAAAAGCCTGTGTAAAAACTTTCACTAATTAGCCATCAAAGAGCCCTTTAAGTGCGGCGAGTGCTTCTGGGTCTTCTCGTTTGATTTGATTGGC
Organism: Cellvibrionales bacterium; assembly: GCA_026708525.1. Taxonomy (GTDB): domain Bacteria; phylum Pseudomonadota; class Gammaproteobacteria; order Pseudomonadales; family DT-91; genus CAKMZU01. The sequence goes on from JAPOUS010000292.1 coordinate 10,475, forward strand.
GATATTGTGCTGAAAGAAGTAGCGAAAATCGTTATTGGCATCCACTGGGTAAAGATTTTCATCACTCATGAGGATAGGGGTATCATTGATATTGTTCTGGTCAATAATTAACCCTTCGATTTTGCCTGAGGCTTTTAATTGCCAGCAATTGATTTCAGAAAGTGTCATTTGCTGTGCTTTGTCATCCATTAAAATCGCATGTGTGCCTATGTTATCAGGAATGCGCTGGATGACGGTTTCGTTGGTTTGGGAGTCTTCTTCCATCTCAAAATAGGCAAGGGCTGTTTCGAGTTCAACCACCTTATGGACGGGCGCTTCAAAGAAAATACTGTCGATGTCTGGGTCATAATAGCCTTCAAATCGGCCATTGAGTGGATCTTGGATGTCATCACAGGGTTTAACCCCGTCCAGCCAAGGCACCATGCCAACGACTTCTCCACTCCAGCGTAGCCCCCAGCAAAGCAGCTTGACCGCAAAATATTTGCCAGGGTTCTTTTGGTTGGAATAGAGCATACACAGCCCGTCAATTTCGGGTGAAAGGCGGATGATGCGCTCCTGTTGAAGATCTTGGAAAGGCTTACCAGTGAAAAAGTCGATGACATTGGGTTCTTGATATCTAGTCATTTTAATTCCTCAATGATCCACGATCCGTTACAATTCGAGTATAGTCGGCAATATGCCCAAAAAGCCAGTTTTGATTTTACCTACAGATTTCATTCATGTTTGATCCTCAGGATTTAATTCGAATTTTCAATCAGTTATTTCAAGATTCCGAGCAAACATGCCTGGTTCGAGGCAATGCTGAACCCATCTATCTGCCTGCAAATGATCAAAAAAAATGGCATGAAATTCATTTTGCTCATGGCTTTTTTGCGAGCGCATTGCATGAAATAGCGCATTGGTGCATTGCAGGCCCTGAGCGCCGAAAACAAGTGGATTACGGCTACTGGTATGAGCCAAACACGCGTTCAATAGAGACGCAAAGCGCCTTTGCTGAAGTTGAGGCCAAGCCGCAAGCATTAGAGTGGATTTTTCATCAAGCTGCCGGCCACGCCTTTGTAGTTAGTCTTGATAATTTAGCGCTGGAAGCTTGTGATATGTCGGAGTTTAAATCGGCGATTGTGCTGGAAGCTAAACGCTACCAATCAATGGGTTTGCCTAAACGTGCTAAACATTTTCAACAAGCGCTGGCGACTTTTTATGGTCAAGAGACAGCGTTAACCTGTTACTCTTTTGATTTGGCAGAGATATAAATGGTATTAACCGTCTTAGCAGATGAGAATATCCCAGGCCTTGATTGGCTAGATGCAAACGGTTTTTCGGTTCGCACCAAAAATGGTCGAACGATAACCGCTGATGATTTGATAGGGGTTGAGGTGCTTTTGGTACGCTCAGTGACCCAAGTGGATGAGGCGTTATTAAAGACATCGCAAGTGGTTTTTGTTGGCTCCTGTACTATAGGTACGGATCATGTAGATCTTGAATGGCTGGCATCAAACAATATTCATTTTGCCAATGCACCCGGGTGTAATGCTAATGCCGTTGTTGATTATGTCGTAACCGCCATGTTGAGCGAGTTTAGTTTGACTGAGCTTCGTGCAAAAACGGTTGGTGTATTGGGGGCCGGTCAAGTGGGTAGTCGACTGGTTAAGCGGCTGGATCAATTAGCGATTCCATCCCGTGTTTGCGACCCTTTTGTAGCGGTGGCCAATGATTCGTTAGATGATGTGCTTGCTTGTGATGTGATTAGCCTGCATGTCCCTTTGACTCGATCGGTTGAATACGCGACTTATCATCTGATTGATGCTGTCGCATTAAGTCAGTTAAAGGAAGGTGCCATGCTAATTAATACCAGCCGAGGGCAAGTGATCGATGAAGAGGCTCTTAGTTATGCAGTGAATAGGCTTTCAATCAAAGCGGTTTTGGATGTTTTTGCCTCTGAGCCTGTGCCTGATAATGAATTATTATCTAAGCTTTTGATTAAAACGCCACACATTGCCGGCTACAGCGTTCAAGGCAAACTTCGTGGCAGTTTGCAGGTGTTTGAAGCGCTTTTTCAATTTTTAGGACGCGCTTATGATAAGCCAGCGTTACTGGATGACACGCATTCAGTACTCACCTTTAAGAGTTTACCTCTATTGTTAGATGAAGTATTTGAGATACAGAAGCTGAGTCGCGATTTTTACGCAGCATTTGTCGCAGCATCGACAACGGATGAAAAAGCTGCCTGTTTTGATCAGTTTCGAAAGCGCTCTGCCAGCCGGAATGAGTGGGGCAGTATTCAAGTCACTTGCCAAGATGCATCGGCTAATCTTTTATCAAATTTGGGTTTTTTATGTCCAACGCGAAACTAACCCTTGGTTTGATCGTTAACCCTTATGCAGGTATAGGCGGGCAAACCGCGCTAAAGGGCAGTGACGGTGCGCTTATTCGACAGCAGGCATTAGCATTAAATGCGACTTTACATGCCCCTAAGCGTGTGCAGGTGTTTATTGATCAGCTTGGCACGTGCTTGGAGCAAATTCAGTGGGTTACAGCATCTGGTAAGATGGGTGCGGATTATCTTGCTAATCAAAACCCTTTGGTGGTTTATCAAGCGTCTGAGCCTTCTGAGTCAATGGATACTCAGCAAGCTGTTAACGCCATTTGCCAAGCGTCCATTGATTTGCTGATTTTTGTGGGTGGTGATGGGACTGCACGCGATATTGTCGATGTTATAGATTCAGATTGTCCGGTGTTAGGCTTGCCCTCTGGTGTGAAAATGCAGTCCGGTGTTTTTGCGTTATCGCCTCAAGTTGCCGCTGAGTTGGTTAAGGGATTACTGGCTGTTGATTTGGTCAGATCAACACCGCAAGATGTGCGAGATATTGATGAAGAGGCCCTGCGCGAAAATAAAATCCAATCTCGATGGTATGGCACCTTACAAGTACCTGCCGCGCCTGAATATTTACAGCATTTAAAATCGGGCGGTGTTGAGAGTGACGACTTAGTGATTGATGAAATTGCCGATGAAATTGCCGAAATTATTGAAGATAACCCATTAGTCATTATTGGCCCTGGCCGAACAACACACTATTTCATGCAAAAGTATGGGTTTAAGAATACGCTAGTGGGGTTTGATGCGATCAAGGATGGTAAGCTTTTCCAGAATGATTTGAAGGCGTCTGATTTGTTATTGCTTAAAGCGGATTATCCTTCGCTTAAAATCATTATTTCGCCGACGGGTAATCAAGGATTTTTAATCGGGCGGGGTAACCAGCAGCTTACCCCTGAATTTCTTAGCGGGTTAAAAAAATCCCAGTGGTGTATTGTGGCTCCACGATCCAAGCTTCAGGCATACAATAAACGCCCATTACTTTTAGATACCAATAGTTTAGTGTTGGATAAGGCAATGTCGGGCTTGTACCCTGTGATGACAGGTTATAAAGATTATGTGTATTACCCTGTGAATGCTACTTACGAGTCTTCGAATGACAAACATTGACTTTACACCCTTGACAACCAAGGTCTCGGATTTTTTTCATGCGCCTTCCAAAGAATGTGCTCGTATTTTTCATGGGCGAGGTGGCTGCTACAAAGGCTTGGAATGGGTGACCATCGATTGGTTTGCACCCGTGGTATGGGTGGTCGTTTACCGAGTGATTGAGCCTCAAGTGTTATCATCATTAAAAGATCGGCTGAGGGTGCTTGGCCAAAATACCCCAACCATTAAAAACATATTGATTCAGCAACGCTTACGTCCAGACCCTATTATAGAAACTATTTATGGAGAAACACCTGATACCTTGGAGGCGTTAGAGTCGGGGTGCCGATTTCAATTGAACTTAACTAAAAATCAAAATACCGGTTTTTTTCTTGATACGCAGCCTGCACGTTCTTGGGTTCTTGAGAATAGTCATGATAAAAACGTTTTAAATTTATTTGCTTATACTTGTGCATTCTCTGTGATGGCTCTGAAAGGTGGTGCATCGCAAGTGGTTAATATGGATATGATGAAATCTGCCATTGCCACAGGGCGTGTGAATCACCGACTGAATGACCAATTAACCGAGCGCTCGGTGTTTTATGCGCATGAAATTTTTCGTTCGTTGGGTAAGCTAAGGCGGCATGCGCCTTTTGATTTGGTGGTGATTGACCCGCCAAGCTTTCAAAAAGGCGCTTTTGATGTCAAAAAAGATTATGCCAAACTGCTAAGAAAACTGCCTAGCTTGCTTGCACCAAAGGCCACACTGTTATTGTGTTTGAATGCTCCTTATATCAATGCAGAGTCGTTTCAATCATTGGTTAAAGAATCATTGCCGGGAATGGACTTGGTTAAACGCGTTTGCCCGAGAGAAGATTATCCCGATGTCGATATTGAATCCGGTGTGAAAATGTTGCTATTTGAGTATTCTCAAAGGGGTCAATAAACCCAGCCAATGGTCTTTACCGCCTCGGTTTATGGCATTTGTCCGGTTCAGCCGCCACAGGAAAACCTGTTCTTTTCAAAGGATGATTCCAGTTAATAGACGTTGACTTGGATAGAAATGGTAATTGAGAGGAACTGCTGATTAACGCAAGAATGGCGAGGTGAGAAGCCGACCAAGAGAGCCCTTGGTCGGTCATTGACAGGCTTATTCAGGTAATAAGCTATTTAAATGTTCGATGGTTTCCACGTATTCGGTTAGTAATCTTGCAACAACATCACGTGAACGCTCAACCGTATGGATTTGCCCGACAACCTGACCTACTGGGTTGAAGGCAACTTTTTGGCAATCACCTTTTGCTGCATACTTATGCGTTCGGCGAATGGCATCAGCGGTAACTAAGCCTTGAAGTGGCATGCCTAAAGGATCTGGATTGCCTTCGGCAGCCCATGCATCTGTCCACTCATTTCTCAGCATGCGGCAAGGTTTGCCTGTCCAGCTGCGTGAGCGAACGGTATCCTCTTCGGTCGCATCAAAATATGATTGTTTTTGTGCAGGTTCTGCTTCGGCTTCTTCAACCGCTAACCAGAGGGAGCCTGACCAAACGCCTGCCGCGCCCATGCCCATAGCAGCAGCCACTTGACGACCATTACCAATACCACCAGCTGCTAATACTGGCGTCTCAACGGCATCAATAATTTGTGGCCAAAGTACCATAGAGCCCACTTCACCTGTGTGGCCACCACCTTCTGTGCCTTGCGCGATAATGAAATCAAGACCGGCTTTTTCGTGTTGTTTGGCTTGCTTAACTTTACCGCAAAGTGCCCCCACTAAACGGCCTGAGTCTTGAATTCGCTTAACGATATCTTCTGGTGGTGTGCCTAAGGCGTTGGCAATTAATTTACAATTTGGGCGAGTCAGTGCTTCATCAACCAGGAGGGTGGCAATGGCTTCGTTCCAGCCTAAAAGACCCATTTCGTCATCTTTATCTGGCCATTCAGGAACACCGTGGTCTGCTAATAATTTGGCGGCAAATTCATGGTGCTCTTCTGGTACCATGCCTTTGAGCATTTCTTCGAGTTTTTCTGGATCCATTTCACCCATCCCTTCGTATTTTTGAGGGATAACGATGTCGACACCGTAAGGGAGATCACCAATGTGATCATCTATCCAGTCGAGTTCTGCTTTTAGTTGTTCAGGAGTAAAGCCTACGGCACCTAAGACGCCAATACCGCCCGCTTTACTGACTTCAACAACGACATCACGGCAGTGCGTGAATGCAAAGATAGGAACTTCAATACCGAGTTTTTTGGCGAGTTCTGAACGCATAATGTTGCCCTTTTTTGTGTTTAAGGAATGATCAGCCTTAAGTATGCCGGCAGCCTAGAGGGTGTTAAATGGACGAATTGCATCAACCATTAAACAAAATCGATCAGCTTGAGTTAGATGCTGGGTAATTGGTGCTTAGTTCAAGTTTTACTTTGAATCGATGTAAGAAATTTCCTTGTGAGGACACATCTTCTTGATCCAACTGTTCATTGGTACCCGATTGGCCCTGCCTGCTCAAAGAAAATCGTTTAGTTTTGCTCTAAAAACAAGTACATTTACCTATTTGACAAATAATAACGCTAATTGCGGTCTTCTGGTATAGGATTTTTTCATGAAAGTCACGGTTTTTGGCTCAGGCTATGTTGGGTTAGTCACAGGTGCATGTCTTGCAGATGTTGGCAATCATGTGGTTTGTGTGGATATCGATGAAGCCAAAGTTGCCAGCCTAACCCGGGGTGAAGTGCCTATCTATGAACCAGGTCTTGATCGATTGATTCTTGAAAATCAAAATCATGGCCACCTGTCTTTTACTACCGATGCAAAGTCTGCCATTGAGCATGGGGATATTATTTTTATAGCGGTAGGTACGCCACCTCAAGAAGATGGCTCGGCGGATTTGCAGTATGTTTTAGCGGTTGCCGCAACTATTGGTCAACACATGGATGACTATAAAGTCATTGTCGGTAAGTCAACGGTTCCTGTGGGTACCTGTGATAAAATTGAACGTAAAGTCGCTGAAGAATTAGCCAAAAGGCAATCGGATCTAACATTTTCAGTTGTCTCTAACCCTGAATTCTTAAAAGAAGGCAGCGCGATTGAAGACTTTTTAAAGCCAGATCGCATCGTTGTTGGTACCACAGACGAGAAAGCCAAGTCCATGATGGGGGAGCTTTATGCGCCGTTTAACCGCAAGCATAACCGTGTGCTGTTTATGGATCGCCGCTCTTCAGAGCTAACAAAATATGCAGCCAATGCGATGTTGGCAACCAAAATTAGCTTTATTAATGAAATTTCGAACATTGCGGAACGTGTGGGAGCTGATATTGAGCAAGTGAGGCATGGTATTGGTTCAGATCCAAGAATTGGTTATCAATTTATTTATCCAGGGTGCGGCTATGGCGGGTCTTGTTTTCCTAAGGATGTTAAAGCACTTAGGCAAACCGCATTAACCTATGATTACCAAGCCAACCTGTTAGATGCTGTTGAAAATGTGAATGCCAAGCAAAAAGAAAATTTATTTGGCAAAGTGATGAATTTTTACAAAGGGGATTTACAAGGTAAAACCTTTGCACTTTGGGGGTTGTCGTTTAAACCACAAACGGATGATATGCGAGAAGCGTCAAGCCTTGTATTAATGGATGCCCTGTTTGCCGCAGGCGCCAAGGTGCAAGCTTATGACCCTGCTGCGATGGAAGTGACTCAGTCTCTATATCCCGATCAGCCATTATTGACCTTAACAGGTACAAAAGAAGCGGCCCTGCGTGGTGCTGAGGCGTTAATTATTTGTACAGAATGGAAGAATTTCCGATCGCCCGATTTTAGTTTGATTCAATCGCAGATTGCCGATAAAGTCATTTTTGATGGTCGAAATTTATATGATCCTGAAACGTTGGCAGATAAAGGAATAAAATATTTCGGCATTGGCAGAGGCCTATCGTTAAATATTTAGGTATTAATTAAACAGTTATTTACATCAACTTAAGCGTAAAGGATGGAATCGATATGACTGACTCAATGGATAGAAAAGTGTCTTCTTCAAATAATGGTGATGCTAAAGCTGATGCCATCGCCATGGTTATCTTGTTGGCTGTGGCTGTGACGACGGTTGTTTTTTGGTTATCAGGATTGTGAGTGTGATGCATTCCTGTATAAAAAGGTTTTATGCAGGAATGCTTTACGCACCTAGGGAACCTCTGATTAAGTCCCAATGATATCAGCGCGAGTCCCAAAATGCTTTATAGCAAGGAAGACTTTGCAGTTAATGCTCATTGTTTTGACAAAAAGTCTGACGCAGATAGAAAGTATTTTGGCCACGCCCTTCGGGGCTTTCAAGCGATACTCTGACTGCGTTGTCATTCCTTGAAAGGTCTAGACATTACTGAGGAATTCCGCCTTGCTAGGAAATAAGTTTGGAAGCCTGGTGGCATCTTGACTTAATCAGATGTATTAGTCTCGACTTGACCTGACAGTTACCCATTTTTTAATGGTGCCTGTCAGGTTAAGTCTGAGCTACTACACTTAAGTAACGGGTTAGTCTTTGCTTTTTCTCGTCGTACCTTATCAACAGCTTCATTGATTACCTTGATGATATGAAACTTGTCAAAAGTAATCTCAGCTTCGGTTAAGTTCTCTCGAACGCCTTTAATGAATGCAGGCGACATGTCGCAGCTGACCTGCTTGATTTGCTCTGCATTGCCCTTACGATCCTTCAGCTCATCGACAAAGTCATTAA
>JAPOUS010000270.1:0-3803 GCA_026708525.1 Cellvibrionales bacterium
CAATTTAGGGCATATATGGACGCTTCAAATATATCAAACAAAAAAATCTCTGTAGAGTAAGAAATTCTCGCTCCCAAACGCTTGCATGCTAATGTAAAGTCGTAAGCTCTGTGATTTCTTACGTAACTATTCATCGTTAGATTATTTTCATCGCGTTATCTATTTTACTTTTATGTATTCTGTTATTTAAGGTACTCCTTAAATTGACATACGATAGAAATTAATAACAGAAGGAATGTCATCATCGCTAAATCAAAAAATGTAGTTTCAAAGGAAGAAGCAAAAGTAATCGCAAAACATCATTGCTCAGTCTGGAATACGCATCTCATCGATCGCATTATGGACTTATATGACGATAACGTTGAACTCTTTTCACCCCTTGCAGAAAGAATAACGGGTGAGTTTACAATCAAAGGCAAGGATAATGTTCAGCAGTATTTCTTAGCGGGACTAACTAAATATCCTGAACTTCAGTTTAAGCTCATTAATGTTTTTGTTTGTGTCGATACAATAGTACTTCATATGGAAGGCGCAGGAAAAAAAAGATTGGCTGAAGTTTTATTTTTAAATGATGATCGCCGTATAAAGAAAGTAATGGCTCATTACGAATGTGAATAGCGCATTCTATTGCCTTAAATCGAAAATTCGCTGACTAATTTAATACGCGTCTTAAGAGGGTAGAGGTGAATAAAGATGTCAGATAGTAAGGTGAGCAACAAGCAGAAATACGGTTAACTGAAGCCAAAAGAATGAATGCTATAATCTCATACTCTACAAGTATTATGTACCTGTAGAATATGAACAGTTTATAAACTGATGGTTCCTATTTATAAACTTATCGTACCAATGACAGCTTTTTAGATAAAAAAGTCTTGGTTATCCAAGCCTAAGTGCAGCGAACCTAAGTTACGTGCAAAGTTCGTTGGGTTATTGGCAACATGCGCGCGCGCAGTATGAATATCTAAGAAGCGTTGTTGCAAATCAGAGCCTGCCAATACAGAGCTGCCGCCCGCCATTGAGAATAAACTGTCGATCACTTCCATGCTCTTTTCGATAACTAAGGATGCTTGATAACGATACTTCGCACGCTCTTGAACAGAAACTTGCTCACCCGCATTCACGGCATTAACCATGTTATCAAAGTTACGCATCAAGATAGCTTCCATCTCATCAGTGGTGTTTTCAGCCGCTGAAATACGCTCAAGCGTTGATGGATCAGTTGAATGCTTTGACGGATCTATGCTGACTTTCTTTTGAGCGGTTTCTTTATAAAGACGTAATGCATCTTTACATGCGCCGATCGCAGGTGTACAAACGACACGTACAAAGATTTGCGCCCAAGGAATATCAAATAATACAGATTCAGATACCGCATTACCTGGGTTAGTTAGATTAAAGCCATCCATTTGCTTATGGGTACGGTGCTCAGGAACAAATGCATCTTTAACAACCACATCGTTAGAGCCTGTCCCGTCAAGTCCCATTGGATGCCAGGTATCAAGAATTTCGTAATCGCCTTTAGGCACTAGAAATGTACGATAGCCTTCACCAGGAACGATAGCGCCAAGTAACGCCCAAGTACAATGGTCAGAGCCTGAAGACCAGCCCCAACGACCTGATAATTTAAAACCGCCGTCAACGACTTCAACTTTACCGACAGGCGCATACGAAGAAGAGGTACGCGTGTGGATGTTTTCACCCCAAACGTCTTCATGCGCTTGCTTATCCATCAAAGCGATTTGGAATGAGTGAACAGCAATAATACCCGCCACCCAAGCTGTTGACATACAAGCTTCAGCAATCGCCAAATGACATTTAAAAAACTCTTGCGGAGAGATTTCAAGGCCACCATAGGCACGTGGCTGAAGGGCCAAGAAAAAGCCGATGTCTTGCAAAGCATCGATATTGGCTTGCGCCACTTTACGATCAGCTTTGGTTTGACCTGCCATTTCACGGAATTGTGGTTGAAGCGCGATTATGTCGTTCAACAACTTTTCACCTACAGGTGAGGTGATGCTTAGTTGGGATTTACTCATCCTTATTCTCCTAGGCGAAGCAAGAATTGCGGATCACAATTCCCACCTTTGTTTATCATTATTTTCAGCAGCTGCCTGCGATCTTTATGACTGAAACTTGTCAATACACTGAAACTTGTCAATACAATGCAGAAACAATGCGCTAATATCATTGCATAATTTTTTTAGATGCGTGGAGTTTACTGGCTTTTACGGATAGCCCTAACTAACCAGTTCACGAATTCAAGGGAAACCAATGATAATAAGCTTATTATTTAAACGGCGTATCATAACATGCGGAACAGGGTTCATCCACCTGAGAAATCGTCCCCTCTAGCGTTTATACCGTTCATCATTCCAGAAGAAATGTCACCGGCCCATCGTTCACTATACTAATTTGCATATCCGCAGCAAACTCACCCGTTTGCACCAAATCTTCTGAATAATGCTGTTTGGCAAAAACAATGGCTTCATCGTAGAGCAATTTGGCAGTTTTTGGTTCAGCAGCGGGGGTAAAACTCGGCCTTAATCCTTTCGCCGTCTCCGCCTGTAACGTAAATTGCGAGACGATAAGCAAACCGCCTTGAATATCTTTTAGCGAGAGATTCATTTTGTCATCCGCATCACTAAAAACCCGATATTTCAGAATTTTTTCAATCATTTTATGGGTTTTGATCACATCATCGTCTTTGCCAACCCCTAAAAATACCAGCAAACCTTGTTCGATAGCACCCACGGTTTTGCCATCAACACAAACCGATGCATGTTGAACTCGCTGTAACAATGCACGCATACACTCACCCTTTGAAATTGCTCAATCAAAAGACCCAGACAATAAAAAAGCGCCGATGGCGCTTTTCGTTTAATAAACGGCCACTATTTATTGCGGCTCATTCGTTTGCGTTCATTTTCAGTAAGGTATTTCTTACGCAAGCGAATGCTTTCAGGTGTCACCTCAACCAATTCGTCATCCTCAATAAACTCAAGCGCCTGCTCAAGCGTATGGGTAATTGGCGGCGTTAAGGTTAAGGCTTCATCCGTACCTGACGCACGCACGTTTGTTAGCTGCTTACCCTTGGTTGGATTAACGGCCAAGTCATTATCCCGTGAATGCAAACCAATAATTTGCCCTTCATAGACTTCTTCACCGTGTCCTAAGAATAAACGGCCACGTTCTTGCAGGTTATGCAAAGCAAAAGATAAGGTCTTGCCCTGAACCATAGAAACTAACACGCCATTGATTCGTGAGACAACTTCACCTGTAGCAATCGGCCCCCAGTGATCAAATACTGAGGTCATGATACCCGAACCTGATGTCATCGTTAGAAACTGACCTCTAAAGCCAATCAAGCCACGCGAAGGTACGACAAATTCCATCTTAATACGGCCTTTGCCGTCTGGCTCCATGTTGCTCATGATGGCTTTACGAAGCCCTAGCTCCTCCATCACTTTACCTTGGTGTTCTTCTTCGATATCAATCGTCACACTTTCATAAGGCTCTTGTAACTCACCATCGACTTCTTTTTGAATAACTTCGGGACGTGAAACACCGAGCTCAAAGCCTTCACGGCGCATGTTTTCGATCAATACCGATAAATGCAATTCACCTCGACCTGAGACAATAAATTTATCTGCTGTATCACCTTGCTCAACACGTAAGGCCACATTATGCACAAGCTCTTGCTCAAGACGCTCTTTAATATTACGCGAGGTCACAAGCTTGCCTTCTTGGCCTGCAAATGGCGAGGTATTTACCATAAAAGTCATGCTCACCGTTGGCTCATCCAC
>JAPOUS010000270.1:3813-18658 GCA_026708525.1 Cellvibrionales bacterium
ATGGCGGCAAAACCTCTATGCTTTCTGGGTCACACAAGGTATCCGAAATATTAAGTGGATCTAAACCTGTTACACAGACAATATCGCCAGCTGTCGCCTCAGGTGTTTCGATTCGCTCAAGCCCTAAATGCGTCATAACTTGCTGAACTTTACCTTTACGCTCAGTGCCGTCTTTATCCACCACAACCACTTGTTGGTTAGGTGATAATTTACCGCGCTTAATACGACCAAGACCAATAACACCGACATAGCTATTGTAATCCAAGGCAGAAATTTGCATTTGGAAAGGTGCATCAATATCAACATCAGGTGCTGGGACTTTATCCACAATCATCTCAAACAACGGCGTCATATCTTCGGCCATATTGTCAGGATCATCGCCGGCAATGCCGTTCAGGGCAGATGCATAAATGACAGGGAAATCTAATTGCTCATCGGTTGCCCCTAAACGATCAAATAGATCAAATACCTGATCCAGCACCCAATCAGGACGTGCACCTGGGCGGTCAACTTTATTGATAACAACAATAGGGCGCAGGCCTTGCTCAAATGCTTTTTGGGTGACAAAGCGCGTTTGCGGCATCGGGCCATCTTGTGCATCAACCAATAGACACACACAATCCACCATAGACATAACGCGCTCAACTTCACCACCAAAATCCGCATGCCCTGGGGTGTCAACAATGTTGATCGCATAATCCTGCCACTTGATCGCAGTATTTTTTGCAAGGATGGTAATGCCTCGCTCTTTTTCCTGATCATTGGAATCCATGATGCGCTCAGTGCCTTGGTCTTTTCGATCCAAAGTCCCTGATTGCGATAATAATTGATCCACGAGGGTGGTTTTACCGTGGTCAACGTGCGCGATAATCGCGATATTTCGGCGTTTTTCGATCAAAATGAATCCTGCTTGAAAAAATTCGAGTAAAAAATGCGCGCTATTGTAACCGACTGGTTTATTAAAGAAAGCCCTGATTCCCTCTGTTTATAAAAACAGATGCGCCTTCTGAGAGGTTAGTCGGTTTTCCACGTCATTTCACAGCAAAATTGCGCACAATTAACGGATTTTATGTGATTCATTTTTCTAGAAGGGTTTGTTAATACGTTTTTAGGTAAGCTTGGCGTATAATAAAAAAATTTTGCAGGATTAGGATGTACGCATGGTGACTAAAATCCATCATCACTGGCATAGCCGTTGGCTATTTATTATGGCCGCCACAGGCTCTGCCGTTGGCCTTGGTAATATATGGAAATTCCCTTACGTTGCAGGTGAAAACGGCGGCGCAGCCTTCGTGTTAATTTACCTTGCCTGCATTGTTGTTATAGGCGTCCCCATCTTAATGGCCGAAACCCTGCTCGGTCGCCATGGTGATAGCAATCCCATCAATGCCATGCTCAAAACTACGCGCGATTCTGACGTCAGCAAGCTCTGGACGATCATCGCCATCATGGGCATTTTCTGCGGCCTGTTTATTATGTTCTTCTACAGCGTGGTGGCTGGCTGGGTGCTGGATTATATTGTCGCCATCGCCCAAGGAAGCTTTCAAAATGTCGAACCCGCATTTGTCGAACAATATTTCGAGCAAGAAATCATGGCCAATAAAGAGCGTCAATTAGTCGGCCACACCATTTTCACCCTGCTTACCGTTGGCGTATTAGCCTTTGGCATTAACAAGGGTCTTGGCAATGCCATCAAAATCCTTATGCCATTACTGTTCATTCTTTTGGGCACCTCTTTAGTCTTTAGCATTCAATCCGGCAACTTTATGCAAGGCTTTCACTTTTTGTTTGATCCGGATTTTTCAAAAGTCACAGGCGAAGTTGTGTTAATGGCCATGGGTCAAGCGTTCTTTTCCCTCAGTGTTGGTATGGGCGCAATCATGACTTACGGCTCCTACATGGATAAACAGACGTCCATTGCTCGCACAGGTTTTATTGTCGCAGGCCTTGATACCTTAGTTGCCTTAATGGCAGGTTTAACGATTTTCCCTCTGGTTTTTGCTAATGGATTACAACCTTCTGAAGGCCCAGGTCTTATGTTTTTAAGCCTACCCATTGCCTTTGGTCACATGGAAGGTGGCGTTATTTTTGGCACACTATTCTTTGTATTGATTGGCGTGGCTGCTTGGAGCTCATCTATTTCATTGATCGAACCTGCCCTTTCATGGATCAGTGAAAAAACACCGCTTAACCGAGCCTTTGCGTGTATTTTATTAGCCATCATTGTTTGGGTCGGCGGCTATGCCTGTATTTATCAGGAGGGTGTTTTCGACTTCTTTGATAACCTAACCAGTAATTATCTACTCCCTATTGGCGGCTTATTGATTGCCGTGTTTACAGGCTGGGTCATGAAACGCAAAATTGCGAAAAACCAACTGTCTCAACTGAGCTATTTTCAGTTTAACCTCTGGTATGCCACCCTTAGAGTATTTTGCCCATTAGGCGTTATCGCCGTGTTAATCTCAGGACTTTGGCCGTCCATCCAAGCGTTATTTGGCAACTAAACCTCTACTTTGCTAGGCTTATCCTAATTCCAAAGGATAAGCCTAATGACCCCGCAAGCCCTTAAGCAACTCCACCAGCTCATCGCATCAACCAATAGCGTCCGCCTTTCACATACGGCAGCCGAGCTCCCAAAACATCCGCACAATGAGGCTTTACCTGTACTGGTTATTGATCACCCTATTGCCTCCGCTAAATGCCTATTACATGGCGCACAGCTACTATCATTTAGCCCTAAAGGTGATTCAGATTGGTTATGGGTCAGCCCAGTAGCAGCACTACGCCATAATGCCGCCATTCGAGGCGGGATACCGATTTGTTTTCCTTGGTTTGGGCCACATAAAGAAGACCCGTCAAAGCCTAAACATGGGTTTGCAAGACAAAGCGAATGGCAACTGGAGGATATTCAAAGCCACACCAACGCCATCAGCTTAACCTTTCGCTTAAACTACACAGGCAACAGACCAGACTTACATACCCAGCCTTTTCGTATCGAATGCCAATACACCTTAGGCAAGACGCTAACCATTGGTTGCTATATTCATAATACGTCCAAGACCGAACAATCCTTTAGTTATGCATTTCATAGCTATTTTGCAATTGGCGATCTTGGCCGCACCCAAGTCAAAGGGTTAGATAGCTTAACCTATTTGGATAATACCCAGCAGCAACAAGCACAAAAACAAAGCGGCGATATTGGCTTTACCCAAGAAGTTGACCGACTGTTTCCACGCGTTGATCCTGATCAACAACTCATATCAACCCTGCCTAAACGTGCAATAAACCTTTATTCACCCGATCAAAAAAGCTGTATTGTATGGAACCCAGGAAAAGATCTTGCTCAAAAAATGCCTGATATTTCAATGCACTATAACGAGTTTGTTTGTATTGAGCGGGGCAATATCGAAGAAAACACAATAAAACTACTCCCTAACCAATCCCACAAAAGCCTTTTAACCATTTCTAACCCTATAAAATAAAAGGCGAAAAATAGTAAAAATATTAGACGAAATTCGTTTATTTATTTGAACTCTTGCTTTTTTTTTAGGTCTACCAGTTACCAGTATGAATTGTCATCCCTGTTATTTGGGCTTGGTATTAAGCCTCAACAGAACCTCTTAAGCTATCACGACTTTTCATACAGAAAAAAAATGACAATGGGGCTTACTCCAGGTGACTGCTGAGTATGCTTCTTCAAATTGATAATGAGTATTATGGTGGATACTATGAAAAAGCGTATGAACAGTTTGATTCCTAAGGCAGTAGGAGCTTGCGTACTAGCCTCTGTAGCGTCTTCTCAAGCTTTCCTGGAAAATAGTAGTTTCTATTTAGTACCCAGTGTCGGCTACCATTACACGGATGAGATGGATCATTACGATAAGCTGCAAAAGAAAAACGAGACGTATAAAAAAATCGAATTTGATGACGGCCCAGTGTATGGCATCTCCTTCGGTTTTCAAACCACGGCTTATACTGCTATTGAATTTGCCTACAACTACAGCAACTTTGACATCGTAGGCAAACAAGCAGCCGGCGGTGAAACTAAATACGAAACCACATGGCACTATGTACACGTTGATGCCCTGTATTATTTCAATGACATCTACCAAAATGACTTCTCGTTCTATATTCCTATCGGTTTAGGCTGGGTTAAAAACGACCCTGACGTTAAAAACAACGATGCCATGAAAGATTATGTTCGCGGCATTGAAGACACCGTCTTTAACTTTGGTATCGGCGCTCAATACATGTTCGGCGATATCTTCGGCATTCGCGGTGACATCCGTGGCCTTTATGGCTTCAGCCAAGAAAACTTCGATGCCATTGCACAAGTCGGCTTAGTTTTCCGCTTTGGTGTACCCGTACCCGTTGGCATGGCCGCTGATGACGGCATCAAAAGTGCTGATATCCGCTTTAAGCTAAACTCGACTCAAATTATTAACCCCAATGATCCTGATATTTTAGCGCTGGTTGATGCGGTTAAAAACAACCCGAACGCTAACATCAAAATCTTGGCGTACTCGGATAAATCTGGCGCCAGCAGCTATAACATGAAGCTCTCTCAGCGCCGTGCGGATAGCCTGAAAAACATGCTCGTCAACAACTATGGGGTTGATCCAGAGCGTGTTTACACTAAAGCCTTTGGCGACCAAGATGGCATGAGCCGCTCACGCCACGCTGTCGCTATCGTTGAGTATTAATTACACACCTACCTTAGTGTATGTTGAGTCCGTCAACTCAGGTTGACGGATTTTTTATCTAACCCCATCAATGAATTTTTGGGGAGGCAGTAACCAGAAGAAAGATGGCCTTTCTTCATTGGATTTAACGCAAAGTGAGTTGGTTTAAACACAGGTTTACGCAAGACTCAAACTTCAATTAATGGGTGGATCACTTATGAAAAAACACGTTAATACCATACTTCCAAAAGCCTTAGGTGCCTGTGTACTTGCTACAGCAGCCACCTCTCAAGCTGCATTTTGGGATGCATCAAGCTGGTACATTGTGCCAAGTGTCGGCTACCACTACACGGATGAATTGGATCATTATGACAAATTGAAGAAAAAAGCCATGACAGAGGTCGAGTTTGATGATGGCCCAATCTATGGCATCTCTTTCGGCTGGCAGACCATGGGACATTCAGCGGTTGAATTAGCTTACAATTACAGCAACTTTGACATCAAGAGCAAGCCTGTAGGCGGTGGCCCAGAAACGACCAACGAAACCACCTACCACTACCTTCACTTAGATCACTTA
Source organism: Cellvibrionales bacterium (assembly GCA_026708525.1). Taxonomy (GTDB): domain Bacteria; phylum Pseudomonadota; class Gammaproteobacteria; order Pseudomonadales; family DT-91; genus CAKMZU01. The sequence goes on from JAPOUS010000270.1 coordinate 9,073, forward strand.
TATTACTTCAATGATGTGTATGAAAATGACTTTTCATTCTATATCCCTGTGGGTATTGGCTGGATGAAGAATGACCCTGATGTGAATAAGGGTCAACTCAATGGAAAATATTACCGTGGTGTCGAAGACACTGTCTTAAACTTTGGTGTCGGCGCACAGTACATGTTTGGTGAGCATGTGGGTGTACGCGGTGACGTTCGAGGCTTATATGGCTTTAGTCAAGAGAACTTTGATGCCATTGCACAAGTGGGCTTAGTGGTTCGCTGGGGTATGCCTGTCCCTATGAATGTCGCTAGCGCGCCACCACAAAGCGCTAATCTTAAATTCAAACTGGACTCAACCGAGCTAGTTAACCCGAATGACCCTGAAATCGCGGTATTAATTAATACACTCAAAAATAATCCAAACTCTAACGTAAAAATCTTAGCTTACTCTGATAGATCAGGTAACAGTGCTTACAACATGAGGCTTTCTGAGCGTCGCGCAGAAAGCCTTAAAAACATTCTCGTCAATCAACACGGTATTGACGCAGACCGTATCTACACCAAAGCCTTTGGTGACCAAGAGGGTCTGAGCCGTGCACGTCACGCGATTGCTGTTGTTGAGCACTAAAGGCTAGCGTAAAGAACACCTACCTTAGTGTGTATTGAACCGCCAACGTTGTTGGCGGATTTTTATCTTACTCTTTTGAGCTAAATAACCCGGAGAGTAACCACCTTTCCTAACGTTGTAGCTTAACTGACCCCGTCACTCAACCTAAGTCTCGATTGATTAACTCGATGCGGTGGATATAATGAATAAACCTGTAAACAATGCTCTCTCTTCATTAATTAGTGCTGGCCTCGTCGTTGCTACAGCACATTCCACTGCCGAACATAATGGCGGGCAATTTTATTTGGTGCCGAGTCTTGGTTACCATGCCACCAGCAAGATTGATGACATCAAGAAATACGAAGATAATACTTCATCCCTAGATTTTGATGATGCCCCCGCTTATGGTATTGCCTTTGGTTGGCAGTTCAACGGCCACTACGCAGTTGAACTAGCTTATAACTACACCAAATTTGATTTCATAGGCACAGATTATGAATTAAATGCAAGCTTTAAAAGCAAAGTTGGTCACCACTTCGCCCATATCGATGGAGTCTACTATTTTCAAGACATCTACGAAAACGATTTTTCAATCTACCTGCCTGTAGGCCTTGGCTATGGTAAATATGAACCAAAAAATGGCGGTGAGAGCTTCGATGACACCGTGTTTAACCTAGGTATTGGCGCGCAGCGCATGTTTGGTGAGCACTTTGGTTTGCGTGCTGACTTGCGTGGCATTTATGGCTTAGGCCAAAAGAACTTTGATGGCCTTGCCCAAGTCGGCTTGGTCTTTCGTTTAGGTGTCCCCGTCCCTGTAGATGTGGCAGGTGCGCCTCCACAAAGCGCTAATCTGCGATTTAAGTTCGACTCGACCGAGTTAACCAATCCCAAAGATCCACAAATAGCTGTATTGGCCAGCTCATTAAAAAACAACCCTGATTCCAACATCAAAATACTCACCTACTCTGACAAATCGGGTAACACCGATTACAACATGAAGCTCTCTGAGCGTCGTGCTGAAAGCCTTAAAAATATGCTAATCACTCGCTATGGCATTGAAGAAGATCGTATCTATACCAAAGCTTTTGGTGATCAAGCGGGTTTAAGCCGTGCACGCCATGCCATTGCCGTGGTTGAATACTGATTATTCATACAACACCCTACCTTAGTGTTGTTGGCCGCTATTCATAGCGGCTTTTTTATTTTCGTTATATCGGTTCTTGCAAAGCGTCACTTTTCAACAACACTTAATGGATTAACGCAGATTTTCTTCAAAGGATTGGCTCATGCAATGGCTTACTGCTAGATTGTTTTTCGCTTTGTTTATCGTTTGCTTTTTGCCAATAACCCTAACAAGTTGCAGCGTCATTGCGCCATCCGCGCCCAAAACCTATCGTCATGCCTCCAATTTTGAAGAAACCCAATTACAATCAACCCTGCAAACTGATGACCCAGTCATGCCAGATATTTATATCTTCGCGCAAATGCTAGCAGAAAGACATGCGGTATTGGCGGGCAAAGAAAACAGCAGTGACCCAACCGAAGAAGAGCGTAATACCCATCACAAACTGCCGCTTTCAGAGTAATAATGACCGACTACCGTTTTCCACATATTGAAACTTTCGCACAGGGCCGATAGAATCGGTTAACTCTTGTCGGGGTGTCAAAGCGACCTCAGGTTAAGCGACTGCGTTTCACCTGTATATGTTTGACTGAGAAATACCCGTAAGACCTGATCGAGATAATGCTCGCGTAGGCAACAAGGTAAGCTTTATATAAGTAGGAAAGTAGGCTCAGAGTAAACTTTTTACCTCGCCCTCTAACCAAGCCGGCCGATCCACTAGCCATAAAAGTTTACTCTGACCCTTATTTGCTTATTTTAGGGGTTCATCCTGACAAGCCATAAGATTTTAATCTAGGATTTTCAGGATGTCTGACACACAAGCAACCCCAAAAAAACCAATAACGGCTGAACCTCATCGTCACGATGCTATCTCGCCTTTTCCGCAATCACAAAAAATTTATGTTGAAGGAAGCAACAGCGATATTCGTGTCCCCATGCGCGAAATTACCCTCACTCCAACCCCCTTAGATCCTAACGACCTCTCAAAAGTTGAAGTCAATCCACCGGTTCGCGTTTACGATACCTCTGGCCCCTACAGCGATCCGAGCGCAGTTATCGATGTTAAAGCAGGCCTTTTACCCGTACGCAACGGCTGGATCGAAAAACGCGATGACACCGAGCAATTAACCGAATTAACGTCAAGCTTTGCCAAATTACGCCAAGCCGATAGCTCGGCAGATCATCTTCGTTTTGAACATAAAATCCAACCGCGCCGTGCCAAATCAGGCAAGAATGTCTCGCAACTTCACTACGCACGTCAAGGCATTATCACCCCTGAGATGGAATACATCGCCATTCGCGAAAATATGGCACGAGCAGAAGCTGCCAAATACCCAGAGCTTGCGATTCAACACCCAGGCGAGCCGTTTGGCGCCAATATCCCAGATGAAATCACGCCAGAATTTGTTCGAAGTGAAGTGGCTCGTGGCCGTGCGGTCATTCCTGCCAATATTAACCACCCTGAATTAGAGCCTATGATCATCGGCCGAAATTTTTTGGTGAAAATTAACGGTAATATTGGTAATTCTGCACTGGGCTCTTCAATTGAAGAAGAAATTGATAAACTCACCTGGGGGATTCGCTGGGGTGCCGACACCATTATGGATCTCTCTACAGGTAAGCACATTCATGAAACGCGCGAATGGATTATTCGTAACTCGCCGGTGCCAGTCGGTACTGTCCCTATCTACCAAGCACTGGAGAAAGTCGATGGCATTGCCGAAAATCTCACATGGGAAATCTTTCGCGATACATTAATCGAACAAGCCGAGCAAGGCGTTGATTATTTTACTATTCACGCAGGCGTGTTACTGCGCTACATACCGCTAACCGCTAGCCGTACCACGGGCATTGTTTCTCGAGGTGGCTCCATCATGGCGAAATGGTGTTTGGCCCACCACAAAGAAAATTTTCTTTATACTCACTTTGAAGAAATTTGCGACATCATGAAGGCCTACGATGTCACCTTCTCCTTAGGCGATGGCCTTCGCCCTGGTTCTATCGCCGATGCAAATGACGACGCACAGTTCGGTGAATTACGCACACTAGGTGAGCTAACCAAAATCGCTTGGAAGCACGACGTGCAATGCTTTATTGAAGGGCCCGGTCATGTCCCCATGCATATGATCAAAGAGAACATGGATGAGCAACTTAAACACTGTGACGAAGCACCTTTTTATACCCTTGGCCCATTAACCACAGACATTGCACCAGGCTATGATCATATTACCTCAGGCATAGGCGCTGCGATGATTGGCTGGTACGGCTGTGCGATGCTCTGTTATGTGACACCAAAAGAACACCTGGGTTTACCCAACAAAGATGATGTAAAAGAAGGCATTATCACCTATAAAATTGCCGCTCATGCTGCCGATTTAGCCAAAGGCCACCCGGGCGCACAATTACGCGACAATGCCCTTTCTAAAGCGCGATTCGAATTCCGTTGGGAAGATCAATTTAACCTAGGGCTAGATCCTGATACTGCGCGAAGCTATCACGATGAAACCCTGCCCAAAGAATCGGCCAAAGTGGCGCATTTTTGCTCTATGTGCGGGCCGAAATTCTGCTCAATGAAAATCTCACAAGATGTGCGTGACTATGCTGCCAAGCAGGGCTACGAAGCCAAAGGCGATGTGATTCAACTGCTGGATCTGGATGATGCCATGCAGACCAAAGCGCAGGAATTTAAAGACCAAGGCGCTGAAATTTATCAGCCTGTTGAGTCTTGATGAGCCATTCGCAACACAAACCTATCGCCATCGTCGGCGCAGGCCTGATGGGTCGGCTACTGGCTTGGCGCTTATTGCGCCAAGGTTACAAGGTGACACTTTTTGATAAAGATCTCAGTGGCCGACAAAGCGCAGGGTTTATTGCCGCTGCAATGATCTCGCCAATTTCAGAAGCGATGGCAGCAGATATTGGACTTTATCACGAAGGCAAAAAAAACCTATCAATTTGGCAGCAATGGCTGACCGAGTTAAACCAAGTAGCAAAACAATCGATCGATTTCCAATTTGATGGCAGCTTGGTCGTCTCACATCCGCAAGATAAAGCCTTGTTTGATCGATTTACTCTCAAGCTCAATCAACTCGCTATCGACACTGTTGACTTCGCACATTGCCGACCCGAAACACGCGAGCCAGAACTGGCTCATTTTGCAGAAGCCATCGAGTTATTGCCTGAAGGTTACATCGATAATGTCGCCTTATTTTCTGCGCTTAAAACAGTGATAGATACGCTAGGTGGGCAATGGGTTGAACAATGCATTGATAACACAAAGGAAGCATTACCATCCGATTGTTCCATGGTGATTGATTGCCGTGGCATGGGCGCTAAAAAGGCCTTGCCTGCATTACGCGGGGTTCGAGGAGAAATACTGCGCGTGCATGCACCTGAGGTTACTCTCCATCGCCCCATAAGGTTCTTACATCCAAGATACCAACTTTACATTGTACCAAGACCCAAGAGCGAATACGTAATAGGTGCAACACAGCTTGAAAGCGAAGATACACGACAAATGACTGTTCGCTCTGCATTGGAGCTATTATCCGCGCTTTATAGTCTGCATACAGGCTTTGCAGAAGCTGAAATTATCTCCTTCAGCGCAGGTTTACGGCCTGCATTTTTAGATAACCTGCCAAAAATTCAAGAAACCTCTCAGGGTTTATCCCTCAATGGCTTTTTCAGGCATGGCTATTTACTCTCACCCATGTTCATTGAACAAACCATTCAACGAATCTCAGCTACATTACTCAAGACAGAACTGACGGCATGCTAACACTCTCTATTAATGGTAAAACGATGCAAGTACCGCCACTTGAATCATTACAAGCGCTGATTAGGCATTTGGATTACCAGCCAAGCCAAATTGCGGTTGCCATCAATATGCAGTTTATTCCAAAAAACCAATATGCCCAAACGCCGCTGAACAACAATGATAATCTTGAAATTTTATCAGCGGTGCAAGGAGGGTAACCATGATAGATCCTGTAAATTTTTATGGTGAAACCATCAATAGCCGGCTATTAATTGGCACGGCGCTTTACCCGTCACCTCAAATCATGCTTGATGCTATTCATGCATCTGGGTCAGATATTATTACATTAAGTCTTCGCAGGCAGTCGCCTAAAACCCAAGGCGGCAATCATTTCTGGCAGACCATCAAAGGATTGGGCAAGTATTTATTGCCCAATACGGCAGGTTGCCATACAGCCAAAGAGGCCATTACGCTCGCTGAAATGTCACGCGAATTATTTCAAACCGACTGGATCAAGTTGGAAGTTATTGGCGATGATTACAATCTACAACCGGACCCCTTTGCCACGCTAGAAGCGACTAAGGTTTTACTCAACGAAGGTTTTAAGGTCTTCCCTTACTGCACAGATGACTTGGTTTTCTGTCAAAAACTATTCGATGCAGGCTGTGAAGTCATCATGCCGTGGGGATCTCCTATTGGCACCGGTAAAGGGTTGATGAACCCCTATACATTAGAAACCATTCGCCATAGATTGCCGCAGGCAACCCTAGTGGTTGATGCAGGGCTCGGCATACCCTCACATGCCATGCAGGCAATGGAACTAGGCTTTGATGCCATCTTACTCAATACTGCCGTGGCTAAAGCAAATGATCCTGTCATGATGGCTAACGCTTTTCGATCGGCAGTAGAGGGCGGGCGACTCGCCTATTTATCCGGCGCGATGGAAGAGCAAAATCGGGCCAATCCCAGCACCACTGTTTTAGGAACCCCATTTTGGCAGCAAACCCAAAGCTAACGGTATGGAGCATCGCAGGCTCTGATAATTCAGGCGGCGCAGGCATTCAGGCAGATAGCCAGTGCTTTCGAAGCTTTGGCTTGGCCTTCACGAATATTGTTACAGCAATTACCGCCCAAAATACGCAAGGCGTACAACATATTGCCTGGATAACTTCTGAGTCATTTTCACATCAATGGCAAAGCCTTGCCAAAGAACATGTACCCGCTGCAATAAAAATTGGCTTGATTGGGCAAGCCTATCACTTTGATTTGCTCAACAAATTATTACCGAGTCTCGATGCGCCTGTTGTCTTAGATCCCGTGATTAAAGCCAGTAATGGCGACACCTTAGCCGCTGCCATTTGCTTCAAACAGATGCTCCATTTAGTGACAGTCTTTACGCCCAATCTGCACGAATTTGAAGCGATTTTTGCAGATGAAATCCAAACCAAGGGATTGGATAACGCAGCCAAGTGGATCAGCCAAACCTTTGATCTCTGTCTTGTAATTACAGGTGGGGATGCAGTGGATGAGGCAACTGACCGTATTTATTACCAAGATCAGCAACTTAAGGTGCGATCACCTAAACAAGCATCCCAACATACCCATGGCACAGGCTGTAGCTTTAGTAGTGCCATCGCTAGCTTGTTGGCGTTAGGCTATCGCCCTATGGATGCTGTTGTGCTTGCCAAAGCTTATTTGAATCAAGGGCTGGCTTTACCAGATCAATCCGATACTTACCCTGCCGCGTTTCAACATACAGGCTTTCCAAACCAAGCCGCCTGCTTACCCGCCATAACCTGCAATGGGTTGCCCAAGCAACTGCCTTGTGCTTTTCCTCAATTAGATAAATCACTTGGCCTTTACGTCTTAGTCGAAAACCTTGATGAGCTCAACTGTTGTCTGGATAGCGCTGTGGATACCCTTCAACTTCGCATCAAAAACGGTAGCCAAGAAGAACAACGGGCACTCATCACCCAAGCCATCGCATTAGCCAAGGCTCGAAACAAACCGCTCTATATTAATGACCATTGGCAACTGGCTATAGAATTGGATGCTTATGGCGTTCATCTGGGGCAAGAAGATTTAACGACCGCAGACTTAAGCGCTCTTCAAAAAGCTGGGTTAAAACTTGGCATTAGCACCCATAATGTATTAGAAATCGCTATCGCACATCAGTACCAACCATCGTATATTGCCTTTGGGCCTGTCTACAGCACCCAAAGCAAGCAGGTGAACCACCCACCACTTAACTCGGATCATCTTCGCCAATACATCCACTTACTTAAGGATGATTATCGACTCACAGCCATTGGCGGCATCAATACCCAGAATGCCAAAGATGTGTTAGCGTTAGGAATTGATAGCCTTGCGGTGATTAGTGCAGTCACAAAAAGTGCTGACCCTACCAGCGCAATCAGCCAATTTTCGGTGATGATGAACTCCTTGGAGTGATGACTGTTGAAGTACAAATATATTGCTTCACAGTACTTATTGGGGATGAAATAGTGAGACAACCGCTATGTATCAGATGCTACTATTCTCATAAGTAGTCGTTTTCCAGCGCATAACAACAGACATTAACCCGCCCACTCACTGAAGGATAGTTAGTTAATGAAACAAGGTCACCCGTCGAATAGCCAATCGTCTTATGGCCTTTTACTGCTTATTTTGTTATTTGCCCTTGGGTTGCATTCCAGTGGATTAATCCATGGGCGATTTTATGCCGATGATTACGTCCATGCGGCAATGTTTACTGGCGACAGTGAACTGAAAAAGCTTGGTGTTTTAGAAGGCATTGATGCGAAAAGTATCCAATCACTCACGCTAAACCAATTTAATTTTTTCGATCCCAGCCAACCCAATTATCAAGCTCTCAGAAATTACAGCATGCTCCCTTGGTGGACGGATGATTCCGCCAAGATTCATTTTTTTAGACCGCTTGCGACTTTTACCCATTGGTTGGATTATCAGTGGTTTCCGAAAAATGCCTACTGGATGCAAGGTGTTAATCTTTGCTGGTATTTACTCAGCTTGCTGGCTGCCTTTTGCTTTTTTAGGCAGTTTGGGCTGACTCATGGACAAAGCCTGTTTGCGCTTTTATTAGTGGCACTGGATCTTTCTAGTAATCATACCGTAAGTTGGATTGCAGCAAGAAACAGTCTGATGGTTATCGCCTTAGGACTCTTTAGCCTTATTGCTTTTAATCGCTCTAGAGAACACTCACCATGGTACATGCTAAGTCTTGTATTATTTTGTGCCACACTCCTAAGCGCAGAAGCCAGCATCACCATTTGCTTATTTTTTGCAGCTTTCACCTTAAGTGTTGATTCTCGCTCCCTCACTGAACGCGCTTTGGCAATCTTGCCTTTTGCCATCATCGCACTAGGCTGGCAGATTGTTTATTCCATGCTGGGCTTTGGGGCAAGCCATATTGATTTTTATCAAGATCCCACAGCACTACTGAGCCACCCAATAGATCTTTTCAGTCAGCTGATCAAACAGCTTCCTCAACGGTTTTTTGAATTAGTAACAGGGCTCGAAGCCCTTACGTTGCAATTAAATCCAAATGATCTATGGATTATTCAGATAGCGGGTAGTGGCTTTCTTGTTATTTTTATTTGGCTTGCACTCCACTATAAAGCAAACAGACCCATTCGCTTTTTTGCCCTTGCGACCTTGTTTGGCCTCCTGCCCTCACTCCTCTCGGCTAGCCCAATGCGAGGATTATTATTGCCTTTTATCAGCTTTGCCGCTTTTTTAACGCTGATCGCAAGCCACAATAGACGAAGCGCATTACAAAAAATAAGTACTTACACGGCATTGTTTTTTGCTGTAGCAGTCGCCTTGATGATCAATGGCTGGCTATTTATTTCTCAACTCCAAACAAAAGCCACACCATCCTCATCCTTATTACCACCCATTTCAGCCGACAAACATTTGGTAGTTATTAATGCCAACAAGCTATTCCCTCTGATTTATTGGCCTTTTAAACAGCGTTTTTATGAGCAGCCACTGCCCAAATCTTTCCACATTCTTGGCACAAATATCTACGATACAGAAATTACTAGAATATCAAAAGATCAGTTTAGATTAACAAAAACACCCTACTTCCATTT
>JAPOUS010000273.1 GCA_026708525.1 Cellvibrionales bacterium
ACACGCCAATTCCAGGTAGATTTGGAGTTAGATTTTGTTTAACCGGACAGCAGTGAACTTTTATACATTATATGCATCAATTAAATGCACCATATCGACTACTTTAATCTGTAAATTTAAAATACCCTACCTGTCACTTGATATGATTTCATTAATCTTTTTCTTTTTATCAGCAAGTTGTCTATCTATACCGGCATTCTACTCTTGGGTAGTTGATACAAAAAACAATCCCTCGATATATACAGAGGATAACTGGCCTATATTCAACAATATCAACTTTCCATTTTTACAAAATGCCATAGGCCAAAGTGACAACGATCACTCAACCAGATTGTGCTATTTAAATTTGTTTAGCGGTGAAAAAGAAAAAGAAGTCGACGACTCTTTTAAGGCACTACAAAAAAAAATGCTTGAAAATAATCTGAACATTTCTGTCATTCGTATGAACGAAATAATAAACGAAGACATTCGGTTTTTTAAACCGCTAAGCCTAACAAATCAAATTGATCTCCTGAAGTGTTACATTGGGAAAAGCTTAAAAGCATTCGACATCCCTAAACAGCAAACAGCGGCTATTACCGACTTTGACAGTCTCCCTTTTGATAAAAGCTCAACTACCAATGTGGATCTAACACCCTACAGTGTCATTCCGTACATTGACCCAAGTCTCACCTACAAAAAAGGCATTATCTCATTTAACCACCCTGTCGAAAATCCAATAATTTGGGTTCAAGGAGAACATAATACCGTCATGGCATCCATCGTCGCTCACGCTTTCAAAAAAACACCCAAATACTGGAAAAAACATCCACATGATGGGGTATACAGCCTTTTTGTAAAAGAAATACTACGACACCATGAAAATAAAAATGTTCCATTACCCAAAAAAAAACAATCGGAAATAAAAAAATTGTTAGAGGTGCCCAGTGAACAATTATTCAAAGAAAATAGAGAAAGATTACCCAAACTAATGATCTTCCGAGGGGATAGCTGGCAGGCTGCAAACCTTAAAGTAACAACTCAGATTAAAAACATACCCATCACCTTTAAAACCGGTATCTTTGGTCTCGATTGTCGAATTATTAATCTACTAATCGATACCTTATTGGAGGGTACCAACTTAACGCAACATCGTTTTGACCATTTCCCTGATATAACGCTTTCTGATCATTGCTCTGAGTCGAAATTTGGCGAGATGGATATAGGAAGCTTTGGCATTCACGATAAAACGGCCAGCAATATCCTTGTTTATCATGAGCTGGCAAAAATTAAGGACAAAAACTTTACAACATCTGCACAACTGAAAAAAAGATTCATTAAGCTATTTAATTTGAAATTTAACGCTATAGAAAAAAGCAGTCTTTATAATGAGTTAATGAAATGTTTGGATACTGACACCAACAATACACTCACCCATCAATTAAAATTATTATTCGGGCATGAAAATTAAATCTTAGCCGTCAATCCAAACTGCCGCCTTAACCCTCGTAGCACCACCATCAACCAAGGCCAGATCAAAGCACTTATCAAAGCAGGTGCAAACAGCATCGGCAACATCGTAGAATTACCTGCGAGCTTATCGACAAAATAAAATACCAAATATTCAACCACAACAAATAAGAAAATAAACCGCGCCTGATACCATAAATCATACATGCGAAAACGCTGATGCATAGCAACCACAATGGCGGTAATTAACGCAAAGGCAATCATATGCTTGCCTAAGGGGCTGGCCGTCAAACTATCTTGCAATAAACCAACGCACCCGGCCGTTAATACACCGCAATGCTCCGGGAATGCGACCGCCCAATAAATGAGCACCAGCAACACCCATTCAGGCCTTGCCCATAATGACCAATTCGGCATAGTTAAAATAGTCAATAAAAAAGCAATAAAGAATGTAGCAACAATCAAAAAAACACTCTTCATGGCGTTGCTACCACAGCGGAATTAAACAAAAGCAACAGATGCCGTGAGTAATTAAGCATGGCAAAAGGCCGCGCCTGAACGGTTAAATAATCATCGCCTTTTTCTAACGAGATTTTGGTGACTTTTGCCACAGGGTACCCCCTTGGAAATACGCCACCCAAACCTGACGAAATTAATACATCCCCTTCTTGAATATCTGAGGTCGGTGCAATATTTGGCAAATTCAATTTAAAAAAGTGGTTTGTGCCCTCTGCTACAACACGCAAGCCATTACGACTCACTTCAGCAGGTACTGCGTGATGCTCATCCGAAATTAATAACACCCGTGCTGACTCTCTTGCGACCTCAACTACTTGGCCAAATAACCCTTGTTGATCAATAACGGACTGGCCTTCATACACCCCATGATCTTTACCTTTGTTGATAATTACATAGTGGTGCATGGGCGTTGGCGATACGGCAATGACCTCCGTAAGCAACACTCTTCCTGGCACTTTAGGTGTTGCATTTAACAGCTCACGCAGGCGAATATTTTCCATCGATAAGGCATTGAGCTGCTGTAATTTTCCTTTCAATACTAAAGCTTCAGCTTTTAACTGATTATTCTCAAAACGTAATGCACTGCTTGGTGTCACCATTCGGTTAAACCAGCGCGCAATAGCTGTGGGCATATCAGAAAGGTAATACAGCGGGGTAGAAACATCCATTAACACCGACTTTAACGGTGTTAATTTATGGGTGGTCACCCCCAAAATCAAAAGGGCAACAGCAATCGCTAACACGAGTGTAAAGCGTGCATGAACCGATGGCCCTTTTTTGAATAACGGTTTGATGGTTAGTACCTCAACAATTATTCAGTCGAGAGTAAATCCAACTTATGCATGTCCATGATTTCCATGGCTTTACCGCCGCCACGAGCCACGCAAGTTAATGGCTCTTCGGCAACAATCACAGGTAACCCTGTTTCATGGGTAATCAATTTATCCAGATCGCGCAGCAAGGCCCCGCCACCGGTTAATACAATGCCACGCTCGGCTATATCGGAGGCTAATTCTGGCGGCGATTGTTCTAATGCACTTTTGACAGAGGCTACAATATTAGCGAGTGGTTCTTGCAAAGATTCTAAAATTTCGTCACTTCTGAGTGTAAAGCTTCTTGGCACGCCTTCAGCTAAGTTACGGCCTCTAACTTCAACTTCTTTGACTTGGTTACTAGGGCAAGCGCTGCCAATCTCTTCTTTGATTTTCTCAGCCGTGGCGTCACCAATCAAGCTACCGTACTTGCGGCGTACATAACTCACAATCGCTTCATCAAAGCGATCGCCGCCAACACGTACAGAATCCGAATAAACAATGCCGTTTAATGAAATAATGGCGATTTCAGTGGTGCCACCACCAATATCCACAACCATCGATCCGCTGGCTTCTTCAACCGATAAACCTGCTCCAATAGCTGCCGCCATGGGCTCTTCAATCAATCGTACATCACGTGCGCCCGCACCATAGGCAGATTCACGAATCGCCCGGCGCTCAACTTGCGTTGATTTGCAAGGCACACAAATCAAAACACGAGGGCTTGGGGCAATGAGCTTATTCTCATGCACTTTGGTAATAAAATGCTGAAGCATTTTTTCAGTCACTTGGAAATCTGCAATCACACCATCTTTTAATGGACGAATCGCCGTAATATTGCCAGGGGTTCGACCCAGCATTCGCTTGGCGTCGGAACCCACCGCCTCAATAACCTTTGAACCATTGTGCGCTCGAATCGCCACCACCGATGGCTCATCCAAAACAATCCCTTGCTCGCGAACATAAATTAAAGTATTCGCTGTCCCCAAATCAATGGAAAGGTCATTGGAAAACATGCCTCGAATGCGTTTTAAAATCATCTCGGTACCTATACCCCAAAAATTTTGTAATAAATAAATGAATATAAATGTAGGGTAAAAATTTTAAATTTCACGCTTTATGCGCGAAAGCCGATTAAATCAGCGACTATTTCAACTTTGTGAGCGACTCTATCAGTCATAAGCATTTTGAGCAAGCGGTTGTATTGACCTATAATGTGCCGCTTAATTTTCTTTGAGGGCTTATTTGTGTCAGTTCAAATTGACGAGATACGAAAAGTGGCAAAGCTTGCCAAGTTATCCATTGATGAATCGCAGGTATCGGATGTCTGCGATGGTTTCAATCAGATTTTAGGGTTGGTTGATAAGATGCAGCAATGTGATACAGACAACATTAAACCACTCGCCAATCCTCATGATGCCAAGCAACGATTACGCGCAGATGAAGTCACAGCAACCAACGAGCGCGACAAGCTCATGCAAGTCGCGCCTGAAACCGAAGATGGCCTATTTCTTGTGCCAAAAGTCATTGATTAAGGGGGCGGTATGAACATTGAACAACTGACACTCGCCGAACTCCAACAAGGGCTTAAAGACAAACGCTTTTCAAGCCTTGAGCTTACTCAATCTTACCTTGCGCGCATCAAGGATTTTGATGCGACTATTAATAGCTTTATTACCGTCACTGACGAATTAGCATTAACAGCAGCCAAGCTCGCCGACGAGCAGCTAGCGAAGGGGAATACCTCCCCACTGACTGGCATTCCACTGGCACATAAAGACATCTTTTGCACTGACGGAGTGAAAACCAGTTGTGCCTCTAAGATGCTTGATAATTTTATCGCACCCTACAACGCTACGGTCATTGAAAAATTAAACCAGCAACATTCGGTGATGTTGGGTAAAACCAATATGGATGAATTCGCGATGGGTTCCTCCAACGAAAACAGCTTTTATGGTGCATGTAAAAATCCTTGGGAGGTATCCTGCGTACCTGGTGGCTCATCTGGTGGCTCTGCCGCTGCGGTGGCCGCAGGTTTTGCACCGGCTGCAACCGGTACCGACACCGGCGGCTCGATCCGCCAACCTGCGGCATTCTGCGGATTGACTGGCCTTAAACCAACATATGGCGTCGTGTCACGCTACGGCATGGTGGCCTACGCATCCAGCCTTGATCAAGGCGGCGTCATAACCAAAAACGCTGAAGATGCAGCCATTTTCTTAAACGCGATCGCAGGATTTGATGCCAAAGACTCCACCTCGGTTGAAAAAGCGAACGAAGATTACACACGACTTTTGAGCGCATCGCTTCAAGGTAAAGTCATTGGCTTGCCTGAAGAATACTTCTCAGATCAAGTCGATAGCGCCATTAGCCAATCCATTGAAGCGGCAAAGAAGGTGCTGGAGCAACAAGGCGTGACGTTTAAATCTGTTAACCTGAAAACGACAGAGCAAGCCATCAGCGCCTACTATATTATTGCGCCATCAGAAGCCTCGGCAAATCTACAGCGCTATGACGGTGTACGCTATGGTTACCGCTGCGACAACCCGAAAGATTTAGAGGATATGTTTGTTCGCTCTCGAACCGAAGCATTCGGCGAAGAAGTACAACGCCGCATTCTTATCGGCACTTATGCCTTATCAGCAGGCTTTTATGATGCCTATTACCGCAAAGCACAAAAAATCCGCCGCTTAATTAAAGAAGATTTTGAAAACGCCTTTGCCGTGTGCGACTTTATTCTAGCGCCGACCACACCAACACCTGCCTTTAAAATCGGCGCCAACACTAAAGACCCTGTGGCCATGTATCTTGAAGATATTTTTACTATCTCGGTTAACTTGGCAGGCTTACCTGCATTATCATTACCTTGCGGATTTAAAGGTAACTTACCCATTGGCATGCAGCTAATTGGTAAACCCTTTTCAGAGGCTGAACTATTGCAAGCTGCGCATCAGTTTCAACAAGCCACTGACTGGCACACCAAAACACCCGTATTAACCAAGGCCTAAATAGGAGAACATTCATGCAGTGGGAAACCGTTATTGGCCTTGAAGTACATGTGCAACTGGCCACCCAATCAAAAATCTTTTCAGGCGCATCGACCGCCTTTGGGCAATCGCCCAATACGCAAGCCAACGCGGTTGATCTTGCCTTACCTGGCACCTTGCCGGTGGTGAATGAACAAGCCGTGGATTATGCTATCCGTTTTGGTTTAGCCATAGGTTCTGATATTTGCCGCGAAACCGTCTTTGAGCGTAAGAATTACTTTTACCCTGATCTACCCAAAAATTACCAAACTAGCCAAATGGATGCCCCCATTGTTGAAGCGGGTCATTTAGATATTCAACTAGCAAACGGCGAAGAAAAACGCATTCGCATTCACCATGCACACCTTGAAGAAGATGCAGGCAAATCCTTGCATGAAGATTTTCATGGTCAAACCGGCATTGATCTCAACCGTGCAGGCACTCCACTATTAGAGATTGTTACTGAACCTGATATTCGCTCTATTGAAGAGGCCGTAGCTTTCGCTAAAAAGTTACACAGCTTAGTAACCAGTATTGAAGTTTCTGACGGCGAAATGTCGCAAGGCTCCATGCGCTTTGATGTAAACATTTCGGTTCGCCCCATGGGACAAGAGGAATTTGGCACTCGTACCGAAACCAAAAACTTAAACTCCTTTAAGTTTATGGAAGACTGTATTGCGCTTGAAGTTGAGCGCCAAATCGAAGTATTGGAATCTGGCGGCTCCATCACCCAAGAGACCCGGTTATACAACGGCCAAACCAAAGTGGCCAAATCGATGCGCACCAAAGAAGAAGCCAACGATTACCGTTACTTCCCTTGCCCTGATTTATTGCCCATTGAAATCACTGACGAACGTATTGAGCGTGTACGTGGGGAATTACCTGAACTGCCCGAAGCTAAATGCGCCCGCTTTATTGAGGCCTTTGGTCTGTCCGATTACGACGCTAACTTATTAACCCAAGACAGCACTACCGCCAAATTCTTTGAGAAAACCACTGGACTATGCAGTGATGCCAAGTTGGTAGCTAACTGGCTGTTAGGTGACGTGGCTGCCATGCTCAATGCGCAGGAGCTAACCCTTTCAGAAAGCAAGCTTACCCCTGAGTTATTAGCAGGCCTGATCAGCCGAATTAAAGATAAAACCATCTCCAGCAAAATTGCCAAAACCGTTTTTGAAAAAATGATGACTGAAGGCCTTGATGCCGATGCCATTATTGAAAAAGAAGGTCTTAAGCAAGAAAGCGACGAAGGCGCTATCGAAAAAATGGTGGATGAGGTATTAGCAGCCAACCCAGAGCAAGTCGCAAACTACAAAGCAGCGCCTCCTGAAAAGCGCAAAAAAATGTCTGGCTTTTTTGTGGGTCAAATCATGAAAGCCTCCAAAGGCAAAGCAAACCCGGGTGTTGTTAACCAATTGTTAGCCAAAAAATTATCCGATTAAACTGTAAAACGAAACAATAACGAGTTGTACAATGCAAAAAAAAGATAAAGAAAAGGTTCTCGACGAAGTCTGGACAACTGAACGCGTCAAAGACTTTTTAGCCCTTCATGTACCAGCGGGTGAAAATCCTGACTTTTACCTGTTGCACATGGCTTATAAGAATATGCGATTAGAAAATTTCGAAGAGTTCTTAGCGTTTTTTACCGCCGCAGGTAAAGACCTGAATGCAAAGGATAGCCAAGACAGAACCGTACTCGATCTCATCAAATCTCACAAAAAAGGCCAAGGATATGCGGCAGCACTTGAGAGCGCGATCAAAAATTAGCACTTTGATCAAACTTTTATCCCTTGAGACAACCTAAACGTGCGCCTGATCAAAGCACAGGCACACAAGTTTAGGGTAGTCTCACTCTAACGCTCAAAAATTAATCGAGCTTTGCCTCAAGCTTGGTAACTTGCGTCACAATAAATATTTAAAATAAATAATTAAAATAAATAAGAAGAAGAGAGCGCAGGCTAGCTTGAATAAGCCAAAAGCTTAAATCTGCTGACCACAACGCGCAGCCCAACCGATGTTTTTGGATAAATACATACATTCTAGCCTTCAAACGGATTTTGACAGCCTCTACAAAGCCCGGGTTCTCAAAGCTATTCTCTTTATTTTTATCGGCATTTTAACGGTAGTTAATTTCTGGCTACTTACCTCCCCCAACATCAGTGAAAACGGTAAACCGCTCGCATTAACCATTTGTTTCACAATGCAAATTGTTTATGGCTTATGTTTACTCTTGATCCGCTTGCGTGGGTATTACAATCTCAGTGCACATCTTACGGTAATCATGACTGCCTTGGGCGTCATTGGCGGTGCATTTTTATCGGGTGGCCCGCTGTATGCTCCCGCAACCAATATGAATATTCTGCCAATCATCATGGCATTCGTATTGATCAACAAACAGGTCGGTTTGATTTGGACCTTAATCATTATTTGCTTACATATTGGTTTTATTCTCTTACATAACCATGGGTTTCAATTTCCACAAATGCTAGATGCTGAGTCTTATCCTATTCAGCATCTCTCGCACTGGATGGTCAATTACTCATCGCTCATTGGTTTGATGTTTGTGTTTAATACACTCAACTCGCGACTAAAACGTGAACGGGATAATGAGCGCAAGAAATTTCAACACTTAGCCTCCCATGATCCATTGACTAACTTAGCCAACCGACTCCAGTTTGATGAAAATTTATCCGACTCATTAAACCGTTCGGATCAAACGCAAAAAATCTCCGCTTTGTTTTATATTGATCTCGATGGCTTTAAGCCCATCAACGATAGCTATGGCCATGAAGCTGGTGACATGGTACTAAAAGAAATCGGACTTCGACTTAAAGCCAGCCTACGAAGCATGGATACTGTCGCACGCCTTGGTGGTGATGAATTTGGCATTATCTTAGAAGACATTAACAATATTGACCACATTAGCGATCTTGCGAAAAAGATCCTCCGCACCATTCAAGAACCTATTTCATTCTTAACCAACACACCGTCAGTTAGTGCGAGCATTGGCATTTCAATGTACCCTTTACATTCTTTAAACAAAACTGAATTAATGAAGTTTGCCGACATTGCCATGTATCAAGCAAAAAACACACAGAACAGCTGGAAAGTCTACGAGCCTGAAGACAATAATACTCAAGAGGATTCAACGCTTTCTTTTAGAGAAGCTGACCCCATTAGTCATTGAACAAATCCAATAAATCACTATCCTAAAACAGTGATTCATTTAGCCCGCCTAAAGAGAAACATGCATTTTAGGCCTATTTTTCATAGGAAGACATCATGAAAGCCATTTATTCTTGTTTTACCGCCTTGATTTTTTTATCTTTAGCCCAGGCAAGCGTTGCATGTGATAAAAAATTGCATGGCTCTCAACATGCGCACGCTGCGATATCTACACCGAATAGTTGCCCATGTAAACTTCGTGGTCATTTGGAAGAGCTGGATCTAACCAAAGATCAAATCAAAGCCATCAAAGCCATCAAAAAAGAAACCCGCGAAAAAATGCAGGCACTTAAAAAAGAAAAACGCAGCATGCCTAGCATTCGTAAATTAAATCCCTTAAAAGATGACTACATTGATAAAGTCAAAGGTATCGCAGAAAAAAGCGGCGAAATGACACAGGCGTTTGTTACGTTAATCGCAGAACAACGCATCGACATCTATAAAGTACTGAATAAAGAACAGCAAAAACAACTACTCTGGTTAGAAAAAAAGCCCAGCAAAAAGCAGGGCATCCTTAAGAAAAACGACAAGCGTCAATGTAAGGGCAAGAAAAAACACGACAATGAATTGTCGCCAAAAAATCCACTGGGTACGCTACCTAAAAAATGTGAAGGCTTTAAACAATGCGATGAACCCATGGAGTGTGCTACAATCCATTAAGTTTTTTCACTTAACAACAAAAAAAGGCAGCGTTTCGGCTGCCTTTTTTATGGCTATTACTATCAGTCTGACAAGTAAAAACGCAGCCCATTGATTTTTTTAGATTTGCTATTAAGCTCGGCCAACATCACGCCTTTCTCACCAGTATCGGTTGATACGGAAAAAGTGACTGTATCACCAGCGACAATTGTTTTATGCACTATCAATGTCGTGAAGGCCATTTTTTCCAGCATAATTGAGGGGTAAAGGGTTTCATCGGTTAAGCCTTCAACAGCGACTTCATCATGTGCAAAACACCTGACAACTTCAGAAAGTGATCGTTCATTTAAGCTTTCGACCAAGGTTTCCACAGTTTTTCGACCGCTTTTACCAACATTAAATGCGGCACCACTGTATCCGATAGTGCCAACTAACCCTTGGTACTTAAGCAAGTGCGCACTCAGGTTCATGATTACAGGCAATGCCGCCAAGCCTTTCCCCATGAGCTGCATCACCATCGGCATAAACGCCCAATGAGCAGCCAAGCGAGCAATCCGCAAACCATTTTGCGTTTCGCGTAAATCATATAAAAGATGCATAGGCACCGAGACTTTCACTTTATCTGACATTTGAATATTGATATTCAAATCTCGCATGACTTGATTACCTTTAACGATGTCTTGCTTAACATCAAACGCAATTTGATTGGGTGCAATAAAGGTATCCCAAAATCGAGAGAGCGCACCGCTGCCTCGCGCTGCATCTTTAGCGGTATAAACAGCACCGACATGAGGAGGGGAACCCACTGGGTCTTCGACAATGTGGTATTTATCAAACAAAGACATCCAAGTACTTTTATCATGCACACCAACCGAGGCAGGCGATTGATTGACAAACTCAATCAAAGGATGCGTCGTGGTTGATTGGGTCGTTGACTCTTCAGCGTTTTCAAGCAAGGCGTCTTCTGACATACAGGCCTCAATGTTCTAATTATTATTGATAAACGCAGAATAATACCGGTTTTACAGGCAAAATGGCATTACCGATGCGTTAGGTTTTATAAAGTGTTAAGGGTATTGTTTATTCAGCAAACCCACTCTACAATTGGCGCGTGAAAAATGAGAACCCGATCAATCAATGCCCAGACTGTGGCAAAGACAATGACTGCCAAGCGAATACCAACAAGCCTTGCTGGTGTTTATCCCACCCCAAGGGCTTCCCTGTTCCTAAAAATCTGACCCAATGTTATTGTGAATCATGCCTGAATCGCCGGATACAAAACGCTCAAAACAAGCCATCCATACAAAGCCCTTAAACCCTCCTCCGTTACTTCTGCTGGACGGTTTAAATTTAATCACGCAAAAAGGGTTAAGACGCTTTGTTGTTATCCCTATGCTGATTAACATCAGTCTATTCATTTTCTTGTTTTATTATGGCATCAAACAACTAGGATCTTTTCAATTGTGGTTTGAAGGTTTCTTGCCTGGCTGGCTCAGTTTTCTAAGCTGGATTATTTGGCCACTGTATTTTTTATCATTTTGGTTTTTTATCACCTTTTTGTTTGTCACCATCGCGAACATTATTGCATCACCCTTTAATGCATTTTTGTCCGAGAAAATCGAAGAATACCGAGGCTACCCCGGCAATACAGATACCAGCTTACAAGCCTTTTTATTAATCGCTCCAAAAACCATTGCGCGAGAGATCCGTAAGTTTTTATCCAATCTTAAATGGCTTTTACTGCTTGCGATTATTTTCTTTATTCCTGGCTTAAATGGCTTATCGATTGTAATCGGCGGTTGGCTGATGGCGATACAATATTTGGACACCCCCGCAGATAACCAAGGTATTACTTTTAAAGAATGCCTTGCTCGATTAAACCACAATAAACTGCCCGCCTTTTTGTTTGGCTTATCCGTGATGCTGGTCAGCATGATCCCTATTCTCAATTTCTTGATCATTCCTGCCGCTGTCGCCGCAGCAACTTGCCTTTGGCACGAGACATACCATCCAAGACGAAATACTTGATACTAAAAACCTGACTTTTTATTCGGTAAAAAGTCTCAACGCTATATTTGTAGTCAATATTAATTCACACACCCTTTGGGCATTCTGTTAGATTACGTAAAAATAATAACAGGATGCTCCTCATGCCAAGATGGAAGTACGCTCTCTGTCTTTTTTCTCTTCCCACTGCTGCTTTTCTTACCGGCTGTGAAGATTCAATTAAAATAGAAACAGAACGCCTTGATGCATCTTATGCCATCTACTCCAATAGCGAAACGACCAAAGTTAGCGCTCGCTTCGAAGAAAAAACCAAAAAACAAATAAAGATCAACGATAAAGAGCGATTTTTTGCCACTGCAAAAGATGAGCGTAAGGAATTATCGCGGAATCAAACACCTTATGTATTTGGCATTGGCAGCTTTAAGTTTCAATTCAACTCATCGTTTACCAGCTTAACCGATGGTTTTTCAACCGAGTTTGATGGCGACTATCAAGGCGAAGAATTTGTCTTGGAGATGACGAGAGATGGGCAGCAAACCCCGTCCAGCACAACCATTACCTTACCCATAGCGCCTGAATTTATTACACCCGCTGGCGGCGAAGACTATACGCCTGACAACACCATTAGTGTTAGCTGGACGCCTTCAAACATCTCAGAAAAAGTCGGGCTGCATTTTGCATCGGAGTGCGACATCGAAAGCCAGTTTTTTGCAGATACAACGCCAGGCCAAGAGCCACTATTTCCTTTTTATCTTAAATCCACCCGCTCATTTGACATCTGGGTAGACGATACTGGCAGTTATGATGTAACAGGCGAAGAAGCCCTCGATTTTGGTAAGTATTTAGCGGAAAATATCAACGAAGCATCCGACCACGATGTCATGTACATCACCATCCCAACGCTTGATTGCGAGGTAGAAGTCTATCTAAAACGCAACGAGACCATTGAGAACGATGGGGTATTTAACTCCGAGAAAATATTTTTGGAGACGTACAGAAAGCTACCAGAAACCGTTCGCATTCATGCAGACGACGGCTGGTCACTCAATAGCGATTATGACTTTTCATCTGAGGAAGAGCCAGAAGCGCCTTAACCAAAAATTTCAACCCAAGCTCAATGCCAGCCAACGGCTGGCATAAAAGTCATAAGTAAAACATTTACCCACATCCGATTCCCCAAACCCTGTGAGCAATTTAATTGCAAGCAGTGCTTGAAAACTGCCAACAACACCAACCACAGGCGCAAGCACGCCCGACGTCGCACAGTTTTGCTCCTCATCGACATCTTGCGGATGAAAAACATTGGAATAACAGCTGGTTGAGGTTTGATGATCAAAGACAAATACTTGACCTTCCATACCTTGAGCAGCGCCAATAACTGAGGGTATTTTATGCTTTTGGCAAAGCTGGTCTAACAAAAAGCGTGTTGCAAAATTATCTGAGCAGTCCAACACCAAATCCACCGTTGGAATGAATGTCTCCGCGATAGTTTCATCTAAACGCTGAACCATCGCTTTAACCTCTACATTCGGATTTAACCCTTCAATGGTCGATTTAAGTGAATCTACCTTATTGACGCCGACACTATTGGAGTTATGACCTATTTGCCGTTGCAAATTGGACAATTCCACCACATCATCATCCACAAGAATCATTTGTCCTACACCTGCCGAGCCTAAATACATCGCACAAGGACAGCCCAATCCGCCTGCACCAACAATCATCACACTCGACTGCTTTAATGTTTCTTGGGCCTCAATATCAAACTCTTTGAGCAGAATTTGGCGGCTATAGCGCATTAACTCATCATCATTCATGGATTTTTATCTAATTTTCCGACAGTAAAGCGGTCGTTTTTTCCATAGTCTTGATGCGTTTCGATATCAATAAAGCCTGCATTATTGAATATCTCCTGCACCGCATACCCTTGATCAAAGCCATGCTCAATAGCTAACACGCCAGAGGCTTTTAAACAAACATTCGCCTGCTCAACTAAGATTTCAATATCCGATAACCCTTGTTTTTTGGCGACTAACGCGGATCGTGGTTCAAAGGTTAGATCCGCTAGGTGCTTATCATTCGGCGGGATATAAGGTGGGTTACTAACGAGAATATCCAATGTATTTTCACCCACTGCGGCTAGCCAGTCACCTTGAAACAAGCTCACAGGCAGCTTAAGATTTTTTTGATTATCGCAGGCAACAGCCAATGCTTCAGTGCTTTTTTCTATGGCTAAGACCTGCCAATTCGGCCGCTCACCGGCAACGGCCAAAGCAATAGCGCCTGTGCCGGTTCCTGCATCGCATACTACGGCCGTCTCTAAAGGCTGGTGAATCACCCACTCAACTAAACATTCGGTATCAGGCCGAGGCACCAGTGTGTGCTCGTTCACTTTGAGTGTCATCGACCAAAAATCTTGATGACCTAATATCAACGCAACAGGTTCTTTTTTTTCACGCCTTGAAAGCAGTTGCCTAAAGACGGTTGCTTCATCATGACTTAATTGCGCATTGGGCCAAGTCAGCAGATGCGTCACTGAGCATTTTTTCGCATGCGCCAATAATAGCTCGGCATCCATTTGTGGTGTATTGGAGTGACCACTGCGGATCAATGAAAATACCGCTTCTTCTAACGCTTCTTCAACATCCAAGAGAACACCTCTTAGTAAATTAGGGTCAGAGTAAAATTTCTTGTTCCCATGCTCTGCATGGGAATGCTTATAATCAACCGGATTAATTGTCTTCAGACAACGCCGCTAACTGATCGGCTTGATACTCCTGACGCAAAGGGTTTACCACAGCGCCTAAATCGCCTTGCATCACTTCCTCTAACTTGTACAAGGTTAAGTTAATACGGTGATCTGTCACGCGGCCTTGCGGATAATTGTAGGTACGGATACGTTCGGAGCGATCGCCTGAGCCAACCAAATTACGGCGTTCATCGGCTTGTGATTTTGCGGCTTCATCTTGTGCGCTTTGGTTAAGGCGCGCTTGCAATAACGATAATGCCCGCGCTTTGTTTTTGTGTTGCGAACGCTCATCCTGGCATTCAACCACAACGCCTGTTGGAATATGAGTAATACGAATCGCGGAATCGGTTTTGTTAACATGCTGCCCACCAGCTCCTGACGCCCTAAAGGTATCGATACGTAAATCGGCTTTATTAATGTCAATTTCATCGACTTCATCCGGTTCCGCCATAACAGCCACTGTGCAAGCTGAGGTATGCACTCGCCCTTGAGATTCGGTTTCTGGTACACGCTGTACCCTGTGCGCACCGGATTCGAATTTTAAATAAGCATACACATCCGCGCCCGCAATGCGGGTAATAATTTCTTTAAAGCCGCCGTGTTCACCTTCACGCTGGCTAACCACTTCGATTTTCCAGTCCATGTTATCAGCAAAGCGCGAATACATGCGGAACAAGTCACCTGAAAAAATCGCTGCTTCGTCACCGCCAGTCCCCGCACGGATCTCCAAAAATACATTGTGCGAATCATTTGGATCTTTTGGAATTAACAGCTGCATCAGTTCGCCAGTCATGGCTTCTTTTGCTTCTTCAGCCGCTTTGAGTTCTTCCTCGCCCATTTCACGCATATCAGGGTCGTCATCTTCAAGCAACGCGTTGGCTTCTTCGATATCCGACAAAACCGATTGATATTTAGCATACCCTTCAGCCACATCTTCAATTTCAGCATACTCTTTGGATAACTGACGGAACTTATTCTGATCGCCAATCACATCAGGGTCACCCAACAGGTGGCCTATTTCATCATAGCGCTCGGCCAATATTTCCATTTTTTGCAGTAAGGAGGCTTTCATAAACAGCGGGTGCTCTTAAAAATCTTTTAAATAAATGGGCTTGTCATTGTCAGCTAATCAAACTCAGTGGTATCGACCTGATCTAGCTCATAAAGTGCCGTAAAACTTTCAATCGCTGACCGATCACCTTTTTCGGCAGCAACTTTAATATTATGCGATGGTTTGTGAATTAAACGATTCGTTAACAACCATGCCATGCCATGCAACACCGATTCTGGCGCTTCGCCATTGGACAAAGCCGTCATTGCTTTTTCAAGCGTTTCATCCCGAATCGTCTCACTTTGATAGCGAAACGCCTTAATCGCTGGGATCACACGAACCTTGCGAACTTCAGCTTGATAATGATCCAAGCCTTGGGCAATGATAACTTCGGCTTTTTCGACTTCTTTCAGGCGATTTTTGCGATTTTCTTCCACGACATCGCTTAAATCATCAACCGTATAAAGGTAAACATCGGATAGATCGCCAACTTCTGGCTCAATATCTCTGGGTACCGCAATATCCACCATAAACATTGGACGGTGTTTACGCTTGGCCATCACCCGCTCTACCAAGCCTTTGCCTAACAAGGGCAATTGGCTCGCCGTGGAGGAAACCACAATATCCACTTTAGGCAAATAATCACCTAAATCCCCCAGCAATAAAGGAGCGCCTTGGTATTTATCGGCTAGCGTTGATGCACGATCAAGGTTTCGACTCGCCACAAATAAGCCACCGACATTTTTCTGCACCAAATGCCGCGCCACCAAATCAATGGTTTCACCAGCCCCAATAAGTAACACATTGGTTTCAGACAAATCACTAAATATATGCTGCGCCAAATTAATAGCTGCATAAGCCACCGAGACAGGGTTAACACCGATACCGGTTTTTGAGCGAATTTTTTTAGCGTAATGCAAACTATGCTGAATGCCTAAGCCGAGATCTGCATTCACACAACCCACTTTTAACGATTGTTGATAAGCAGATTTCATTTGCCCCAAGATTTGTGGCTCGCCAACAACCATTGAATCAATGCCACTGGCAACTCTCATCATTTGCCGAACAGCATTCACGCCATAAAAACAATAACTGCCCGCAATTAATCGATCTGGAGCAACCTGTTTATAGTCGGCAAGCCACTTGATTAAATCGGTTTTGCCTTGCGCCACATGCGCTTCTAGCAAACCCATATCCGCAAACACTTCGGTTCGATTACAGGTTGATAAGATAACAGCCGCATTCACAGATTCCATTCGGCACAGGCTTTTTAGGCTGTCCGACAGCTCTTCAGACGAAAAAGCGACTTTCTCGCGAAGTTCGACTGACGCCGTGCTGTGATTTATGCCAAAGGAAACTAAAGCCATTATCAATTATTGTGCTAAAAGAAAAGGCTGGATTCTACCAAGAAACACAAGATTAGCGAAGTACAGGCGCTCGGTTTAGGCCAAAAGCCTTTTTCATATATTATATTTTTGTCTAATAAATAAACGATATACCGCTAAACTAAGAAGAAGTTAACAAAAATTCATTGAGAGCGTTCTTTGGTTTTTCTTCGATTATTCATCATCTTAACTCTGTTTTGGCTTGAGACAACCCAAGCAAAAACCGCTGCCGAGCAGAAACTCACCTACTCAAAAACCAGCTTAGAAAATCTTTTACAGGCTCACTTTGCGCTTTACCAGCAAGCGCATGATCTTGCGCTCGATCTTTTTTTGATCGAGGCTATTCGGCACAAGGATCAACGCTTACTTGAAGAATCCATCCATTTAGCACTGGCCAAACAAAACCCCAAAGCATTAATTAGTGCAACTCACCAATGGGTTGCACTCATACCCAACAACAGCAAAGCGTTATTCTTTCATTCGGTGGCCTACGCCTATAATGGCAAACTGGCAACCGCCATCCAGGTGATGCGCCAAGCCGAAAAACAAGGAGCAGTCACAGATTACACTTGGCTAGTTAGCCTATCTGACAAAGCGATAGAAAAAGAGCAACAACAAGCCATCGAGTGGTTAGGCTTTGCCGAAACCAAAGCATGCGATAATTTTGATGCGATACTGGCACTCAGTTTATTACTCACAAAAACCGGGCAAACAGAAAACGTACCTTTATTGCTAGATAAAGCGTTAATCTTCGGCCAGCATCACCCATCGACTTTTGCGATTAGTAGCGGGATTTATTTAAGCCTAAATCAAGCCGACAAAGCACAAGATGCTTTACAACAAGGCGTCAACCTTCATCCAAGGCAATACCAATTACGATTTCAATTGGCGCAGTTACTCGAAGACAACGCACCCAACAATGCCTTAGCCCACTACGAGTTTTTGCATTATAGCTCACCGCACAACGCACAATATATTCAAGGTATTGCGAATACTCACAAGCGACTCAAACAGCCAAATGACGCCTTAGCCTGGCTTATGAAACTCGCTGAAACCCAATATAAAAATCAAGCGTATCTGCAAATGGCTGAGATCGCCTCGGCTCAATCGCAAAATCAACAAGCTCTCAACCACCTTCGATCAATCGACACCGATAAGCAAAACGACCAAGTTAAAGCGAAAATTATTAAACTCCTTATCAAGCTTGGCCAAACCAAAGAAGCCAGACAACTGCTAAAACGCTTACTCAAAGAAAAACGCGAAAGTAATGCCCCTCAACTCATCGTTTACCAAATGCTCTGGATTGACTTACTCGAACAGCAAAATCAGCCTAAAAAAGCGTTTAAACAGCTCAATCGGTGGTTAAACGAACACCCCGATGAGCCACTCTTTTTGTTAAAAAGCGCCTTACTCGCGTCAACCTTTATGACACCAAAAGACTTTAAAAACACGATTCAAGGCTTGCTTCAAAAGACCGCATTTAAAACCTCATTGCTTGAACGAATCGGTGAATTTTTAGCCAAACAAACACAAAAAGAT
>JAPOUS010000148.1:0-10153 GCA_026708525.1 Cellvibrionales bacterium
AAAGCCATGATCGCAGGCAAGATTTTGTCATTAAAATCGAATCTTACATGACCTAAGGATGTCATTTGATGATTGAATTGAAAGCTTTTAATGATCATCCAGGGCAGCACAAGAAAAAAGACGCACATTTCTATAAGTCCGGGTAATGGCAATATCTCAATGAGAATTGAATAGAGCACAAATACCAACATGGCAATGCATCGCCCTTTTAAAATCATCGAAGGCGTTGCATGATATTCGAAGTGATGATCGTCAATAGATAAGTGATGGTAAAAATATTTTTTCGTTTTGACCTTGGCCCAAGCGGAGTAAATACCCAATGTGAGAATCGATAAAGCCAGGTTGGAATAGAATAATACAAAGAATTCGGCAGGGCGCCCGGTAAATGTTACCGAAGATTTATGCAATTTTTTCTTGGCGGGCCTTGGCTCACTGCGATAGAAGCTGCTCTTGTCAACTGTCATGCGAAATATTCTTTTTTCTCTTAAAGATAGTTGAGGTTGAGAAAAAAGAGGGCAATTAACGATTTGGTAATTTACAAAGTGTTTTTTGGGCTTTTTTTGGGTTTTCTTTTTTGAGTTTTCTAAGTGCGGCTAGCAATAGATAAGAGGCAATGGATTGGCTTTGTGCCGGAGGCAGTTGCCTTGAGTGCTTCTCAAGGCAACGCGCGTATTTTATTTGCGGCGCCTTAACATCAATAGCGGTAAGCAAATCAAAATAAGTAACCCAAAGGATGTTGCTCCTGCGTTTTTGCTCTCGGTTTCTTCTTTGTTTTCGGTTTCCTTGCTCTCGGTTTCTTCTTTATTCTCGTTTTCCTTGTTCTCGTTTTCCTTGTTATCAGATTCACAGGTATCGCCTGTGTTTGGCTCACAGGTCAGTATCAGTTGTACCGTGTCAACACCATTGGTTTCGGTCACTCCAAAAGCGTCAACCTGAATGCCTTCGGCTTGGGTTTCTGTGCTAAAGGTCATCTCGGCGGTATCTAATGCCATATCGCTATGGGTGACGATAAGATTTAATGTATGCGTACCTTTGGGTAAACCGTTTTCGATAATGGCGTGTAGCGTGCCTGCCAGATTGGCATTGTGTGTGATGATCTGGGTGTGCTGCTGACTCTCACGGTCAAAGGGTAATGTTGGTGTAGTTACCGAATCAATATGCAAGGTGATTTTTCCGCGTTCACCTATGGTTAGTTCATCGGCAGTTATATAGCTATTGGTAAGCGTTAGATTGGCAGGGCCTTCGGCTATAAATGTTTCGTTAGTATATCCAAGATAGAGTGCATCCGTATTTATCGTGGTATTCGTAAGGGTGACATGGGTTTCACTTTTTTGAGTGGTGATACTGGAACCTATCATTGAGCCAATCAGCGTGGCAGCCCCTACATTGATTGCGCTGTTATTTATCTCAAGGGTTGTCTTAAGGTTGTAGGTAGCTGAGGCATTGCTGTCGCCAAGTATGCTGCCTATTTCGAGATGATTAGCAACATTGAGATTGTCGATTTGATCAAAGATCACTGTGGCATCAAAATCGACGCTGGCCGTCGCATCGATATGCTCAAGCTCCAAGTGACTAATCTCAAGATCAGCTTCGGCGTTTATTTGCTCAATCGCTTCAAATACTGCTGTGGTGTTTGATTTAGCCACCCCTTGCCCTTGGCCATGGCCACCAAGGATGATGAATTCGTCAGCAACCGACAATTTAGTTATGTTGTTAAAGGTGAGATCGACGTCAGATTGCACGTCAATGCGTGTGGAGCTAGTACAATCAAAGTTAGCCATTTGCATCTTATCAAGCACAACTATCTCTGCAATATGGGTAAGGCTGCCCTGCGTTAGCATAGTAACCTTGCCACCATCGGTCTCGCTACTACAAACCCAGCCACTGCCGAACTGGAAGTCATCAACCACAGTCAGCTTATCTGTGATGTTATTTAAGCGAAATTCCGTTTCGGCATGAATGGTTGAATGTTCATCAAGCGCATTAAATTCACTGCTTGGCTTGGTTATTTGAAAATCATTGCCAACAAAAAAGGTTTCAACATTGTCGACCCATAATTCAGCCTTGCTCTCGAGTTGTGAATTAGTCCAGCTAGGTGAATCGATGAAGCCTGCTTCGACATGTGCAACTTCAAAATCATCAGCGATGTGAACCGTTTTGACGTTATCAATGGTCACTGTGCCTGTTGCCGTTTGTTTAACGTTTTCTCCACCATGAGATTCAAACGTAGCCAGGTAAAAATCGCGGTTTTCATCAGTGTCTGAATCTATGCTGAGTAGGTCGGTATTTTTAATGGTGAGTGAGCCATTAAGTGCAATATCTTCAGAGAAAATCATATCCTCATCAGTTGAGGCGACTAACAAGTTATTGGCGATGATGAGATCTTGGCCATCAATGGTTAAGTTACCATCACCTTCAGTGAAGCCTAAATACAGTTCATAGGCATGGTTAGTGGTTTGGTTACCTATAACCTGGGTATCATTTTGTATGATAGCAATTTGCTCAAGGGTCGGAGCGATGTTTTCGCTCCAAAGGGCGTCGGTTGTAAAATTACCGTTATCAGGGCCGGTATATTCATTGATGGTGACAAATTCAGCAGGTAGCAGAGTGACCGAATCAAACCCTAATCGAATCTCTCCAGATAGATAAGAAGCGACAGTTAAGGGTAGATTGATAGGATTTCTTGCATTAAGTGCGGATTCTGATAGCTCGACGAAAGCTTTTGCGATGACTAACGGTTCATTAGTGATGAGCGAATATTCATCATTGACGTCAACATCAATAAAAATGTGCTTTTCATTGCCTCCAACCGTTTGAACTTGTTGCCTGTGTAGCCCTGGGTGTTCATTAAAAAAGGCATGGTTTGCATCAAGACCCCGATACTGTATGTCTGAGGAATAAACGATATGAAAAACGATTTCATCGATGGGCGTGTTATCTGACGTAAGAATAATATCAAAGGCAAAATAGGGCGGTCTCAGTGATAATGGATCAAGACGTAAGCCATTTTCTGCGGGTTTTATTGATAATTGTACGGTAGCGAGAGCCAGTGTAGGCCATAGCAATAGCAATGCGATGACACGCAATAGCAGGGAGCTTGTCATAAGAGGTCCTTCGTAGTCGTGAGAAGAAGTGTTTATTATTCTTTTATCAAACAGAGAGGCTAAGTGGTTTACTGCCTTGACCGTTTGGTCGAATTTTGAACGGCAGAAATATATAGCAATAAGAAATTAAAAACAAATTTATTGCTATAAACAGTTGGGTAAGTCATCGCAGTGCTAACGACTGAGTATTGACACGCTGGAGCCTAGAAGCGAGACCGATCATTGCAAGAATATATGGGAAGATTAAGACTTGTTAGACAGATTTATATATCAGGTATACTTATTGATATTTGTTTCATTATCAATATTTATTAAGGTTGTTATCGAAATAATTGACTCAAATGCTGTAGCCTGCCACCTGTAAAGGCGTTAGTATGAATTCGCTACCAAATAAACCGCCTGCTAATACGTATAATCACATAAGTATAAATACAGCTATCAGCCGAGGGAAAACGAATGCTGGCACTATTGCTTCATGAGAGCATGGATCCGTTTTATCAGAACATTACATCCTTTCCAACGGTCATTTACACTTTCGTTTTATGCATCGTGGTGCTGTTTTGGTTAGTCGCTATTTTAGGCGTTGTGGACATTGATGTATTGGATTTCGATGTGCCAGATGCCGATGGTTCGTTAGGCGTTAATTCAGGCCACGGTGTTGAAACCCCAGATGTGCTGGCTGGCCTGTTACTTAAATGTAAATTAGATGGCGTGCCTACAACCGTCAGCTTATCCATTTTGACCTTGTTTGCTTGGTTATTTTCATACTATTGCGTGCACTTTTTCTATCCCTTCATCCCAGATGGGGTCATAGAAATGCTTGCAGGCATCATTATCCTTTTTACTGCGCTCTATGTTTCTGTGTTGATTACTGCGGTGGCAATTAAGCCATTAAAGCCTTTATTTAAAAAAATGCAGCAAGAGACGATTAAAACGATTGTTGGCCAAACGGCGATTGTCAGAACCCCCCAGGTGACACAAGAGCGTGGCGAGGCAACGCTTGAAGACGGCGGTGCAGGCTTGATACTTAAAGTACGTAGCGAAGAAGGTCAAGTGTTTTGTCGCGGCGAAAAAGTGGTGCTCTTAGCTTATGACAAACCAAGCAATACTTACCTTGTTGTGTCCGAAGGCGAATTCAAACAACACGCTTAAAAAACAACTACTAAAAATAAATTTTTTAACACATGGAGTAAACACATGGCGGATATTACCGTATTCATTCCCATTGCCGTTGGATTAGTCATCTTCTTTGTTGTCTTGATGGGCTTGGCTGGGCTGTTTAAGTCGTTTTATGTCAAAGTCGAGCAAGGAACCGCATTGATTGTTAACGATATGAGCTCACAACCCAAAGTGCATTTTACCGGTGCTTTGGTTTATCCCATTATTTATAAAAAAGAATTGATGAAAATATCTTTGATTACCCTAGAAGTTGATCGCAGGGGAAGTGACGGATTAATCTGTAAAGATAATATGCGTGCCGATATTACCGTAGCCTTTTATTTGCGGGTTAATGAGACATCCGAAGACGTATTAAAAGTTGCTAAGTCCATTGGTGCGAATCGCGCATCCGACCGAGATGCTGTGTATGATTTATTTGCGGCAAAGTTTTCAGAAGCCTTAAAAACCGTTGGTAAGCAAATTGATTTTGTGCAGCTTTTTGAAAACCGCCAGGAATTTCGAGACAAAATCGTTGAGGTGATCGGTGATGATCTTAATGGGTATATTCTTGAAGATGTGGCTATCGATTATCTTGAGCAAACCCCCAAAAAAGCCTTAGACCCTACCAATATTCTTGATGCCGAAGGTATTAAAAAAATTACAGAATTAACCGCACAGCAAAATGTACGTACCAATGATTTGGAGCGTGATGAAGAGCTCGCCATCAAAAAGAAAAACGTCGAAACTGTAGAGGCCATGTTGGAGCTTGAACGCCAGCAGGCTGACGCCGAAGCACGCCAAGATAGAGAGATAAAAACTATTCAGGCGCGAGAAGAAGCTGAAACCGTTAAGGTTCAAGAAGAAGAACGTAAAAAATCCGAAGAAACGACCATTTTGGTTAACCAGGATCTTGCCGTTAAAAAGGAAAATCAATCACGCGAGATTGAAGTTGCCGAACAAAACCGTTTGCGCGCAGTTGCCATCGAAGAAGAAAAAGTAACACGCGCAAGAGATTTGGAAGTGGTTGCCCGTGAGCGCGAAGTCGAACTTCAACGCATCGAAGCGGAAAAAGCGGTTGAAGTTGAACGAAAAGAAATTGCACATGTGATTCGTGAACGTGTAGAGGTCGATAAAACCGTCGCGGTTGAAGAAGAAAAAATCAAAGAAGTACGCGAAGTTTCAGAAGCAGATCGTTTAAAACAAGTGCAGGTGTTAGCTGCCGAAGCCAAAGCCGATGAAGAGAAGGTGAAGCAGGTTAAGCAAGCAGAAGCTGAAGAGCTTTCTGCCAAGCACCGCGCGATAGAAATTACGACCATAGCGCAAGCGCAGTTGGATGCTTCTGCTAAAGAAGCCGATGCGAAAAAGAAACTGGCCGAAGGGGTGCAGGCTGAAGAAGCAGCGCTTGGAATAGCCGAAGCCAAAGTCCAGGAAGCCAAAGCGACGGCCTTGCAGCGAGAAGGGGAAGCGGAAGCCGAAGTGATTAGCGCCAAAGGCGAAGCCGAATCCGTGGCGATCCGAAAAACTGGGCTGGCTGATGCCGAAGTCATTGCCGCCAAAGGCGATGCGAATGCCAAAGCAGAGAAAGATGTAGGCATGGCGCAAGCGACAGTGACTCGTGAGCAATTAAAAGCCGAAGCGGATGGTTTAGTGGATAAATTTGATGCGATGAATGCCATGAGCAGCGATGCCCGTCAGCACGAAGAATATCGTATGGGGCTTGAAATTGCGTTAAAAGAAGCCTTGGCATCCATTGAAGCAGGTAAAGATATCGCCAAAGAAAACGCTGAGGTCTTAGCCACAGCACTTGAAAAAGCCCATATCGATATAGTCGGCGGCGAAGAGCATTTCTTTGATAACTTTGCTAAATCGCTTTCTATTGGTAAAGCGGTGGATGGTTTTGCCAATAAAAGTACGACCATTCAAAACCTGCTACAGCAGGTAGTGGAAGGCAATGGTGATTCTCCTAGCATTTTAGATAAAGTGCTTTCAAGCAAATCGGCCAAACCTGAGTTGGAAACCGACGTTAGATAATTGGCTGAGGGAGGTCTCCCTCAGCACATCTCTTTTTTAATCAAAAGCGTGAATTGACAGGTACATTATGTCTGAAAAGGAAGCCTCAACCCTTGATTCCCTTGTTGATAATGCCGTAGCCGAAGGCGGCGCTTACGAAGTTATTAGCAAGCGATTGATTGAGCAAGGCAAGCAGCTTGAAGCGAAAACCCTTGCACTTAATGAAGCACGGCTTGAAGAATTTGGCTCGGCAGACCTTGAAGCCATCGCACGTGTGCGTGTGCGCACGGAAAATAACTGCATTGCTCGAGATATTGTTCAGGTGGGTGAGCATTTGCTGTTTGGCTATAACGTTTTTATCGGGCTTAAAAAAGAAACCAAAGTTGAGGATGTTTTTGCGCTATTTACGCTAAAAGAGCAGGACGGCAATGTTGAGTTAGTCGCCTGCGATAGTCAGCAAAGCTTTTTGGCAGATCCACGTTTTGTCAGTGATTTTGAGGAATTATATCGCTACTACAAACACACCAAATTATCCCAATTAAAATTTATTGATGGTAAGTTGCTTGCAGGCTTTCAAATTGGTGAAAGACTGGAAGATATTCGTGTGTTTCGTTGGCAGGTATCGCCTGATTTATCCAGTATTCAGTACATTGATAATCGGGGAGAGCGTGACATTGCCATGCCTCCAGCTTTTAGTTTTGAATGGCATCAAAGCCTGCGTGATGACATTGTGCAGGGCAGGCACCCGCATATCAATGTGCTGGATACGCTATTTATTGAAGTGGCTAGAGGCGAATTGACCATTAAGGTTGAAGATAATTCAGCAGCTGGATTGGCATTGCTTACAGAGGTTGTAGATGAGTCTTCACAATCTTTGGGTGATATTAGGCTTGAATATGCCAAGGTTGGAGAATTAATGTTATTAAAACTTCTGCCTTATAAAGAAAGCCAAACCCGGTCTTATATTTATAATCCACTAACAGAAACGGCAAGTCGCTTGGATGCTATCGGTGAATCCTGTGTCGAATTACCAGAAGATCATGGAATTATTTTTCCAGGTGGTATCTATCTACAAACCGGCGAAACTAAAACCTTTGATAAACCTATTGAAGGGCTAACGTTTCGCCGATCATTTCGTTCACCCAATGGCGAGGATATGCTCTTTATTTTTTATGAGCCAGTCGAAGGGCTGTTAGGACTCTTCTCCTATAATTTGATCGAAAAAAATTTAGATAATCCCATTTATGGCCATGGCTATGCCAAAGGTGAAGATGGCCGCATTATTATTTTTAATGCAGAAGATGAAGCAACCCGCATACACCCTATGCAAATTTGGCAAACGCCATTTGTGTCAGAAGAATTTGCAAGCAAAGCGCCGCAAAGTAATACCTTTTTGGGGCGCATTGGTAACAGTGAAGTGGTTCGGGGTATTTCGGATATTTATAGCCTTTGTCGGATGATACAAACGCAACAAGTGTCGTTAAAACGCTATGAAGAACTCAATAAACACGCCAAGCGTTTGTTTGATGCGCATTATTGGTTGTTGGATGCTGCATGCAGCGAAATGGCAACACTGATTAAAGCTATTTCAGAAACCGCAGAGCTGGTTATTGATGAATTTGAAAAAGTTGAAAGTATCCGTAAACAATCAGAATTGGCCTTAGCGGATGCGAAACGCAACCAAGAATCCTTGCTCTCCAGCAGTAAACCAGACCGTTTTGAAACCGCAGAAGCTTTTGTGGCTGGTTTAACGGCTATACGCCAACAGCGTGGGCATTTGATGACGATCAAAAGCTTGCGATACATGGATCTTAAGGCTATCCAACAGCTAGATGAGGATTTGCAATCGGCGGAGGAGAAACTCTCAAAGGCAACGGTGAGCTTTTTATCGGATGATAAAGCGCTTGACCCTTATCATAAAAAAATTGATGGGTTAAACCATGACATCGAGGCCGTAGCCACACATCGTGAAATATCGATTCTGATTGAGCAAGTGGAATCCAGTGCTGCGGGTTTGGACTTGTTATCTGAGTTGATGGCAACTTTACAGGTAGATGATGCCACCCTCAGAACTCGAATTATTGATGCTATCGCTGAGGTGTATGCCAAACTCAATCAAACCAAAGCGAACGCTAAACACAAACAAAAAAACCTGGGTTCGGCAGAGGCTGCCGCTCAGTTTGGTGCGCAATTTACCTTGCTATCGCAAAGTATTGTGAATGGGTTGGGATTGGCAACGACGCCAGAAAAGTGCGATGAGCAGTTATCAAGGTTGCTGGTTCAGTTAGAAGAGCTAGAAGGCCAGTTTGCTAACTTTGATGAATTTTTAGCCGACATTATGGCCAAGCGTGAAGAAATTTATGAATCCTTCGAAGCGCATAAACAGCAACTGGTTGATGAACGGCAGCGCAAAGCTCAACACATGATCTCGGCAGCCGACCGGATACTTGAGAGCATACAAAAGCGTGCGCTCAAATTTACCGAAGAAGATGCATTAAATACCTATCTGGCCTCAGACAGTTTAATCATGAAGGCAAGTGAGCTGGCAGAGCAACTGAGAGGTTTGGATGATAGCGTTAAAGCCGATGATGTAGAAGCCAGGCTAAAAGCCATCAAAGAGCAGGCGATTCGTTCATTGCGTGATAAAACGGATATTTATGAAGCGGGCGGCAATGTGATTAAACTCGGGCCACGGCATAAATTTAGCGTGAACACGCAAGCATTGGATTTAACCTTATTGCCAAGAGGTGATGAGTTAGTTATTCATTTAACGGGCACAGATTTTTATGAGCCGATCGATAACAGCGAACTTTTAGCGTTAAAACCCTATTGGGATTGTGCGTTAGCGTCAGAATCGGCGGATGTCTACCGGGCCGAATATTTAGCCTACCAACTGTTGGTCAGCGCAGAAAAAGGCGAAGGTCTAAACTTCAATGAACTTGCCATGGCAGCTGCTGAAAATGAAGAAGCCTTGAATACAATAACCCGCCAATTTGCTGCGCCAAAATATAAAGATGGCTATCAAAAAGGTATTCATGATCAAGATGCGGCCAAAATACTCAAAGGTTTGCTTAGGGTTTATCAAAGCGCAGGACTTTTGCGATTTTCACCCTTAAGCCGAAGTTTGGCGCAGCTTTTTTGGCACTACAAAGCATCAATCAGTTATCGATCGCTTAATCCACGTTTCGATACACTCCAGCAGCGGGCGCAATCGGCACAGCAAATGTTCGAGGCGCTAAATAGTCGTGCTGCCCTAAAGGTGCTGTTTGACGAGATGAATCAACTGATGCGGGTGTTTTTTGAGGTATTTCGGATGGCGGTTGCCGAGCCATTGGTGATTGCTCAGGCGGCAGAATATTTAACGCTCGAACTCACACAAAAAAACCTCAGTTTTATTACCGCAAAAACCGCAGAATCTTTTGTCGACAGCTTTAAGCAATCGTTGGATACAAGCATTTATCAAAATCTTATCAAGGTTCTTCAAAAGCTTGATGAGAGACCAAATGAAGCTTATCAATTAGTTAGTTCTTGGCTGCAAGCGATGTCTCGGGATAAATCTCTCACGGGTTTTTCGCACTTTCACCCTGAGGCGGCCATGCTGATATTAGTGCCTCAAATGCACCGAACCGCTACAACGGTGGATGTACAGATGACGATTGAGGGCCTTTTGGGTGATCACCCAAAAATAACAAACCAGGCTCTTAGCTTCTCGCTGGATGATTTTATGACAAGGCTCAGTCACCATGAAAGGGTCTTTATGCCTGATTATCAACGTTATCAAAATACTAAACGGCAAGTGGTTGAGAGTGAAAGGGCCAAGCTTCGCTTGCATGAATTTAAACCCAGGCCATTAAGTTCATTTGTTAGAAATCGGCTGATTA
>JAPOUS010000148.1:10163-18235 GCA_026708525.1 Cellvibrionales bacterium
ATCTTACTTGCCAATTATTGGTGATAACCTGGCAAAGCAAATGGGTACGCTAGGGGATAATAAGCGTAGTGATTTGATGGGATTGTTGATGATGATCTCGCCACCGGGTTACGGTAAAACCACACTGATGGAATATGTGGCGAATCGGTTAGGGCTGATTTTTATGAAAATCAATTGCCCATCCATTGGCCATGAGGTGACATCCCTTGATCCTGCACAAGCGCCGAATGCGACTGCAAGTGCTGAATTGGTCAAGTTAAATCTTGCGCTTGAGATGGGCAATAACGTTATGTTGTATTTGGATGATATTCAACATACGCATTCAGAATTTTTACAAAAATTTATTTCGCTCTGTGATGGCACGAGACGGGTTGACGGTATCTGGAAAGGCCAAAGCAAAACCTACGATATGCGAGGAAAAAAATTCTGTGTGGTCATGGCGGGCAATCCTTATACTGAAACCGGAGAGGCGTTTAAGGTGCCAGACATGCTGGCAAACCGCGCGGATATTTATAACTTAGGGGATATCTTAGGCGGAACGGAAGACGCATTTAGCTTAAGTTATATCGAAAATAGCCTAACCTCCAATGCCGTATTAGCGCCTTTGGCGCTTCGAGACATGCAGGATGTGTATAAGTTGGTGGATATGGCAAAAGGTAAACCTGTGCCTGCGACGGATTTATCTCATGCTTACAGTGGCTCAGAGATTAATGAAATGACAACCATCTTGAAAAAGCTTTTCGTGATTCAAGAGGTCATTTTAACCATTAATCAGCAATATATTGCCTCTGCCGCGCAGGATGACAACTTCCGTACAGAGCCTGCTTTTAAACTGCAAGGTTCTTACCGCAATATGAATAAAATGACGGAAAAAGTCTCAGCGGTCATGAATGATGAGGAACTAATCCAGCTCATTGATGATCATTATTTGGGTGAATCGCAATTGCTCACCACAGGCAGCGAAGCCAATTTATTAAAACTTGCGGAATTGCGCGGTACCTTAACGGATGATGAACAAAATCGTTGGACGCAAATCAAAAAAGATTTTTTACGCAATAAAGCCTTAGGCGGTGATGAAGCAGATACAGGTACTAAAGTTGTCGCGCAGTTGGCGGATTTAGTTGAGCATGTGCAACGATTAGCCCTGCAAACGGAAACCGAAGGCGTGGAAACGCAGTTGAGCCATCTGGTGAAGGGGGTACAAACGCTTGCAGGCAGCATGGATAAGTCGGGTACAAGTGAAAACATTCTGCACTTGGATGAATCCCTGCTTGATGTTATTGCAGATGTAGCAAAACCTCTGCCTGTAACACCTAAAGTACAGGTGATTAATCAGCCTGTGCCGGGTGTCGATCAAGTATTAAGTGCTGTAGCTGATACCTTGGAGAATACGATAGCTCCTATGATAAAAATGTTAGACCGAAAAATTGATATTGATTTACGCAATCATGATCGATTAAAAGCCATTGCAGCAAGGCTTCGTGAATTTGAGCTTGCCAAGGCGTCCAAACAATCATTAGAAAGTACTGAATTATGAGTGCCATCAAAAAACGCATCCGATTAATTGCCTTGTTGTGTGGGGCGATGATCGCCGTGTTTGTTGTTGATCTTTATTTACAGGGTGCATTGAAAGCCTTTGGTATCTTTCCGAGAAGCCAAGAACGCTTGCCTTTTATATTAAGTGCCCCTTTTATTCATGGTAATTGGCAGCATTTATTGAATAATTTGCCAGGTTTTGCCGTGTTAAGTTTTCTTTGTATGGCAAAATCTACGCGGTTCTATCTATGGGCAAGTGCGTTTATTATCATTGTCTCAGGTCTTTTGGTTTGGTGCTTTGCCAGGCAGGCAGTACACATAGGTGCCAGCGGCTGGATATTTGGCTTGTGGGCGTTGTGTTTAGCGCAAGCCTATTTTTCTAGAAGCTTAATGAATATTGTCATTGCGCTCTTGGTCTTGATTTTTTATGGCGGCATGGTGTTTGGGATGTTCCCTCAAGGGAAGGGCGTTTCCTTTGAGGCACATATTTTTGGCGCAGTGGCGGGTTTTTTATGTGCCTTTTTATTCAGCAAAAAAATCCGATAGGTTTATCTGCTCTGCTTTTTACCCTATTTTTATTGATCCAGTAATGCATCAACAATATGTTTACCCACGCGATACACATTATCTAGCGCAATCTCGCATCCTTCAAAGTGGTTGTGTTCGTCTTTTGTCAGGTAATCACTTGGTGAAATACCTTTAGGGGGTAAGGTATAGTTGCTAGCAGATCGAAGTAGCAAAAAACGTGACCTATCAGCTTTGCCTAACTGGGTTAATTGCTCAAGCGATTGGATTAAGCCAATATCCTCCATGGCAGAGGTGGCAAATTGCCCTTGCTTTTGTGTCCAATAATCTACCCACTGTCTCGCCCATTCGGTAAATGTTTGACCATGAAAAAAAGTCATAGAAGATAAACAGTCGCCTTGAATCACCCTTGGTGGCAAGGTTGCATTGGTATAATCCTGATAGGCCTCACCCAGTTTCTGGCAGGGAGCATCGCTTTTCAGACTAATGCCATCTGTTAGTGAAAACGCCCAATCGGCTAACGCCTTATTTAGGGTAAATACTTCTCCGTGGTTTTCAGTATGGCTTGTATCAAAAGGGCCTTGACTAAAGATGGGAAAGTAACCGGTTGACCAATCATTGGGAATTTCTCGTGAGTCAATCGCATAGGCCAAATCGC
The DNA here is from genome assembly GCA_026708525.1 of Cellvibrionales bacterium. Lineage (GTDB taxonomy): Bacteria > Pseudomonadota > Gammaproteobacteria > Pseudomonadales > DT-91 > CAKMZU01. The sequence goes on from JAPOUS010000148.1 coordinate 12,883, forward strand.
CTGCAACAATATGCTTTGCAATGGCTACGGAGCCTAGGGAGCCAATCTTGGGGTCAATACCAGCAATACCAGCACCTACCCAATAAGCCTGGGTAAAATCAAACCTGGAATCTAAGCCGAGCGCCATAATGGCAGATGCTGCTTTTGCTGTGCCCATTCCGGTTAAGAGTACTAATAAGCCTTGCTCTTCGTTTACATAGTAATCTTTTGCCAGATGGGGTGCAGAGTAGGGTGTGTTTAATTCAAAACCCTTTCGCCAACGGTGTAATTCACTGATAGGAAAACCTTCTTGAGGTTTAGCTTCGAAAAAGGTGACAATAACTACGCGAATCGCTAGGGGTGAAGGGAGTTTCTTGTTCATCGGCTTAAATAAAATTAAAAATGCTATTAAGCAGCAAGTCAGGTTTGGGGTCAATCATAGAGTGAGCGTGCCCCTGATAGCGGATAAAAAATTTTGCTTTGCTGTTACCTGCTTATCTCAAGCTTTATCCCTACTGGGCTTTTTATTGGGTCAGACTCCTGTGGTTTTTACTTTTTAAGGTGCAAGGTATGCCTTCTCATTTGGCTTCTTCTCGCCAATGATAAAGCGTTTGTTTTGAGATACTTTCGTTTTGGCTATTAACTAGCTGCGTGAGTCATCCCAGCCTTAACAACTTTGCACTCCCACGCTTCGCGTGGGAGCTTATCAATCGTCAATTTTAATTGGGCGATCTTAATCAGTGCAAAGGCTACATTAATTAGGCAACTCGCCTTCAACCCCTTCAACATACACCTGCATTTTTCGTAGCTCCTCATCCGGTATCACCTGGCCTTTCTTAGCCAATATTTTTCCTTTATTTGAGGTAATGGGGCCAGTAAATGGGTGAAGGGTTTTGGCTTTGATTTGTGCTTCAAGTTGCTTCACTTGATTAATAACAGATTGCGGAATAGCGGGGTTAAAGGGGGCAAGTGTTGTCATATTGGCAGAATAACCTTCCCAAGTATCGGTCGATTTCCATGTACCCTTTAGCACTTGGTTAACGGTGTCTTCATAAAAGCCATTCCAATTATGCACAGGTGACGTTAAATGCGCTTTTTTGCCATAGACGGACATATCTGAATGATAGCCTATGGCATACACGCCGGCAGCTTCAGCACCTTGCACTGGGCCAGGAGAGTCTGTGTGTTGAGCAATAACATCTGCACCTTGGCGAATCAAGCTTTCAGCCGCTTCGCGCTCTTTTGCAGGATCAAACCAACTATTCATCCATACGACTTTGATTTTACCTTTAGGGTTGACGCTTCGAAAGCCCAAGGTATAAGCGTTAATGCCACGTATTACTTCTGGAATGGGAAAGGCTGCAACATAGCCTGAAATACCTGATTTGCTCATATGGCCTGCGATGACACCTGATAGGTAGCGTGCTTCATATATACGATCAAAATAGGTGCTGACATTTTTAGCGCGTTTATAACCTGTCGCATGCATAAAGGTTACCTTAGGAAAACGCTTCGCGACTTTCAGCGTCGGATTCATAAATCCGAAGGAGGTGGAAAAAATCAAATCTGCACCGCCTTTAGCCATTTGCATAATCACACGTTCTGCATCTGCGCCTTCTTTTACAGATTCTACGTAACGGGTTTTGATGGTATTGCCAAAGACTTTTTCAATGTGTTGGCGACCAAGATCGTGGGTATGCGTCCAGCCAGCTTCACCTGTAGGGCTAACATAGACAAAACCCACCTCCAGTGGCTTGGGTTTTTTGTCAGCCATGGCCAAAGGCAATAGACTAAAAAACAATAGAAAGGACGTTATTATTTTCATGTAAATTTCTCCAAAAAGTCATAGATATCTGCTTTGCGGCTTATTCTTTACGCCATGGTTTTGCTAGAGCCAGAGGCTCCGATAATTGCAACTTAAGTTTATTTCTTGAAAGGATGACCAATACGACAATGGTTGCAACATAAGGCAGCATGGCAAGCAAGTTAGCTGAGAGATTAACCCCCATGCCTTGTGCCGCTAGATGCAATATACTGGCAAAACCAAAAAGGTAGGCGCCCAATAACACACGGGTAGCCTTCCAGCTGGCAAACACAACGATGGCGAGGGCAATCCAGCCGCGACCGGCTGACATGTCTTCTGTCCACAGTGGAGTGTACACCAGCGATAAATACCCCCCTGCTAATCCCGCAAGGGCGCCGCCGACTAATACTAAAGCAAAGCGAAGTGGAATGACGTTTATGCCAATTGCATTAGCGGCGTCCGGGTTTTCACCCACAGCACGGATATTCAACCCCAAGGTCGATTTTTTAAATAGCAGCCACATGCCAATGAATAGTGTCCAACTGACATACACAATGACATCATGATCAAAAAATAGTGCGCCAATAAAGGGAATGTCGCTTAGTAAAGGAATCGGTGTTTTGGTTAGCCCTGCGATAGTTTTACCTTCGTAATCAGCGCCTAAAAAGGCTGATAGCCCAACCCCAAAAATTGTTAAGGCGAGACCGGTCGCAATTTGATTGGCATTTAAGAATAGGGTCACTATGGCAAATATGAAAGCCATGCCGATACCTCCAGCAATAGCGGCCATAAAGCCTAGCACCAGTGAATCTGACTGTGATGCCGCAATAAAACCTGCCACAGCCCCGATTAATAGCATGCCTTCTTGGCCTAAATTAAGGACGCCACTTTTTTCAACAAGCATTTCGCCTAAGGCAACCAACAAAAGTGGTGTGCCGGTTCGAATGGTGGCCGATAAAATGGCTGAGAAAAAATCCAAATCCATCAGGTCACCTTCTGGGTTTTTTTAGGATGCAATAAGCCACCGGGTTGAGTGGTTAACCTATATTGAATAAATACATCGCAACTTAATAAGTAGAACAGCAGCAAGCCCTGAAAAATCCCGGTAATGGATTTGGGTAATCCAAGCTCCAGTTGCACTAACTCGCCGCCCAAGTGGATAAGCCCCATTAACAAGCCTGCTAGCATGATACCTACAGGGTGCAGTCGACCTAAAAATGCCACAATGATGGCGGCAAAGCCATAGCCGGGTGACACTTGAGGAACTAACTGCCCAATAGGGCCTGTCACTTCGATGGCACCTGCAAGGCCTGCTAACGCGCCAGATAAAAGAAACACAGAATAGCCAATTTTTTTACTGGAAAATCCTGCCATGCGTGCGGACAATGGGCTAAGACCTAAGGTCTCTATCTGGAAACCTGCAAAACTTTTACTCAATAGCACCCAGGTGAGCACTAAAACGATTGGGGTGAAAAGTACGCCAAGATGTGCTCGTGTGCCATCCAACAAGATTGGTAAGATGGTGTTAGCATCAAACAATGCACTTTCCGGGAAGTTAAATCCATTTGGGTCTCTAAGCGGCCCATGCACTCCCCATTGCAACAAGTGATAGGCAATGTAGTTGAGCATGATGGTGGTGAGGATTTCGTTGGTATTGAATTGATATTTTAACAAGGCAGCGATGCCAGCAAAGACAGCTCCGCCTAGCATGCCAGCCAGTAAAGCTAAAGGCAGAGAAAAGCCAGTATTCGAATCAATAAAGGCCAGGGCGATAAGGGTCGTTGAGATACTGCCTGCAATTAACTGTCCTTCTGCGCCTATATTCCATATTCCAGCACGATAGCAGAGCGATAAGCCAAGCGCACACAACAAAATGGGTGTGCTTTTTATGAGTAATTCACCCACCCCAAACGTGTCGCTTAAGGGGGTGATAAAAAATGTGGTTAATGCATGTAACGGATCAACATCCAGTAGAGCAAATAAAAGGCTGCCTGTTGCTAATGTCAGTGCGATAGCCAGTAACGGAGAAAGATAGACCCAAAAGTGTGAAGGTTGCTGGCGTTTGGCTAGTGTCATCATTAAAGGCTGGCTCCTTTGGAGGCATTGCCCTCATGTTGTCCTGTGGCATTAAAATCGCCAGCCATCCAGCAGCCAACTTGCGTGCTGGTTAATTCATCGGTTGGGCGAATGGGTGATAATTGGCCATGGCAAATAGCGCCTAACCGATCACTCAAATAAAATAGCTCATCCAAATCTTCTGATACAATAATTATGGCACAGCCTTGATCACGCAGTTTGATTAAGGCGTCATGAATGATTAGCTGCGCCCCCACATCGACGCCCCAAGTAGGGTGGGCGGCAATCAAGAGTTTGGGCTTTTGTTCAATTTCTCGGCCCAAAATAAATTTTTGCAAATTGCCGCCTGAGAGGCTTTTTGCTTGTGCATCAACGCTTTGTGCTTTGACTTGGTATTGCTGGATAATGGAGGCTGCCATTGCATTCATTTTTTTTCGTTGAATGAGGCCCTTCTTGACCAGCCCTTGATGAAATGCTGTGAGTAGGGTGTTGTCCGCTAGGGATTTCTCGCTAATGGCAGCTCGATTTAACCGATCCCCCGGTACGTAAGCCACACCTAAGCGTCGCCGAGTATTGGCATCTAGGTTATCGATGGGATTACCTTGGTAAACTATCTGCTGGGTGTTTTTTGGGGTTTCCCCTGCCAGCGCCATCAATAAGGCTTCTTGACCGTTTCCTGCAATACCTGCGATGCCTAAGATCTCCCCAGCATGGAGAGAAAAACTCAGGTTTTTTAGTGGCACATCAAAAGGGTGTAATGGCTGGGTCGATAATTGTTGAACCCTAAGCGTTTCCTGGTCGCATAAATGCCTTTCAACATTGCGCAGGCTAAAAGATTCACCAACCATGAGGGCAGCGAGAGAAGCTGTGGTTTCATGCTTGGGGTCACAAATTCCGGTGACTTTTCCGGCTCGGAGGATGGTGGCCTTATGGCAAAGTGCTTTAACTTCCGTCAATTTGTGGCTAATAAATAAGATACTACAGCCTTTTTCGGCTAAGGTATTCAAGGTGACCATCAGGGTATCTACTTCTTGCGGCGTTAAGACGCTGGTTGGCTCATCAAGTATCAACAATTGAATATCCTGAAGGAGGCAACGCACAATTTCCGCACGTTGCCGTTCACCTGTCGAAAGATTGGCGACGCGTTGATCCGGGTTAACTGGAATGCCGTAACGTTGTGATGTCACACGAATACGCGTGCTGAGGGTTGATTTGTCGCCGGCCTGTTTGCCCAAGGCTAATAATATATTTTCAGCAACGGTGAGAGTTTCGAATAGTGAAAAATGCTGAAAAACCATGCCGATGCCAAGATCTCGTGCATCCTTAGGCGACTGAATATCGACAGGTTTCCCATTTAAAAAAATCTCGCCACTATCTGGGCGTACCACACCATAGAGGATCTTCATCAAGGTGCTTTTCCCTGCACCATTTTCTCCTAGCAGTGCTTGGATTTCGCCAGGAGCGATACTCAGGCTCACGTTATCGCAGTCTTTG
>JAPOUS010000159.1 GCA_026708525.1 Cellvibrionales bacterium
CAAAAAAAAACAACTCAAGCGTTTAACCCTCACCCCCAGAAACCTTTTTTAGCGTCGACCAACCCCAAATTAAATAACAAACTAAATTCATTTATTTGGAGCAAACAACTAAAGAAAAAATAATACAAACCAATGATTTTCACTACAAAATTTAAAGGCAATCATTCATATATTTTTTTGAACATTAGCACCTTATCACTGTCAATTATGATGCTAGATATTGAAATACAATAGCCGGAATAATTTTCTATGATGGCTTACCTCAGAGCAAAAACTCCATAAGTGTAAACACTTGTTTCGTTTCTTTTCAAAGTTAAACGGGTGAGCATCAATATACGACGGCAATTGATTTCTAACTGAAACGTGCAACTTAATTAAAAAAAGTTTCCTCACTCAATAACACAGGTAGATTTTTTATGAAACCAATTATTTTCGCATTATCAATATTGTTAATGCCCTTTTCTTTCCAGCAGGCCATAGCAGCCACGCCATTAGAAGAAACCAAGACGAAACCCTCTTTTGATCTCAAACAGAACCTCATTTATTTCACCGCCGGAGGAGGTGTACTCTTAAGCTCAATCATATTAGTGGCCTGCGCCTTTTCTAAGCCTAAAACAAATCAACAAGCAGCAGCACCAGAAATGCCCGAGTTCTTACCCGAAAAAGGAGATATCACACCAAAGCAAACCAAAGAAACAATATGGACAGAAGACTTTGACTTTGACTTTGACACACATCCAAAACCTCTCGTAGTGAAGCAACAAATTCTCGAGGAGTCTAAAAAGCTGTACCTAGACGAAAAGATAAGAGAAGCATTGGAAGACTATAAACCAAACATGGCAACAGCATTTTCAAAGGGAATAGCGATAAAGTACAAAGATTCCATAAATATTCCAACTGATCATGCTGGCACCGTTAAGCTCGACACACTAAAACTTACCCCTCATGAATGTATTAAAGGCCGCCCTGCTCGAAGTAGCACCGCATTTAATCTCAACTTAGGCATACCAGCAAAGCCTGCTATTGAAGAATCAAAAAATCCCGAATTTACCATTGTCACCGCCGATCAAATCACTAAAGGCGTATATGACTTTATTACCCAAGAGAAAAAGTCCACCTTTGGCAGCGATGAGCTTGCCCAGATTCTTGTACAAGGCGGTATGAGCAAAGAGGACGCCGCAACAAAAATCGAAGAGCTGCGCATATTAAAGCAGTTTGCTGCCAACAACTCAATGGGCGATAAAGATAAAGAAGACACCTACAACTTATTTCCTTTGATGTTTCCAGCGGCTCAAAGCGGACCATATTCAATAGATCCGGACTTAATGAACCTAAGTGAAGGAGAGCAAAAGCCAGACCTTAGTATTGGTAAATTGTATGCCCTACAGGAGGTTGACCGTCTCATTTTCGAAAGAGCTCAACAAGATAACAGGAACTTTGGCGGCGCATAAAGCCACGTTGCCTCTTAACCGCCTCCCCTTCACGCCCCTCAAAAAAAGGAGGGGCTATAGACTTTCGCTGGCCACAGCATTTTTCCACTCCCATCCAGATACCCACTTGCACTGGCATGATCTGAAAGCGAACGAAAATACCCGCTTCTGAATTAAGATTTACCCATAACAAAAAAACGAAAGTACGCTCAAGTATTTTCCCCTTTTTTCGCTATCAATGAAAATGTTTGGATGTTTTGGCTTTTAACGTATAATACCGACCAATGTAAGTCATTCATACTGAACAACCTGTAAAGACTTTGATGCTCAATTAGACCAATAGCATTGCTACAATAAGGTTAAGGGTGCAGTTTTTCGTCGCTTACACATAACTTGTGTACATAATGAAATAACAAACAGCCACCGAAAAGCATCAGATTCAACCAAAGGTTCTTTAGATTTACCCAAGATGATTAAAAGTCGATGTCGTTTTTTCCGATTGATGATACCACAGTAGCGCTATTCACCGCGCCGATTTCGCCTGATTCGCCACTATCCGTCATTGATAAGCAAATCTCAGGCGACATTGCCAAATTTCTTAATGAGAGCATTGCTCGATTGCAAAAACCTTTGGCGGACACAGAAAACGACTTTTCCGATTACACCATTACCAAAAAGCCTCGTTCAGCTGATCAGTACACCACTGACATCATGGAAAAACTGGTTTCCCATTCAGCCAATACTGCATCACCAGGCTTTATTGGCCATATGACATCGGCATTACCCAGTTTTCTTCCTTCCTTAGCCAAATTACAGACAAGCCTGAATCAAAACGTAGTCAAGCTGGAAACCTCCAATGCATTTACCTCGCTTGAACAACAAGTGATTGGCATGATGCATCACCTTATCTATGAACAGGACAGCACCTTCTATCAAGCCCATATGCACAATGCTAAAAGCGCTTTAGGGGTTTTTTGTTCTGGAGGTACAGTTGCAAATATCACCGCACTTTGGGCAGCCAGAAATCGATTATTGCCCGCTGATGATAATTTTCCAGGCATTGTAAAAGCAGGCCTCGCCAAAGGATTGGCTCACTATAACTATGACTCAGCCGCCATTCTAATTTCTGAGATGGGGCATTATTCCATTGACAAAACGGCAGATCTATTAGGTATTGGTCGAGAAAATGTGATCTCTATCGAGACAGATGCTGAAAATAAAGTCTGTGTCAATGCTATGCGCCGCGTTGCAAAAAAATTGCAACGCCAAAATACTGCCATCCTGGCGATTGTTGGTATTGCAGGTTCTACCGAAACTGGTCATATTGATCCATTGGAGGCATTAGCCGATCTTGCTGAAGAATTACAGTGTCATTTCCATGTAGACGCGGCTTGGGGCGGCGCTGCGTTATTATCAGAAAATGCCAAACCTATGCTAAAAGGTATCGAGCGAGCAGATTCCGTCACAATCGATGCCCACAAGCAAATGTATGCACCCATGGGTGCCGGGATGGTCTTTTTTAAAGATCCTCAATCCGCTCACGCCATTCAATATCAAGCTGATTATATTATCCGAGGTGACTCACAGGATTTAGGGCGTTACTCTGTAGAAGGGTCAAGAGCCGCGATGGCCTTATTAACCCATGCATGCCTCGAAATTATTGGTCTTAATGGCTATCAGCGCTTAATTGACAGCAGCATTGATAGAGCACACTATTTTGCCAACTTAATCACTCAACATGCTGAATTTGAGCTATTAACCGTGCCAGAACTGTGCCTATTAACCTATCGCTATACACCCAAATCCGTTCAACAGGCCATTGATAAAGCCATTTCAACCAACCAACAAAACAAACTGACCGCGCTCAATCAATTATTAGATGAATTAACGGCCTACATTCAAGATACACAACGAAAGCAAGGCAAAACTTTTGTCTCTCGCACACGACTAAAAATTGACAAATACCATAAAACTGCTGTCACGGTTTTTCGTGTTGTGCTAGCAAACCCTCTCACAACAAAAAAGATACTGACGGATATCCTCGATGAGCAGGAACAGATCGCCAAAACTAATCAAGAGGTTTTGCCTAAGCTTCTAAAGATGGCTCAAGAAATTAACAGCGGAAGCCTCAGCCCTTAATATCGACATGGGATTTATGCCACGCATTCCAAGCTTTTATCATTAAGATCGACGGATGCATTAACCTTGATATCAATTGTCGCATTTGCCACTCGGTTAAGACGCTGAATAAATTCTTCTGTTTCGCCGCTACTTAAATGTAGCGATAGCGCATCCATTTCATGCATAATTTGTTCCCAGCTAACTGCACTATCTTGCGCTTTAAATATTTTAGGATGACCTGTAGAGAGTGCATTATCTTCAATTAAAAGCTCCTCATACAGTTTCTCCCCCGGACGCAACCCTGAAACCTCAATAGCTATATCGCCTAAAGGATTGAGCTCATCTTTTACCGTAAGCCCTGATAACTCGATCATTCTTTTCGCAAGATCAATGATCTTAATGGGAGCTCCCATATCCAAAAGGCAAATTTCCCCACTGTTTGCTAGCGATGATGCTTGGATAACTAACTGCGCAGCCTCTGGAATGCTCATAAAATAACGGATAATTTCTTTGTGTGTCACCGTGATAGGACCGCCATTTTTAATCTGCTCAGTAAATAATGGAATAACCGAGCCACTCGAGCCCAAGACATTACCAAAACGCACCATAGATAGATTGGTTTGATTCAACAGCTGGTGATTTTTCAACTTCGGATCTTTAAATATATCGCTCGATGAAACCTGCTGCTTTTGACTTAATGCCTGCAACGCCATCTCTGCTAACCGCTTAGAAGCTCCCATAACATTGGTAGGCCTCACTGCTTTATCGGTTGATATAAGTACAAAATGTTCCGTTTTAGCAGCGATGGCACAACCTGCAACAATCAAGGTTCCGCATGTATTATTTTCTATCCCGGCAGCCCAATTTTGCTCGACTAAGGGAACGTGTTTATATCCTGCCGCATGAAAAATCGTATGAATCGATTCATGATGAAAGACATCCCAAACGGCTTTTTCATCCATCACAGAAATCAACTTAAATTCAAGCACAATGGCTAAGTCGCATTCACGAATTATTTTGATTAACTCTTGTTCAATCGCATAAAGATTATATTCTGCATGATCTAAGCAGATGAGCTTTTTTGGTTTCTGGTGAATAACTTGACGAGCAATTTCAGAGCCAATCGACCCGCCTGCACCTGTCACTAACACCACTTTATCTCGTATATTTTGCTCAAGCAGTTGTTTATTCGGCTTCACTTCTTCTCGCCATAAAACATCTAGGATGTTTATCTCTCGAATATCTTCAATACGTATCTTGTCAGAAAATATTTCATTCAGCTCAGGCACCGTTTTGATAGGCAATTGGTGCTGTTTGATATCATGAATAATTTCCATTCGTTGAAGCCTGGATAGGTGTGGCGCTGCTAATAAAGCAACTTGTGGCTCATATTCTTCAATAACTGCAAACAAATCACCTAAGCTGTACACCTTGCGACCACAAACTTCACCGCCATGAGCTGCCTTATCACTACTGATAATCACCATAGGACAATACGCACTGGTTTTATCAAGCGCTCGAATTAACTCTGCCACATTTGCGCGGTCACCAACAACAATGGCTCGCTGGCCTTTATTCGCCACACTGACCTTGGGACTTTTAACCAAAACCCCTAATGCCGTTTGAATATTATCACCTACAAGCCAACGCTGAATAAAATAGCGCGTAGATACCATGTAAATTGACAAAAGTGAGAAGTATAAAAAAGGCACAGAACGCGGCAAAACCACCAAGGGCAAAAACACTGCATCAATAACCACGAAGGTTATAGCGGCAAAGGCACAGGCCCTCACAATAGTAAAAAAAGCAGTACTGTTAATATACCTAAGAACTGCCCGATAAAGCCCCATTTTAATAAAGAAAGGAACCGAACTAACCACGGCAGTTAGTAGAATACAAAATAAAATAACTTGTGAAAAACGGCCAATCCACTCAAGAGAGCCATAACGCAACGTGAGCGCAGCTGCAATGCAGATAATGATGCCGGCCACGTCTAAACATAACATCAACAGGCGTTTATAGACGCGGGGTAAGCTGACGATCGTTTGACGCATAACACCATTGCCGAAAAGTGAATGCAGCCATTTTAACCAACTTAATCAATAAATTAAATGGAAAGGTAATGGTGAATACCAAAATTTATTATTTTCATACAACCTGGTTACAAACGCTGCACCTTCGTGCAGTTAAAACACATCAAACAAACAAAGTTAAGCCCTGTAATGCTGCAATAGCAGCCAATATCACCTTAAACTTTTACGAGGTTAGTTTTCTCAAATTGCACTCGAACATAAAGCCAGAGTAATGTAATGGGGAAGTAAGCCAAAAATATAGCCACTAACGCATTTATCTTAGTCAAATACAACGCATAACTCAGCGGCATCAACCAACAGAGATTGTAAACTAACACTAAACAACTGACCTTAGCATGGCTATCAAACCATCTCGCTAATATTTGATACATATGCTGATTATGCGGGCTTAGAAATCGCTCTCCTAGCATCATACGCCTAAGCAGCGTCATGCTTGCATCAAGAATAAACACCGACAACATAATGAGCCATATAATTAACAATGTATTATTTATAAGCCCTGTATACAACCAAAGAAAGCCTAACGTAAAGCCTAGAAAGTAACTACCGACATCCCCCATAAAGATTTTACCCCAAGGGAAGTTCCACACTAAAAAACCTAGTACCGCAGCAGATAACAGCAGCGTAAAGATAGCCTCACTAGCCATACCCATTTGCCAAACGAAAAAAGCCATCACTGCACTCACCGAGACAAATTGCACACCTGCTATGCCATTAATCCCATCCATAAAATTAAACAAGTTAATCAACCACAGCCATAAGAATAACAAAGGAAAGAAGAGGTAAATGGGCTGTGGCAGCAAGCCTTGCAAGGTGATAACAGCTAACGCAATAACAACAAGAATAATTTGAGCCATAAATCGCATGCGTCGTTTCAAATCAAACATATCATCAAAAAAGCCTACCATTGAAAGTAAACTGGCCAATAACAGCCCTACCGGCAAGGGTGACAATGATAGAAGATCTTGCCCATACGCGAAGCCTAATCCCAGCCAACTACCAACAAGTATTGCAAGCCCTCCAGATGTAGGCGTTGGTGCACTGTGTGAGCTGCGATGATCCGGCATATCATATTTGGCACCGCCTTTCATACAGCAAATGATGACGTAGGTAAGGCTTGATGACAGCAAAACCGTGAAAACAACCAATAAGCTAACCATTTTTATCCTTAAATATGGTTTCTACCGTGAATGGTGCTTGCCAATTAAGCCTATTCTGCGTTTCCAGACTATCTACTTCAAGTGAAGCGAATAACTTGTCTACCATGAATGGCTTGCCTATTAATCGAAACCCAAGTTTGAAAAACCACTTAGGCAACGAAAATAACCGTACCTCGCCGCCACTCATTAATCGCAATAGCTGAGAAGTTGACACAGGCTCTGGATCTGAGACTAAAAACGTTTGATTATAGGCTTTAGGATTCTGGATACAGTGATCTATTAAGGACGTTAGATTTTGCACACTAACTAAACTGCGTCTATTTTGAATATTACCTAGCGGCAGAGGCAATTTGGTTGCAATTAATTTTTCAAGCAACCGTAAATTGCCTTTGTAACCGGATTTATCCCCATGATAGACCAAGGGCGGACGAATCGTTGTAAACGTCGTATCGCTATTTTTTAATCGGCGTTCTAATAGCTGTTCGGCAGCCCATTTGGACTTGGCATAGTTGCTTTTGGGGCTTGGACTATCAACAACAGTAAAAGGCTTACCGGAGGTTTTTTCCCCATTAACTCCAATAGAGCTTAAGAAGAGTATTTGTTTGATGCCACAAGCCATTGAATGATTAATCAAGCTTTCAAAAAGATCAACATTTTGGAAATTAAACTGATGCTCATCATCTGTTTTTGCAGGTTTATGCGCCCGCGCCATCAAATGAATAACAACCTCTATATCTTTTAAAAAAGGGCTCCAATCCGTTTGCGCATGACAGTTCGAAATAACCACATGCTGCTCTTTTGGGATAGATGCAAAGCCTTTATTGATATCACGAACAACAGGAAAGACAACGAACCCTGCTTTTAGCAACGTTTGGCATAAGTGTCGTCCAATATAACCAGACGCACCGGTGACAAGCACATTAACCATGATACTAATTTACTTGTTTGGTGAAAGTTCAGGGGAATAAGGAAAATCTGCTGTAGTCAGCGCTAACCAAGTAAAGTAATAAAAAGACACCAACCCCCACGTTAAACCAATGACGACGCCCGTATCAATAATGCCTCGCCAAGGGCTGGGTACAAAATGCATTAATTGAATCAAAAGCGCAAGCATGATAACTAACACAATTACCGTTATTTGGCGCCTTCTCGTTGTATTAAAAAAACCCATGACAAATAAGGGCGACAACAACATTTCAATAAGATTAGTTGAGTTTTTAAGGTAGCGAACACGTGCCGCCACTCTTGGCGAAAAGCCTTTTTGAAACCCACGATAACCTTCAGAGTAGGCCATAAAAAGAGAAAAACTGATTAAGGTCAACCAATGAAAATCCGATAATTCAGAGAAATTAAGCGCAAAAACATGCACGGAAAGCCTATAAATAGCACACCCTAACAAAGCGCTTACGCCTAAAATAGACCAAGTTACAGCAAGCGGATTGAGCATGAAGACTTACCTGAGCTCCCACACAATTCAGTGACGAACTCGTTAACGACAAATTGTTATTATTAAAAACGTTGTTTTACAAAACGAATGATTCAATCGATTTATTCCTCTCACGCTTTACATGAGAAGAACAAATACAAGAGCACAGATTATTCTGCGTCCTGCTCTGATTCCGAAGGTTGAGCTTCTGGCTCTGGTAATAACTCTTTGCGGCTTAACTTAATTCGGCCACGATTATCCAGCTCCAATACCTTCACTTCGATTTCATCGCCTTCACTTAGATGATCTGATACATTCTCTACACGCTCATGCGCAATCTGAGAAATATGCAATAGACCTTCTTTAGCAGGAAGGATTCTCACAAAAGCACCAAACTCAACGACGCGGACGACTTGGCCTTTATACACTTTGCCCACTTCGACTTCAGCCACAATGCCTTCGATTTCTGCTAAGGCTGCATCCATTGATTTTGCATCATTCGCAAAAATATTAATGGTGCCATCGTCGCTGATATCGATTTGCGCGCCTGTATTTTCGGTTAATTGGCGAATGGTTGCGCCGCCTTTACCGATCACATCACGAATCTTATCGGCATCAATTTTGATGGTTTGCGTGCGAGGTGCAGTGTCCGATGTATCTTGCTTTGGCTTCTCGAGCACACGGTTCATATCCGCCAAAATACTTAAGCGAGCTTGTTGAGCTTGCTCAAGCGCAATTTCCATAATCTCGGCTGTAATACCTTCGATTTTGATATCCATTTGAAGTGCAGTCACACCTTCGTTAGTCCCTGCGACTTTAAAGTCCATGTCACCTAAATGATCTTCGTCACCTAAGATATCGGTTAATACTGCAAAGGCATTACCTTCTTTCACAAGACCCATCGCAATACCGGCAACTGGTGCTTTTAGTGGAACACCGGCATCCATTAACGCCAATGATCCAACACAAACAGAGGCCATAGAGCTTGAGCCGTTAGATTCAGTGACTTCACTTACAACACGCACGGTGTAAGGAAATTCTTCAACGGTTGGCAACATCGCAGCTAAACCACGGCGCGCTAGACGGCCATGACCAATTTCACGACGACCCACTGACCCCATACGCCCACATTCACCCACTGAGTAGGGTGGGAAGTTATAGTGCAGCATAAAGTTATCAGAAATTTCACCGTGCAACATATCAACACGCTGTGCATCACGAGTAGAACCTAAAGTTACTGCACCAATGGCTTGGGTTTCACCACGAGTAAATAGTGCTGAACCATGAACATTGGTTAAAAGTGAGGTTTCAACAGCAATCGGACGAACGGTTTTACTATCACGGCCATCAATTCGTGGTTCACCTTTTAAGATACGCTGACGAACAACATTTTTTTCAAGCTTACCTACCACAGCGAGTACGTCAGCTTCTGAAAATTCACCCTCTTCAGTCACTAATTCGCTAACGGCTTGGTCTTTAACGACACCGACAGCAGCTTGACGTTCAAGTTTGTCAGTAATGCGGTAAGCATCACCCATTGGGCCTGCAAATGTTGATTCTACGCTTTCAACCAAAGCCGCATTCGCTTCCTCTGCTTGCCATTCCCAGCGAGGCTTCGCAGCATCCTTAGCAAATTCTTCGACCAATTGAATCACTGCCTGATACTCTTGATGCGCATACAGCACTGCACCTAACATTTGATCTTCTGTTAGTTCATCTGCTTCTGACTCAACCATTAATACAGCATCTTTAGTCCCTGCAACCACCATATCCAAACGCGATTCGGCAGTTTCTTTATAGGTAGGGTTTAACAAATAGCCGTCTTTTTCTGAAAAGCCCACTCGTGCGGCACCGATAGGGCCATTAAAAGGGACACCTGAGATAGTTAACGCAGCAGAAGTGGCAATCATCGCCAAAATATCTGGATCGTCTTGATCATTAGCTGAAAGAACAGTGATAATGACCTGAACTTCATTCTTAAAGCCTTTCGGAAATAATGGACGAATCGGGCGATCAATTAAACGTGAGGTTAAGGTTTCTTTTTCAGATGGGCGCCCTTCACGCTTGCCGTACCCACCAGGGATTTTACCGGCCGCATAAGTACGCTCCTGGTAATGAACCGAAAGCGGAAAGAAATCCTGCCCTTCTTTCATGGTTTTGCTAGCAACCACAGTTGCCAACACTTGCGTATCATTCATTGATGCTAAAACAGCACCCGTTGCCTGGCGAGCCACACGCCCTGTCTCCAGGGTTACGGTGTGCTTGCCGTAATTAATTTGTTTGATAACTGTACTCACTCAGATGTCTCCATTTACGGCAAAAAGTTATTGTTTATTTAAAATCAGTTTAAATTTTTTTAGATATATCGTCACTTATGCGATATTTTTTGATGTTCTTTAAAAGTAAACAGCCCACATAAAGTGGGCTTTTGTTAGGCTTATCGACGTAGGCCTAAACGTTTGATCAACTCTAAATAACGGCTAGAGTTTTTACGCTTAAGGTAATCAAGTAACTTACGACGCTGGTTAACCATGCGGATCAAGCCACGACGTGAGTGATGGTCTTTTTTGTGACCTGAGAAATGGTTTTGAAGTTTGTTGATGTTATGTGTTAACAAAGCAACCTGAACTTCAGGAGAGCCTGTGTCGCCTTCGGCTTGCTGATATTCTTTAACGATTTCTGCTTTTTCTACTGCACTTAGTGCCATAATTGTACCTATATATAATATGCATGAATTAAAACTTGCCCGAGCATATTTCCAGACAAGTTACTTACTGTGTGGATCACTTATGATCCGCATTAATTACCTACTGGGTTTCTAGCTGGCAATTAACCGTTTTGGCTGCACAAGGCCATCGTCGGCTATTTCGCCAAGCCCAATAAATTGGGACTCACAGCGCAGCCTGACTAAGCCTTCCACCGATTGACCTGCAAATGCTGCATCGAGCACATTGCCAGGCAAAAAAATCGGCTGACCCAGCCGCACATAATACCCTTCTTGCGGGTCAAGTTCCACCATTGGGAGATGATTTACTGCATTTTCAGGTGAGATTAGCCACTGATCGATGCCATCAAAGCCTAAATCGTCAAACGCCTGCTGGACAGCTTCAATTCGATGGCAATTTTCAAGATGGAATTCACCGACTCGAATGCGTCTGAGCGCTGTTAAATGACCTAGAGTACCCAGCTTTTCAGCTACATCCTCTCCAAGCGTTCGAATATAAGTGCCTTTTGAGCAGCTTACGGTAAATATCAAGGTATTGGTTTCTTCAATCCACTCATCCAGTTGAATGGATGAAATACTAATGGCACGTTTTTCTCGCTCAACCTCAATACCTTGCCTAGCCAACTCATACAATGGCTTGCCATTTTGTTTTAAGGCTGAGTACATAGGCGGCACTTGATAACTCTCGCCCAAAAACTGCTTCAACGCCTGCTCGATATCTAATGCAACCAGGTTTGGCACCTTCGCACATTCAACCACCTCGCCTTCGCTGTCAGCAGTGTCAGTTCGCTCTCCGAGTTTTAAGGTCGCTTGATAACTTTTATCGGCATTGAGTAAATACTGAGAAAACTTTGTAGCCTCTCCAAAGCACAACGGCAATACACCACTCGCCAGTGGGTCAAGACTACCCGTATGCCCAGCTTTTTGCGCCTGATACAAACGCTTGCAGGTCATTAATGCCTGATTGGAAGTCGGCCCTGTTGGCTTATCCAATAAAAGAATGCCCGAAATTGGTCGGCCTTTACGTCGTCGCCCCATCGATCAATAAAACCTTAATTTACTGATTACCTGAGGACTTCTCAGACCGCAAATCATGAAGGAGCTTTTCAATATGACCCGCCCTAAGCTGACTTTCATCGAAATAAAAGCGCAAGGTAGGCGTTGTGCGCATGGAAGAGTTTTTGGCAAGTTGGCTACGAAGAAAACCCGCAGCCCCGTTTAACACCTTAACCGGCTCTTTAGCGTCGTCTTTCGAATCACAGCCAAGTACCGTAAGGTAAACCTTCGCATGCGAAAGATCTCGACTGACCTCAACCTCAGTAATACTCACCATAGAAACGCGTGGATCACGCATTTCTTGCTGAATCAATACCGACAACTCTTTAAGCAAGAAGTCAGCGACACGCTCAGGACGACCAAATTCTCTAGCCATTCAATTACACCTTTGACTACAGCGATCGAGCCACTTCTTTGACATCAAAGACTTCAATCTTATCGCCAGGCTTAACATCTTGATAATTTTTAACACCGATACCACATTCCATGCCATTACGGACTTCATTGACATCATCTTTAAAGCGGCGAAGAGACTCTAGCTCACCTTCATAAATAACAATGTCATCACGTAATACGCGGATAGGTTTGCTGCGATATACTGTGCCCTCGATAACCATCGATCCTGCAATCAAGCCAAACTTCGGCGACTTAAAGACATCACGAACTTCAGCCACGCCGACAATTTCTTCACGTAACTCAGGTGACAACATACCTGAAAGGGCTTTAGTGACATCATCGATAAGATCATAGATAACGCTATAATAACGGTATTCTACGCCCTCTTTTTCCATTAAGGATTTGGCCGAAGCGTCAGCACGAACGTTAAAACCGAAAACAATCGCATTTGAAGTTAATGCCAAATTAGCATCGGTTTCTGTAATACCACCAACACCAGAGCTAACAATCGTCACTTCAACTTCGTCATTACCAATATCTAGCAACGACTGCTGTAAGGCTTCAAGCGAACCACGAACGTCGGTTTTAAGAACCACATTCAAACGTTGCTTAGATGCGGTTTCCATGTTGGTAAACATGTTCTCAAGCTTGGCCACTTGCTGTCTTGCCAAACGTGTCTCACGAGTACGCTGGTTACGCAATTCAGCCACTTCACGTGCCTTCTTCTCAGATTCAACCACGATAAACTCATCACCCGCATCCGGAGTTGAGGCGAGACCAACAATTTCAGCAGGAATCGAAGGCCCAGCTTCTTTGATTGGCTTACCAACTTCATCAATCATAGCCCTTACTCGGCCGAAAGACTCACCTGCAAGAACAATATCTGATGATTTCAAAGTACCTGACTGAACCAATACGGTAGTGACAACACCGCGACCTTTATCAAGACGCGATTCAACGACTACACCGCGTGCAGGCACATCCGCAGGCGCTTGTAACTCAAGCAACTCAGATTGCAACAAGATAGCATCTAACAACTCATCAATGCCTTGACCTGTATGCGCCGAGACAGGAATAAACTGATGCTCACCGCCCCAGTCTTCTGGAATGACTTCTTTGGCTGCCAGTTCATTTTTCACTCGATCAAGGTCTGCACCTTCTTTATCGATCTTATTGACAGCTACCACCAAAGGAACACCCGCGGCTTTCGCGTGCTGAATCGCTTCTTCGGTTTGCGGCATCACGCCATCATCGGCTGCAACCACCAAAATAACGACATCTGTTGCTTTCGCTCCACGTGCACGCATTGCAGTAAAAGCAGCATGGCCCGGAGTATCTAAGAAAGTAATCATGCCTCTATCGGTTTCAACATGATACGCACCGATATGCTGGGTAATGCCCCCTGCTTCGCCACCGGCAACATGCGTTTTACGTATATAATCAAGTAACGATGTCTTACCATGGTCAACGTGACCCATAACAGTGACAACTGGCGCTCTTGGTTCGAGCGTACCTTCTGCACTCTCGAATTCATCCATCAATTTATCTTCAACCGCCGTTTCAGAGACAATCTTAGGCTTATGCCCCATCTCTTCTATTAAGAGTATGGCCGTATCTTGATCGAGTACTTGGTTAACCGTCGCCATGACGCCCATCTTTAACAGGGTCTTAACCACTTCGCCCGATTTGATCTTCATCTTATTAGCAAGATCACCGACTCGAACTGCATCTGCCACTTCGATTTCGAATACTTGTTTTTCTGTCGGCATTTCGAATTCTTGTCGATCGACATTCACACGTGGCTTAGATTTCTTACGGCCACGGCTGCCCATCTCTTGGAATTCACCATCAAGCGTAAGCTGCGACTGCAAGTTCTGACTTCTGCCTTTTCCTCGACTACCTTTTGACTCTTTGCCACGGCGAGGACGTCTTTCTTCAGTCGGTTGAGCCGGTTTAATTTCTGCACGCAAACGTTTAGTTTTGGTGCCGGCTTTCTTCTTCTCAGACTCTGCATCGGCTTCTTTTTGACGCTTCTCTTCTTCGCGTTGTTTTTGCAGCTCGATTTCACGTAAGCGTTTTTCTTCTTCTGCTTTACGTTTTTCTTCTTCACGCTGCTTTTGGCGAATCGCGCGCTCTTGCGCTTCGGTTTCTTCCTGCTCACGGCGTTTCGCTGCCGCCAACTGCCGCTTCACTTCAAAGTCGTTAGGGTTGTGCTTGGCCTTTTCTTCAAGCGCCGACTTTTCTGATCGAATAGCCGCAAGCTCTAGACGAATACGTTCTTCAGCGGCTTTTGCAGCGGCTTCTCTGGCAGCACGTTCAGCAGCCTCAATGGCTTCTTGCTCACGTTTTTTCTTATCGAGAGCTTCTTGTTTTGCTTTTTCTTTTGCTACACGCTCTGCTTCAATTTTTGCCTCTTCCGCTTTTTTCTTTTCAGCTTCGATAGCGGCTTTTTTTGCAGCTTCTTCGGCTGCCTTTGTTGCGGCTTCTCTTGCAGCTTGTTTAGCTTGCTCTTCGGCTATTTCTTCTGGCGTTTTCTCTGGAGGCGACTCAACGACTGGCGCTTCTTTAGGCTCTACCTGAGCAACTTCGGCTACCTCTTCAAGAGCAAGCTCAACCTTAGTCTCTTCAGTAACTAGGGACTCAGGCTTCTCCGACTCAACTGCGTCTGTAGTAGAAGGCTTAACCACCGTACGCTTTTTGCGCACTTCAATATTAACGGTTTTACGGCCTGCACCAGCACCGGTTTTAATGGTGCTTAATTTTTTTCGTTTAAGCGTGATTTTCTTGGGCTTCTCATCCGAGCCTTGATCACGCAAATAAGTAAGTAAGGTTTCTTTATCTTCCACAGAAACTACTTCATTTTCATTTTTATGAGAAAGTCCCGCTTCTTTCATTTGCATCAACAAGCGGTCAGCAGGTATACCGACTGTAATGGCTAATTGACTGACTGTAACTTCCGCCATTCGTTAATTTCTCCTCTTATACCGCCTGAACGAAGAATTTATTATTGATCTTCAAACCAAGGAGCACGCGCTGTCATAATTAGCGCCGCTGCTTTTTCATCATCCATACCATCAATCTCCAGCAAATCATCCACCGCTTGCTCTGCAAGGTCTTCCATGGTGATAACACCCATGTCTGCCAGTTGATAGGCTAAGGTTTCATCCATACCATCCATTGCTAATAAATCATCCGCAGGTTTTGCATCATCACTGGCAATCGCTTTGGTTAATAATGCATCCTTCGCACGATCGGTCAGTTCCTGAGCAATATCCTCATCAAATCCTTCAATAGCAGCCATCTCAGATAATGGGATGTATGCCACTTCATCTAAAGTCGTAAAGCCTTCTTCGACCAATACTTCAGCTAAATCTTCATCAACATCCAGGGCTTCCATAAATGTGGTAACCACGTTACCCACTTCACTTTGCTGCTTGGCTTCCCATTCGTTTACTCCCATGACGTTGATTTTCCATCCTGTCAGTTCAGAGGCTAAACGAACATTTTGCCCAGATCGGCCAATAGCCTGAGCCAAATCGTTCTCTGATACCGCCACATCCATTGAGTGGCTGTCTTCATCAATCACGATCGTTTCTACTTCAGCTGGCGACATCGCATTAATAACAAGCTGTGCTGGATTGTCATCCCAAAGAATAATATCCACTCGTTCATTGTTTAGTTCGCCCGAGACAGCTTGAACACGCGCACCACGCATCCCCACACAGGCACCAACAGGATCAATACGGCCATCATTGGTTTTCACCGCAAGTTTTGCGCGCGAACCTGGATCACGAGCCGCGGCTTTAATTTCAATCACTTCTTCAGAAATTTCTGGCACTTCAATTTTGAAAAGCTCAACTAACATTTCCGGACAAGTACGGCTGAGTTTTAACTGCGGGCCACGACCTTCCTCTGGAATATCATGTAAAATGGCACGGACACGATCACCCATGCGGAAAATTTCTCGCGCAATAACTTCAGACTTAGGCAGCACGGCTTCAGCGTTATTGCCTAAATCGATAATCAAATTATCTCGCGTAACTTTTTTGACTGTACCATTAATTAATTCACCTAAACGGCTACGGTAAAGATCAATCACTTGCGCCCGTTCAGCTTCACGTACCTTTTGGACAATAACTTGTTTAGCTGTTTGTGCTGCAATACGGCCAAATTCAACATTTTCGATTTGTTCTTCGTACACATCGCCAATCTCCAGCGAATCGTCAACGTCACGCGCTTCTTCTGTCGTAAATTGTGTACCCAAAATGGCAACTTCATCGTCAGGGACAACCGTCCAACGTCTGAAGGTTTCATAACTTCCATTCGTGCGATCAATGATGACATAAACATCTGACTCTTCGTCAAAACGCTTTTTTGTCGCGGTCGCAAGCGCTTGCTCAATCGCTTCAAAAATGATGTTTTCATCAACACCTTTTTCGTTGGAGACCGCTTCTGCGACTAATAAGATTTCTTTACTCATCATATGCCTCTGTATTATGCATTAATCCCTAAAGACGAGATTGGCTTTATGTATCGTATCGAAAGGTAACAAATATTCTTCATCATCCACTTTAAGTACGACTTCATCACCTTCAATGCCCACTAATTGACCGGTAAATTTTCGCCGGCCTTCAAAAGGCACATTGAGCTTAACAGCAAGTTCTGCACCAATGTATGCGTCATATTGACTCAATTCAAACAATGGGCGCTGCATGCCAGGTGATGAAACTTCCAGCACATATTCTGCACTGATAGGATCTTCAACATCTAAAATTCCACTGACCTGGCGACTGACATTAGCGCAATCATCCACAGTCACACCGGATTCACTATCGATATAAATTCGAAGCAAGGCGCGCTTACCTTGAGGCAGCAATTCAACTCCCCAAAGTACCAGCCCCATCGACTCGACAGCAGGCCGAACAAGATCACGAATGACTGAATTTACCGCCATAAATCTGCAAGAAACTCCAGATAGCAAAAACAAAAGATTCTAAAAACAAAAAAAGGGCATAAAGCCCCGCAAACAAACGCCTTTTGATCACTTTCCCAAAGCGCTTTATCAACGACGGCGATTATAGGGAGTTGCCCTTTATTAATCAACAACCAATCGCCTTAATTTCCTTTAATACAATCTCATAGAGAAGCCTTCCATCAAAGGACAAAAAGAGGCCAATTGCCTCTTTTTACAAAAGCCAAGCGCAGCGGCCGGGCCATTGTTTATCATTTGGTGCCGAAGGCGGGACTTGAACCCGCACGAGCATAACTCACCACCCCCTCAAGATGGCGTGTCTACCAATTCCACCACTTCGGCTAAAACTATCTACTCAAGCCAACCAGACAAACGACCTATTCAGGAACGTCCGAAGACTCACTTGAATTTACTGACGGCATCGCAGGCACATCATCATTGCCTACCTCACCTTCTTTTACTGGCAGCGCAAATGATGCTTCGACTGCTTCTTGATCAATCATCACATCGTAAAGCGACTCACTCTTCTTATGCGCAAAGTATGCCAAAGACAAACTGGTCACCAAAAAGATTGCCACTAAAATAGCAGTCCACTTTGTTAATAAGCTACCACCACCTTGCACACCAAAGACAGTTTGAGATGAACCTGCACCAAATGATGCCCCCATCTCAGACCCTTTACCTTGCTGCAACAAAATTGCACCAACAATCACTACCGCCACAATTACATGAAC
>JAPOUS010000015.1 GCA_026708525.1 Cellvibrionales bacterium
TCAGTAATGGCGATGGGAGATGCAAAAAACAGGCGGGTAGATATAGAGTGATCATCAAGCGCCTCTTCCCCATTAATTATTGGCTGATGCATCGAATCAACAAGTCGTTGTGAAAGGTTTGCGTCTTTTCTCTGCTCAATTAAGCGGAGCCCTTTATCACGTATATGAATTTCAAGGGCTTTATACTCACCTTTAGGAATAGCACCTATCTCACTAGACTGAAAAAAAAAGCCTGCTTTATCAATATTCCAGGCGATGGGGGCTGCCTGTATATCAATGGCTTGATCTTGTGAATCAATGAGATAAATATGGGTGATCTCAAGCTGCCCTGTAAGATACTGATGAGGATTAATTTGCTCGAAAACTAGAGACAACCGACCAGAATGCTTTATGCCCTTACTCGTATCAAGTTGACACACCAAAGACAAAAGAATAAATATAATCATTAGCGATCGCATGGTTTAATTGCCTTCGCTTAAAATGAAAACTATCGCTAGAAATTAGAGGAGGTTAAGCGGCCCTAACCATCATTCAAACAGCTGTTTAAGCCCTTCACCCGGATCATCAAATCGCATAAAGGCTTCGCCGACTAAAAAGGTATGAATGTTATTATTTCGCATAAGCGCCACATCAGCAGCGTTATGAATACCACTTTCTGTCACAATCGTCACTGAGGGAGGAATCAACTTTTTTAAATCAAGTGTGGTCTGTAAGCTGGTATCAAAATTATGCAAGTTCCGGTTATTAATACCCACCACCTGCAAACCCAACTCTAATGCCAAAGCTAATTCTTCAGCATTATGTACTTCGACTAACACATCCATATTCAAAGATATCGCAAGATCATAAAGATGCTTAAGTTTGTTTGGCTGGGATAAAAACGCCGCGACAATTAACAAGACACAATCCGCACCAATCGCTCGTGCCTCAACAATTTGATATGGCTCAACTAAAAAATCTTTGCGAATCACTGGCAAGCTGGTTGCTTCTCTTGCCGCAATAAGAAAATCTTCGTGGCCTTTAAAATAATCTTGATCGGTCAACACCGACAAACACGCCGCTCCAGCGGCTTCATAGGCTTTAGCAATCTCAAGGGGGTTAAAGTCTTCTCGGATAATACCTTTACTGGGCGACGCTTTTTTAATCTCTGCGATAATCGCACTCTTACCCGCTTGGTGCTTTTGCTGTAGCGCGGCCATAAAGCCACGGCAAGCACTTTGCATAACTGCTTTTTTTTCAAGTGTTTGGATTGAAACTTTTGCTTCCCGCTCGCTTATTTCTTCATACTTTCGTTGTATGATTTTTTTAAGTACATCAGGGGTATCACTCATGGGGTTACTCTTTGACAAAACGGGTGAACTCAACAAAATCTTTCATTTTTTCGAGGGCAAGACCTGACACCATAATATCCTGTGCCATCTCCACCCCTTGCTTTAGGGTTAAGGTCAAATCCGCTGCGTAAATGGCAGCGCCAGCATTGAGCGCTATCATATCAGATGCTGGGGTATCCTGTTGCTTTAACGCCTTTTTAATCAGCGCCAAACTTTCTTCTGGGGATTCAACACGCAAACTATCAAGTGGTGATCGATTAAGCCCAACTGATTCAGGGCTAACACTGTATTGTTCAATATGACCGTCTTTTAATTCAGCTACTTGACTGTCTGTAGCAATCGAAAATTCATCCAGTCGATCATTCGAACAAACCACTAACGCATGTTTGCTGCCAAGCTCTCTCAATACTTCAGCAAAAGGTAACACTAACTCCGGATCATACACACCAATCACATGATGCGTCGCGCCCGCAGGGTTGGTTAATGGCCCTAATTGATTAAATACAGTACGTAACCCTAATTCCTTTCGTGGGCCAATTGCATATTTCATCGATTGATGGTGATTCACTGCAAACATAAAACCTAAGCCTGTTTGCTCAATGCAGTAAGCGATTTGAGAAGGGCTTAAATGTAAATTTATCCCCGCCGCTTCAAGTACATCGGCCATACCGGATGAACTGGTTACCGAGCGATTACCGTGCTTGGCTACTTTTGCACCAGCAGCTGCCGCCACAAATGTACTCGCCGTTGAGACATTAAATATTTTCGCCCCATCGCCACCTGTACCGACAATATCCAAAGTAGCATCCGTTACCTCAACCTTAGTTGAGAGGCTGCGCATAACCTTGGCTGCTGTAGCAACTTCCTGAACGGTTTCACCTTTCATTCGAAGCGCAACCAAAAAGCCGCCAATTTGTGCATCGGTGGCTTTGCCTGACATGATTTCCAAAAATGCACCAGACATTTCATCGCTAGTTAAGTCATTTCCATCAACGAGTTTTTGTGTTGCTTTTATTAGTTCCACGTTGTCTAGCTCCATACTATTTCTTTTGTCGACACCAAGCTTTGCAGCCCACACGCAATAAAATTTGCCAAAATTTGATGGCCATTTTCGGTTAAAGCAGCTTCTGGGTGAAATTGAACCCCAAATACAGGGTATGATTTGTGTGCAATCGCCATGACTTCATCGAATTCACCCAATGCGGTTTGGGTTGATGCTGTGACCAACAGCTCAGATGACAATGATTTGGCATCTACCACTAATGAATGATACCTTGTGGCATTAAAAGGTGAAACGACCTGCTCAAAGAGCACATCATTTTCATGATGAATGGCCGATACTTTACCATGGATAAGTTGCTTCGCATGAATAATTTTTGCGCCAAAATATTGCGCAATAACTTGATGCCCCAAGCAAACCCCTAATATGGGTTTAGATGTGTAAAACTTATCAACAACCGGCAAGCAAATACCGGCATCTTCTGGTCTGCCAGGGCCAGGTGACAAGACAATGAATTCAGGATTAAGACGATCAATGTCACCCAAGGATATGGCGTTATTTTTAACGACCATCACCTCAAAAGATAACTCTTCAAAATACCGCACCAGATTAAAGGTAAAGGAGTCAAAGTTATCAATTAGAAGAATCATTGACTAATCCGATGAGTGCATCAACGCTATCGATAACGGCATCTGCTCCCATGCTTGTGACATCCATCCCTTGGTGATAACCATCTGATAAAATAACAGATTGCATACCCGCAGCTTTTGCAGCCAAAATATCGCTTTCTGAATCACCGATCATCAAGCAGTTTTCGATGGGAATGCCTAGCTCTTCAGAAGCAAAAAGCAATGGAATTGGCGAAGGTTTTTTTTCAGCCAAACTATCGCCACCGAGCACCATATCAAAAAATTGATCGATGCCTTGAGCTTCCAATAACTCTGGAACAAACTGTAAGGGCTTATTTGTTATCACTGCCATTAAGAGGCGGCACTCTGCAAAATAGGTAAGCGTTTCTTTTACCCCTTTACATAGCCTAGTGTTTGCATGATGCGTGTCGCTGTAAGCTGTTAAAAAATGATCATGCGCCGTAGTGAGATTAACCGTCTTAAAGCTTGCATCAACGTTTTTTGTATAAGACAACGCTCGTTCAACCAAACGCAAAGAGCCATTGCCGACCCATTCCCTCACTTGATCTTCACCTACCGAAGGTGCATTAAACGCATCAAGCATCGTATTTATTGCTGTATGTAGATCTCCCACACTATCAACGAGCGTGCCATCTAAATCAAACAATAAGGCTTGTTTATTTGAAAACATCGTCAACCTAAAAGCTTGCCAATTCGTTACGCATTTGATCAATCACTACTTTATAATCGGGCTGATTAAAAATGGCCGAACCTGCAACAAAAGTATCTGCGCCCGCTTGCGCGATTTCTTTAATATTATCGACCTTCACCCCACCATCGATTTCTAACTGACAATCGAGGCCATTTTCATCAATTAACTGTCGGGCTTCTTTAAGCTTTTGAAGGGTCGCAGGAATAAATGATTGTCCTCCGAACCCTGGATTCACCGACATTAATAAAATCATATCGAGTTTATCCAGTACATATTTTGCAGCATCCAAGGATGAAGCCGGGTTAAAGACAAGACCCGCCTTACACCCTGCATCTTTGATTAATTGCAATGATCGATCGACATGCATGGAAGCTTCTGGGTGAAACGTAATATAGGTCGCTCCAGCATCAGCAAATTGCTTTATCAAATCATCAACAGGACTCACCATCAAATGCACATCAATAGGCGCAGTAATGCCATAATCTCGGAGGGCTTTGCAAACCATCGGGCCAATCGTTAAATTCGGTACATAGTGATTATCCATCACATCAAAATGGACAATGTCAGCACCCGCAGCCAACACCGCATCGACTTCCTCACCTAAGCGTGCAAAGTCTGCCGATAAAATGGAGGGGGCGATTTTAAATTCCATAGGATTCTCTAGAAATACTGGTAGCCTTCAAAGGAGGAGAATTATCCCACAGCCACTCCTTTTTGTAAAAAACCCGCAGAGGCGCGATCAACGAAGATCAAGCACGTAACTGCTGGTTCAGCATTTCATATCGTTCAGGCGTGCCGACATCTTCCCAAAACCCTGTCATTTTACTGGCAGAAATTTTTCCGGCCTCAATAGCTTTTAAAAACAAGGGCTTTAGTGGTTTTTCACCAGCATAAAACGCATCGAAAAAGGCAGGTGTTAACAAGGCCATACCCGAATAGGTTAACGTATCGTTTTGAGGCAAGGCTAACTGATTGGTGGCCGTCACTGAAAAATCACCCTTAGGGTTATGTTTGGGGTTATCAACCATCACTAGATGCGCCAAGTCCTCGTTTAAATCTATTGAGGTCAATTTTTGCAATGGAAAGTCAGTAAAAATATCGGCATTAACAATCAAAAAAGGCTGATTCTCAAAAAAATCTAATACGTTATTAATACCCATCGCAGTTTCTAGGGGTTCAGGTTCAGGTGAGTAGGTTATTTGAGCGCCAAACTTTTCACCTGCCCCGCAAAAATCCACTATTTGCTGCCCTAAATAGGCATGATTGATAATAATCTCGGTAATCCCTGCGTCCACCAAGGCCTCGATTCGCCATTGGATCAAGGGTTTACCACCGACGTTTAGTAGCGGCTTGGGTTTCTCTGCCGTTAAGGGCATTAACCGCTTACCAAAACCAGCGGCGAGGATCATGGCTTTCATGAATGGACTCCAGAGTCATCTGACGGTAGTGAATGACTAGCAAGCTTTTGCTCGACAAGAGCAGCCACTTTGGTCAACAAGAAAGCATTAAAATCCGCCATTGCCTCATATCGTCCAGTCACAGAAAGGATGTACTGAAACACTCTCGGCAGGTATTGAAGGTAATTGGTTTTTTGATCTTGCATAGCCAAGCGTGTAAAAATCCCCAAAACTTTTAGATGGCGCTGTAGCCCCATTAAATGAAACTGCGTTAGAAACTCGCGATATGGCCAATTCGCAAAGGGCGCTTTAGGATTCTGAACGAGTCGATCGTAATAGGTTTTAACCCATTGCTCTACCTGTTCATCCGGCCAATCAATGTAACAGTCTTTTAAAAGCGATACTAAATCGTAAGTTAACGGCCCCTGTACCGCGTCTTGAAAATCAATCACTACCCAACGATTATCGTTAAACATCATATTTCGGCTATGAAAATCTCGATGAACAAACCCATAAGGTTGCTCAAGTGCTTTCTCGATTAAAAAAGTTTTGGCTTTTTCTACGATAATAAGTTCATTCGCATTTAACTCAAGACCCAACCATCCCGATAAGAAATGCTTGTCAAACTGATCCATTTCTCGACGAAAAAACGCCTCATCATATAAAGGCAAATCCGCTATAGTAGACGGCGCCAGTTGCAAAAAGGTCAATAAATAGTCAAAAACCTCGGGGTAAATCGCATCAACGTTCTTTGACGTTAACCTATTCAGCATCATGGTATCCCCAAGGTCTTCCTGTAACATAAAACCTTGTGTCTTGTCTTCGCTGATAATTTCAGGCACGGGCACATGCATATTCAAAAACAGTTTCTGAATTTGCACAAAAGCTGTATTCATTAAGGATTCTTTCGGTGCAATCACTGCCACATAGGAATTATCCGATAACTGAACACGAAAATATTGCCGTGTACTGGCATCCCCAACGAGCTTTTCAATGGCTTTGAGTTCACCTAAATCTAAGCGCTTTATCCAACGGCTTAGTGACTCAAATAGATTCGTATCAACTTTCATGGTAGTTTAGCGTTCAATTGACAAAGAGGCATTGGTCTATCCTAAATAGGTAACAGCAGAGAATAGCACCTTTAGGATGTTTTAGGGTAGATAATTCATTCATGGTTAAGCGACGCAACACTCATCTAACTTTCTTAGCAGCCTTACTTACTTTGTGCGCTCTTAGCTTGAGCGTTCGTGTTTTTTCAGCCACTGAATCGCCGCTTTGTCCAAAACCACTCAACGATAACCCAATTCAGCTCACCCAAGATCCGAAACAACTCCACAAGGCGATGGCGACTGCCAATAACGACGCCCAGCATTTAGACTGGGTGGATGATAAAAACTCACTTTCTGCCTGCAAGGGATATTACCAAGAGCCTGCAAACCCAAGTAACCAGCAAAACGCTAAAAAAGAATCCTCCGAAACCTTTTTAAGTGCTGATCAAGTCTCAAGCCTTGATGACAACACACTATTACTTGAAGGCGATGTTGAAGCCTATAAAGGCAGTATCCGCTTTAGCTGCCAGCGGATGCAATACAATCAGCAAACGCGTGATGCCACCATCGATGGCGGTTTTATTTTGAGACAACCCGGGTTTTTATTAACCGCAGCCGATGGCAGCCTCTCCAATAATTTTGAAAATCTTAAGGTCAATAAAGCAAATTTTTTAATGCACAGTAACGCGATTCGCGGCAAGGCCAAGCAACTGGATCTTAAAAAATCCGCACAAAAAGAAAAACTCTTGCTGCATTCATCCGAAATTACCAGCTGCCCCCCTGATTCCGATAACTGGACACTCTCGGCCAGTACCATTGACCTTGATAACCAATCTGGCTGGGGCAGTGCCTATAACGCTGTCATTCGTATTGAAGATGTGCCGGTGTTTTATTTTCCTTATATTAATTTTCCGATCAATGATGAGCGTAAATCCGGCTTTTTATTTCCCAGTCTTTCCGTGTCATCCAGCAATGTCGATTTTACCCTGCCGTACTATTTAAATATCGCCCCTAATGCTGATATGACCTATAGCCCTCGACTACAAACAGAGCATGCGCTAGGCCATGGCCTGGAGGCACGCTATTTAAATCGATTTAGCGAATGGCAACTTAACGGGCAATATATTCCTAGCGATAAAAAAGTTGGCGATCAGACTTTTACCAATAAAAATCATCAAGATCGATGGGCTTATGGCATTAAAGAAAAAGGGCAACTCTCGCCTTTTATATCAACCTTCATCAACTATCAGCGCGTGAGTGATAATGATTATTTTCAAGACTGGGGCGGGAAAGGATTAGATATCGAAAAAACCCTCAATATTCGCCGCGAAGCTTATGTTGGTTTTAATCGCCATCAGTTGCAATTGGATCTTAGGTTGATTGACTATCAAACACTTGAAGATTTTCCTGACCCGTTAACACTTTATCGCCAAATGCCGCGAATAGACATCACCTATATTCCAGATGTTAAACCCTTTAAGTTTGAATCAGGGTTTAACGGTCAGTTTGTTAACTTTGAACATAAAGAAAATCGTGTCGAAGCAGATCGTTTTTATCTCGAGCCCAACCTAACACGTAAAGATATCTGGCCTTTTGCAGAGGTCGTTAGCACCCTTGCCTACAAGCGCACCGACATGTTACTCAAAGACAATGGCGACACATCAAATGTATACCAAACCACAGGCCATCAACACATCAGCGTTCCAGTGGCTTCCATTGATGCGCAATTAATTTTTGAGAAACAGCATAAAACCCTCTACCAAACGCTAACACCCAGATTGTTTTATTATTATGCGCATTACGATGAACAGGGTCATTTGCCCATCTTTGATACCAGCGAATATACTTTTAGCTATGCCCAACTGTTTCGTGGCGAGCGCTTTAATGGCGTCGACCGCATTGGTGATGCCAATCAATTGACGCTCAATCTATCATCCGAATGGGCCAATCTCCGAACTGGGCATATTCTTGCGAATGTGGGGCTTGGGCAAATCCTGTATTTCACGGATCGTAAAGTTGCCGCATCCGAATTTCATAAAGAACATTTAGCCATCACACCTGATTTATCAAAAGATGAAACCGAATTTCGTCAAGCTTATAACGACGAAGTTGATCGTCGATTCTACAACCACACCAGCGACATGGCGTTTCAGGCCAATTTTTATCCCACACCCAAGCAGCAGATTCGTTTTGCCAGCCTTTTCAACCCCTTTGAAGATTCCTTTAACGAAGGTTCAATTTATTACCAATATCGAGAATCTCCCTGGCAACTGATCAATCTCGGATTTCGCTATGTGCAAAACCCCATTCAGCCTATCCCAAAACATGATGGCGGCACCACCTACCTAAAAGATGACATCAACATGGTGGATTTTTCAACGATCTGGCCGATTAGCACACAATGGTCTGGCATTATTCGCTACCAATATGATATAAACCGCAACGAGCAAGCGGATCGCATCATTGGTCTGGCCTACGATAATTGCTGTTTAAATGTTCTTATGGCATATCAGCGCGAACGCAAAACGTTCGACATTTTCGAATGGGAACGAAACAACTACCGCGCCGATTACAAAGACCATTACATGCTTGAATTTACCTTAAAAGGTCTAGGCACTATCAATAGTACGATCAGCAAGCTATTCGAAGAAAGTATTCCAGGTTTTCGACGCTAATGGCCATACAATTGACTTCTTTTTTTCAAAAAACCCTTTTTGCAGCACTATTTTGCCTAAGCCTTACTATGATGTGGCATCCTGGGGCACAAGCCGCCTATGTTGGCATCGATAAAATCATTGTCATTGTTGATGACGACGTCATCACGCTGAGTGATTATGAAGACGCGAAAGCTCAGGTGCTAAAAAATATCGATGCCCAAGGCCAACCCATGCCCGATGAAGCAACCCTTAAAAAAGCCACGATTAACAACCTTATTCTTGAGCGAATCCAGCTACAAATGGCAAAACGCGTAGGCGTGCAAATCACTGAAGAACAGCTCACACAGGCGATGAGCCAACTGGCTAAATCGAAAGGCCTGTCGCTTGAAGAATTTATTAGCGAAGCTAATAAGCGCGGCCAAACTACGCAGCAGATCCGTGATCAAATTAAAAAAGAACTCACCATTCAACAGGTTCAGCAGGGCTTTTTGCGTAACCGCATCAATATTAACGAGCAGGCGATCGAAGAATACTTAAAATCTGATGAAGGCAAATCACGCATTCAATCCAAATACACCCTAAGCCACCTTCTGATTCGTTCGCAAGACGCCAACGCACAAAACGTGTTAGCGCAAGTGGTTAATGACATCCAATCCGGCAAGCGCCAATTTTCAGATTTTAATTCATCACAAACCATCGATGGCTTTCAGGTAGAAAATGGCGATTTAGGCACGCGTACTCAAAACGAATTACCCTCGCTCTTTGCTGACATCATCCTTAATATGCAGCCAGGTGACTATTCCAAACCGGTTAAATCAGGTGCAGGTTGGCATGTGGTTAAACTCGATGATTTATCGGGCGCTGCCAAAATTATTCACCAAGTTCATGCAAGACACATCTTAATTAAGCCGTCCGAGGTACGCAGTAACAAGCAAGCGAAGCGGCTCATTAATGACCTTTATAAACGCATTAAAAAAGGCGAAGACTTTAGCCTAATTGCTAAAGAATATTCCGATGACCCAGGCTCCGCCTTACTCGGCGGTGATTTAGACTGGGCAGAGCCATCAAAGTATGTAGGCAACTTTAAAAAAACCCTCGAAAAGCTCAAAAATGACGAGATCAGCAAGCCCTTTGAAACCGAGTTTGGATGGCACATTGCGCAAAAACTCGGCGAGCGAGATCATAATGTCACCGATGAAGTGAGAAAAAATCAGGCATTCCAGACACTCTATCAACGCAAAGCGGCAGAAGAGGTCGATAGTTGGTTAAACCAAATTCAACAAGATGCCTATATCGAGTTTAAAGACCCAAGCTTTGACCCGAACAAGATCAACACCCAAGCACCTTAGGTTTTTCAATGACAAAACGTTTGGTACTCACCACAGGAGAACCAGCAGGCATTGGGCCTGACTTGGCTCTTACACTCTCTGAGCAGGCTTTAAGCTGCGAAATTATCACCCTCGGTTGCCCAAGGTTATTTACTGAGCGGGCCCAACAACTGGGGTTAACGCCAAACATAACCGTACTTTCACAAGAGTCACTCAAAGATACAAAGCCAAGCCCTAATCAAAAAGGTGACATTAAGTGTCTAGCTTTGCCCTCAGATAACCCTGTGACGGCAGGTATATTGGATGCCAGCAATGCCTATTATGTTCTTGATCAACTTAACCTGGCGATTGAAGGCTGCATGAATCACCTGTTTGATGCCATAGTGACCTTACCTGTCCAAAAATCCGTTATTAATGATGCGGGCATTGCCTTTACTGGCCATACAGAGTTTTTAGCCGAAAAGACCAATACCGATCAGGTTGTGATGATGCTGGCGTCAAGCGACTTACGTGTTGCTTTAGTCACCACGCACCTACCATTAAAAGATGTCCCAGGTGCCATCACGCAGGATACACTCAAAAAAGTCTGCCGCATTGTTGACCATGATTTGAAAACGAAATTTAACATCGACGCTCCCACAATCCTTGTTGCAGGGCTCAATCCACACGCCGGTGAGTCTGGCCATTTAGGCCACGAAGAAATCGACACCATTATTCCTGCTATCAACGCATTAATTAATGAAGGCATCAATCTCAAAGGCCCTTTGCCTGCTGATACCCTATTTACGGAAAAACACCTAAAGGCAGCTGATTGCGCTCTGGCCATGTATCATGACCAAGGCTTGCCCGTATTAAAATACCAAAGCTTTGGTAAGGCGGCTAATATCACCTTAGGCTTACCCATTATTCGAACTAGCGTGGATCATGGCACCGCCTTAGATTTAGCTGGCAAAGGCAACGCCGATATGGGGAGTTTGTTAGCTGCCATTGACCAGGCGCTCCTCATGACAAAAACCATGGCGCAAGCCACCACCTCAACAGCGACATCATGACACAAGACACGCATCGCGCCAGAAAACGCTTTGGCCAAAACTTTCTACAAGACCAAGGGTTGATTAACCGGCTTGTTCATCTGATTAACCCACAACCTGAAGATGCTGTTGTTGAAATTGGCCCAGGACAAGGTGCCCTGACCGAGCCACTGCTGCAAACCTTAACGTCATTAGATGCCGTTGAAATTGACCGCGACCTGGTTGCCCTTTTACGCGAGAAATTTCAAGGTAAGCCATTAACTATCCATGAGTCTGATGCTTTGCAATATGATTTTAATCAACTCATTGATAATCAGCCCATTCGAGTGATTGGCAATTTACCTTACAACATTTCAACCCCACTGATTTTTCATCTATTGGATTACCAAACCGCCATCAAAGACATGCACTTTATGCTGCAACTGGAAGTGGTTGAACGCTTGGCCGCGAAACCCGGCACCAAAGCCTATGGACGCATCAGCGTGATTAGCCAATATTACTGCGATGTAGCGCAGTGTTTTCTGGTTCCTCCGACCGCATTTCACCCGCAACCTAAGGTCATGTCAGCTATTGTAAAGCTCACGCCAAGACCCTTTTCTATTCGGGTTCAGAATGACGATTTATTCATTAGATTGGTGAAAGCTTGTTTTGCACAGCGCCGTAAGACATTGAAAAACAATCTAAAATCGATTCTTACATCAGAGCAAATGCAGCAACTGGATTGTGATTTGAGCCTACGGCCTGAAGCATTGCCGGTAGAAATGTATGTTAAACTTACTAATACGATCGATGCTTTATGGGGAGCCGATGGACTTTTAGATAGCCCCAAAAAAAAGACGATAGGTAAAAAACATAAAAAAGACGTTCAAAAATAATAAGAAACAAAGATGGCATGTTTTTAGCGATGACGGCTAAAACACTTTTCTTAACTGGCTAAAACCTTAACAATAAAAAAGAAAAGAATGCGTGCGATCTAAAGGAAATTTATGTCAAGCGAAACGCCCAACATTCAAGTCGAAGTGAATACTGTTTTCCATGAAAAACAATCACTCGCAGAAGAAGGCCGATTTGTCTTTAGTTATAACATTCGCATCACCAACTACAATACCGAGCCTGTGATGCTGGTATCCCGTTATTGGCAAATCATTGATGGCGCTGAAAAAGTTCAAGAGGTCAATGGCCAAGGTGTCGTTGGTCAGCAACCCACTATTCCCAGCGGCGAATCTTTCGAGTATTCTTCAGGCATTATCCTGCAAACGCCAACCGGCATTATGCATGGACACTATGACTTTGTAACTGAGAACGGTGAAGTGATTGAAGCACCAATTCCTGCATTTACCTTAGCGAACCCTGCTAATCTTCACTAATTAGCCACAAGGATAGAGAACACAGCTATATGACCATCTATGCCGTAGGCGATTTACAAGGCTGTCTTACACCACTCAAATCTCTGTTGAGTGAGGTTCACTTCAACCCCAAACAAGATCAACTATGGTGTGCTGGCGATGTCATCAATCGTGGGCCAGAATCGCTTGAAACCCTTCGCTTTCTTTATCAGCTTGGCGATGCCTGCCAGATTGTCCTTGGTAACCACGATTTACATTTGTTAGCTGTCGCCTTTGGTGATGCCCGATTTAAAAAAGGCGATACACTCAAGCCCATCTTAACTGCAAAAGATTCAAAAAAATTGTTAGGTTGGCTTCGCCAGCAACCGCTTATTCACCATGACCACGGGTATACCATGGTACATGCCGGCATTCCCGCCTGTTGGAGTATTGAAAAAGCCATAAGCCTTTCGAAAGAGGTTGAGGATGCACTTAAAAACAACCATTTAGCCTACCTCACTCATATGTACGGTAACCAGCCTGATCGTTGGGATGACTCACTCACAGGGCTCGATCGATTGCGCTGCATTACCAATTATTTAACACGCATGCGTTATATTGATACCCAGAATACCCTAGACTTAACCAACAAAATACAACCGGCCTTAAACACCACAGACGCACTGCCTTGGTTTGAATATCGTGTTAAACAATTTCCAGATGATAAAATTCTGTTTGGGCATTGGGCATCACTCAATGGCGAATGCGAATGGCCAAATCTCTTTGCTTTAGATACTGGCTGTGTCTGGGGCGGCTGTTTAACCATGATGCGGCTATCTGATCAGGCGATATTTCGCTATCATTGTTAATTGACTTAAATGACAAAAACACCTTCATGAAAACCTATTTGGTTGGCGGCGCCGTTCGCGACAAATGCTTAAACTTACCTGTCATAGATAAAGACTGGGTCGTCGTGGGTAGCACTCCAGAGCAGATGCTTGCTAAAGGATTTGTACAGGTGGGAAAAGACTTCCCGGTATTTCTCCACCCCAAAACCAAAGAAGAATATGCCTTAGCCAGGCAAGAGCGCAAAGCGGGGGTAGGTTACACCGGTTTTATCTGTGATTTTGCTCCGACCGTCACACTTGAAGAAGATTTACTGCGCCGGGATCTTACCATTAATGCCATGGCTGAATCGCAAGATGGCGACATGATTGATCCTTACCAGGGCCAAAAAGATCTTGAACGCAAGCAATTGCGCCACGTGTCACCGGCTTTTAGTGAAGACCCCCTAAGGGTTTTACGGGTTGCGCGCTTTGCTGCTCGATTTGCTAATCTCGGCTTTACCGTTGCACCCGAAACCATGGCCCTTATGCAAACCATGGTGCAATCCAATGAACTTAAGAGCATCTCTGCTGAGAGAATTTGGCGAGAAACCGAAAAAGCGTTAACCTCAAATACCCCGCGGGTATATTTTGAAGTGCTTAGAGCCTGCGGTGCACTTAAACAACTCTTTCCTGAAATTGACGCCTTATTCGGCATTCCGCAAACAGAGAAATGGCACCCTGAGATTGACACAGGCATTCACACGTTAATGGTGCTTGATCAAATCGCCAAAACCAGCACAAATACTTCCGTACGATTCGCAGCCTTGGTGCATGACCTTGGCAAAGGCATCACGCCTGAAAATATTCTGCCAAGTCATCGTGGCCATGAAAAACAAGGGCTGCCCTTGGTTAACCGCTTATCCGAACGCCTTGGCGTACCCAAAGATGCCCAGCAACTTGCCTTGTTAGTCTGCGAGTTTCATTTACACTCTCATAAAGCATTTGAGCTTAAACCGACAACAGTCTTTAAACTATTTAAATCGCTGGATGTATTCCGAAAACCTGAACGGCTAAAACACTTTTTACTGGTCACTACAGCTGATGCAACGGGGCGTAAAGGGTTTGAAGAAGCTGAATATCCGCAAGCTGCCTATTTACAACAATGCTTTGATGCCATCAAAACAATCACGATCAAAGATTTAGGCGATCATGAACTCAAAGGCCCAGCCATCGGTGAGGCCATTGATAGACTCAAAGTGAAAAAAATTGCTGAAATCAAAAAGCAGCTGGCAATTTAACAACGCTTATCCATTAATGGCCAGATCAAATGTAACATCAGTTAGCTGCTCAATCACATCAGATTCGTGAGAAATAAGCACCAAAGTTTGCGGTAGCGTCTCTACCACATCAAGAAAACGTTGTTTGGCCTTAACGTCCAGCCCTGTGGTTGGCTCATCCAATAACAAAACCTCAGGATTCATAGAGAGCACAGCGGCTAAACTCACCAAACGCTTTTCACCACCAGACAGTTTGTGTGTCACTCTATCCGCCAAATGCGCCAGGTTGAGTTGCTCTAACACCTTAAGTGAATGTGCCTTAGCCTCTCGCCTATCCATGCCTTGGTTTAACGGCCCAAATGCCACATCTTCAATAACCGTTGGGCAAAAGAGCATGTCATCCGGATCTTGAAAAAGTAGCCCTGCTTTTTGGCGCACTTCTGTAAAATCTTGAGGAGCAGCTCGCGGCTTGCCAAAAGCGACAATCGAGCCAGATTGCGGCACTAATAATCCCATCAATAAATGCAACAGCGTGGTCTTTCCTGCACCATTACCACCGATTAATCCCAATCTATCGCCATCAAATAATTGCCAGTTAAAACGATTGAAAAGTAACGGCCCTTGCGGGTAATGGAAGTCAATATTTTGACATTCAAATAAACACTGCATGATGCGCAACCCCAAGCAGTGAAACTTCAAACATAATAAATAAAAAAGCAATTAACGAATCACTGGGCCGCCAATAAAAATCTGGCAGAAAAGCTAATCGGTCAACAAAGCCCCGGCACTGCATTGACTGGTAAATACGCTCTGAACGATTAAGACTTCTCACTAACACCATGCCGATTAAAAAGCCCAACATTTTTAATGACTGGATACGAAAAGCCAATTGAAACCCTCGGAGCATCATAGCCGTTTTCATACGATAAAACTGTTGTTTAATGACAGACAAATACCTAAGGCACAAGGCTAAAAGAAACACTAATTTTTCTGGGCACTTGATGCCAATAAGAGCATGGCATAACTTGTGCACCGACACTTGTCCAAGCATCAATGTTAAAAACAACAAAATGGCATTGGCCTTGAGAACAATGGTTACTGCCATCCAAAGGCCTGTCTCAGAAAACGCTAAAGCTTGCCCAAAAAAATGGCCTTCCCATAAAGTAGCTGATGCTTTTTCAGGCGGCACACTCAAAGGCAAAGTGGCTAAGACGAAAATCAAAAAGCCATCCATCGCCATAATTCGCTTAAGCAACGGTATAAAAGGGTAGGTTAAAAAACAAAGCACCAAAGACAAAAAAACCAATCCACTTAATATATCAAGCGCATTGAGAGAGCTAATAACAGCGGCATGAATAACAACCGCAAGCAAGGACAATCGAGGATCAATGCCATCAATCCAGAGCGATAAACCTTGGTTTTCTTTTGGTGAAGCATCAAGAGGTAGGTTTTGCATATTTTCTCGATTGCACCCAAGCTGCTACGCCAAACACCCCTAAAATGAATCCAATGCCGCCTAAAATATCCATCCAGTAGCGTTTTTCTTTGAGCGCAAAAATTTCTTCTCTTAGTGGACGAATTTGTTTCGCAACAACGGCTTCAAGCGTTGCACTGGTGTAAACTGAAGATTCTACGGCGCTTTCTGACAAGTTATCCGCGCCAGATACTTCCGTATAAGCGCTAAAATCTTCAGCCGCAACCTGCATATTCGCAATGTGCCCTGCCCCCATATCCACATGAAAGCGGTAATCGGAAGGCGTAACCGCTTGATAAACAAATCTTCCGAAATCATCGACTGCCACTTCACCCACTCGCTCTTCGTTTTTAAATACTTGAACCGAGGTATCTTTTGGTGCAAAGCTGCCATCAGAGAAGGCTATTTGCCCTTCGACTGTCATGCCCGTCGTATACACCATGGTCAACACTTTATGCGAAGATGCTTGGATACTCAGTAATAACAAACAAGCGAAAGAAATTAACTTCATGATGCCGCCTGTGTTACCGAGCTATTTTGATAACTTCGTGGTTTTTCGAAAAATATCTCAGGTTTTACTTTTTGTAATAGGGAGACTGCTGAACCGGTTAGCAGGGCTTCTACCACCATCAAGGGTAAGTGGGAAAAAACCGCGACTTTCGCTCCATCATAAAACGCTTGATTAGACACCATCAAACTGCCCGCCACCATTAAGGAGGATAATAAAATCGACAATGCACCTGCCATTGCCCCAACAACAAAGCCACTCAGCATATTCTGACGTCTGAGCAGTGGCAAAAAGAAAAAGTAAGCAACAATTGCCGGAATCGCTGTGTTTACAGTATTCACACCCAATACTAAAAACCCACCAAAGCCAAAGAAAATACTTTGCAGAAATAACGCAATCAGTAAAGCTGGAAAAACCGCAGGGCCGAGAATTAATCCCATGAGCCCATTACCGATAAAATGTACACTAGTAACACCAAAAGGAATATGAACCAATGATGCAATAAAAAACACGGAACAAAATAAAGCGGTTTTAGGCAGACCTTCACTGTTAAGCGTTCTTAATCCCCACAGGGTTCCACAGGCGGTAATTACAGCACCTACAGCAAGAACTTCAGGCGATAATACACCATCAACAATATGCACAATTTACCCCGGCTTATTATTTTAACTCTGCCGCTTCTACCCAAAGAATGGCTTCTTGACTCAAAGGTTTATCATTAAACTTAGCCACGCTTTCAGGTGGGACGGCCGTAAACCCCCAAATTCCAGGTTTTGGTAAGCCAAAAACAAATACCCCATTACTATCCGCCTTTAACGATATCGTTGCAAAATGATCCGAGGGATATTGGTAAGTCGGCTTAGTCGCAAAACTATTTTGCTTCATATCAGGCTTATAATTTAATAGTTCAACTTCAACCTCTGCATTAGGTACAGGTTTACCATTCGCTAAAATCTGGCCTGTAAAAGTCCCGCCTGCATAGACTTTATAAGGCATCTGCAAAGGAATAATTTCAATAGGTAAGTTTTGTGGCGCATCCCAGTGGGTTGGTAAACCACCCACATTTAAGATCAGCTTGGCAAATTGCTGAATGTAACCTTCTTGTGACTCATCATAATAGGGGCTTTGCTGAAAAATATACACATAATCGCCCATAAGACGCTGAAGGACTTTTGCTTCAAACGCTTTACCCGTGTTGATGTTACTTTTCCACTGTATGGGGCGTAAATTCTGAGATAAATCCTCTTTTCCTTTTGGTGTTACACAATAAAAAGCTTCTGGGCTGTCAATCGACATCACAGCGCCATTTGACCCTGGATGGGAGAAAGGCATTTTTAACACTAGATCGCCGCCTTTATCCCGTAACATGGGTTGATCTGTATAAATGAGTTGAAAGTGCGCTGATGCCCAGCCACTAAGAAGAGATACCATACCAAGAAGGCACAGGCGCATTAATGACGAC
>JAPOUS010000244.1 GCA_026708525.1 Cellvibrionales bacterium
GCTGAGATTGCGCGTTAACTGCTTCTATTAAAGCTTTATAGTCTATATTTTCATCAGCTGTGTCCGCAGCCTCTAACAATTTATCTACAACTTTATCTTCAAGAACCATTGATTCGATTTGGGCAAGCTGCTGATCGTTCTTGTAGTACCAATCAATAATCTCCTCACTTGCATCATAATCTGACGCTAGCTCTTCTACCGCTTTGCGCACCTCATCAGACTCTGCTTTAACCTCATAAGTTTCGAGGGCTTTCGAGAGAATCAAACCAAGATTTACACG
This sequence comes from Cellvibrionales bacterium, assembly GCA_026708525.1. GTDB lineage: Bacteria > Pseudomonadota > Gammaproteobacteria > Pseudomonadales > DT-91 > CAKMZU01. Next base: position 281 of record JAPOUS010000244.1, read on the forward strand.
ACGCTCGGCTCGCTCTTGGAACATCTCAGCCGGCAACAAGCTATAATCAAAGTTATCCATTGGCTGACCTTGACTAAACTGCTGAACCATTTGACGACGCATTTGATCAATTTCACCATCGATTAATGACTTAGGTACATCGATAGGATTCTTTTCAAGTAAGGCATCCATGACTTGGTTCTTTACACGTTGCTTAAGTGCGTTCTTAAGCTCTTTTTCCATGTTTTTTCTAACATGGGTTTTTAGCCCGTCAAGACCACCCTCTTCAACACCAAACTTCTTGAAGAATTCATCATCCAGTTCGGGTAGTTTTTTCTCAGAGACGCTATTAAGCTTAACCGTAAACTCTACCGCTACGCCTTTTAACTCTTCTGCATGGTAGTCTTCAGGGAATGAAAGCGATAAAACTTTTTCCTCGCCAGGCGTCATACCCACAATGCCATCTTCAAAGCCAGGAATCATTTGTCCTGAACCTAAAACCAAGGTCGAACCTTCAGCGGTACCGCCATCAAACGCTTCACCGTCTTTTTCGCCTTTATAATCAATATTGACCTGATCATCGTTAGCAGCGGCTCGCTCAACATCTTCAAAGGTAGCTTGCTGCGATCGAAGGTTTTCAATCATTTCATCAACATCAGCATCTGTAATCTCAGAAACTGGCTTTAAGATTGTCACACCCTCTAATGGCTTGATGTCAATTTCAGGGTAAACTTCGAAGGTTGCAACAAATGAAAAGTCTCGACCCTCAGTATCATCTTTGGTTTCAACTGCCGGCCGGCCCGCAGGCTTTAACTGCTCTTGAACCACTGCCTCTTGAAAGGTATTGGACATCATATCACCCAATACTTCTTGACGAATACCCGCACCATAGCGCTGCTTAACCACTTTTAATGGCACCTTTCCTTTACGAAAACCGTTGATGTTTACGCTGGGAGCCACTTGTTGAATGCGCTTATTCATCTCGACTTCGATCTGATCAGCCGGGATAGTTATTGTTAGACGACGCTCTAAGCCTGACGTCGTTTCAACAGAGACTTGCATGAGTCAACCTCAAATTAAAATTGAATTCTTTACGCAAAAAGACGAAGTGATGACTTACTGGAGTAGGTTAAGTAAGGATTTAATAAGATGGTGCGAGAGGAGAGACTCGAACTCTCACGCCTTTCGACACTGGAACCTAAATCCAGCGCGTCTACCAATTCCGCCACTCTCGCATTTTTGTCGATCGTTAAATCAGGCGCGTATTAAACACTAGAGCCGCCAGCCTTTCAACCTTTCTTATCGTTTTTTGGGAAAAAAGCCGGCTACTTGCATGATATCGTTAACTTTTCAGGTTAATTCGTCGATCACACCCGCTCAAAAATCGTAGCAACCCCCTGCCCCATGCCAATACACATGGTAGCAAGACCAAATTGCTTATCTTTTTGCTCAAGCAAATTGATCAGGGAGGTAATGATCCGCGTTCCACTACAGCCTAAAGGGTGACCCAGTGCAATAGCCCCCCCATGAAGATTGACCTTAGTTTCCATGTGATCCAGTAACGCCAAATCTTTAAGGACAGGCAACGCTTGTGCTGAAAACGCCTCATTTAATTCAACAATATCAATGTCGTTCATCTCAAGCGCTGCACGCTTAAGCGCTTTTTGTGAAGCAGGTACTGGCCCATACCCCATAATAGAAGGGTCAACACCAGAAACCGCCATAGAAACCACTCGCGCACGAGGAGTTAACCCAAGCTCCTGCGCTTTATAAGCTGACATTAATAAAGTAGCGGACGCACCATCCGTAATTTGAGATGAATTACCGGCAGTTACCGTCCCGTTTTTAGGATCAAACGCAGGCTTAAGCTGCCCTAGCCCTTCTACTGTGGTTTCTGGACGAATCGTTGTATCTTCGGTGACAAGAGTTAACACCCCCTCATCGTCATGCCCCTGAATGGGGACAATTTCATTAGCAAAAGCCCCTGATGATCGAGCTGCGTCTGCTTTTTGATGAGATCGAACAGCAAATGCATCCTGATCTTCTCGGCTAATACCGTGCAGCATGGCCAAGCCTTCTGCCGTTAAGCCCATCATGGCTGAGGCTTTGGCCACATGTTTTGAGGCCACAGGGTTAAAATTCGCCCCTTTCATCATGGGTACATGCCCCATATGCTCGACGCCACCTGCGATAGCAACATCTGCATTGCCGGTCATAATGGCCTGCGCAGCCGAATGCAATGCCGACATAGATGAACCACACAAACGATTAATGGTTTGCGCCCCAACGCTATGAGGTAAATTCGTCAACACAGAAACGTTTCTAGCAATATTATGCCCCTGCTCTTCAGTTTGATTAACACACCCCCAAAGCACATCTTCAACCAACGCAGGATCTAAGGCTTGATTTCGCTCAAGCAAAGCATCAATTAATGGGGCTGATAAATTTTCAGCGCGAACATGTCTAAACACGCCGCCTTTAGAGCGTCCCATCGGCGTTCTAATACAATCAACGACGACTACGTCTTTTTTATGTAATGCCATAAGATACCCCCTTATGCGTAAAACGATTCATTGTTATTAACCATAGATACCAGCATATCTGGCGCCTCATACGCCTTACCCAAATGCGCATAGGCTTTGGATTTTTCAACCAGTGTTTTAAGACCCACCGATTGCATATAGCGGAAAGGCCCACCTCGGAATAATGGAAAACCTATGCCCATCAATAACCCCATATCGGCATCCACAGGATCTGCTACGATTTTTTCTTCCAAGCACCGAATCACTTCAAAACACATTGGGATCATTAAGCGGTCAATAATGGTTTCCTCATCAAAGGTGGCTTGCCCTTTAACGGCAGGTTTGATGATATCAAGCACAGCTGCATCAAAAAGCTTTTTCGGCTTGCCTTTCTTATCCAACGCGTATTTATAAAACCCTTGATGATTCTTTTGGCCGTAATAGTTGTGATCATACAGGGCCTGCATGGCAGAACCTTCTGGTTTATCCATGCGATCTGAGAATCCTTCTGCCATCACATTGGCTGCATGCACACCGGTATCAATGCCGACGACATCAATAAGATACGCAGGCCCCATCGGCCAGCCAAATTTTTCCATAACCTTATCAACAGCCACAAAGTCAGCGCCTTCTTGTACCAAAAGATTAAAACTATTGAGATACGGAAAAAGTACCCGATTCACATAAAACCCTGGGCAATCGTTGACTACAATGGGCGTTTTACCCATATCCAGCGCTAATCTGACAGTGGCTGCTATGGTTGACTCGGCAGTTTTCTCACCACGAATAACTTCAACTAACGGCATACGGTGAACAGGGTTAAAAAAGTGCATACCACAGAAATTTTCTGGGCGCTTTAACGATTTTGCCATCTCGGTGATAGATAAGGTCGAGGTATTAGAGGCAAGAATGGCGTCACTATTTAATAAACCTTCAACCTCACCTAAGACTTGTTGCTTTATTGAGAGCTTTTCAACAACTGCCTCAACAACAATTTCAGTTTTATCAACATGGGCATAATCCAGCTGGGGTGTAATACGGGTTAAGGTCGTCGCCATAGCTTCGGCTGACATCCGCCCTCGAGATACTCGCTTATTCAACAATTGCGTCGCTTCCGCCATACCTTGATCAAGGCCCTGTTGGGCGACATCCTTCATGATGACATGTTTGGACTTACTAGCTGCCTGATAAGCAATACCGCCACCCATGATACCAGCTCCTAGCACCGCCATATGCTCAATGTCTTTTGAGCTATCACTTAGCGATTTATTCCGCTTCGTAAGGTCTTGTTCATTTAAAAACAGCGCAATCAAGTTGCCACTCACATCGGTTTTGGCCAATCGTGCAAAATATTTTGCCTCGATTTTTAAAGCGTCATCACGGTCTAAAGGGCAACTCTTTTCAATGGATTTAACTGAGGTTATCGGTGCAGGCATGTGAGGGCCGGCTTGCTGCCCCACTAAACCTTTGGCCGTGGTAAAGCACATGATGCGTTCAAAATCATTGACTTTAACCGGTGTTTTCTTTTCGTCTCGAATCGCATTAATCGATAACTGATTGGCATTGGCTAATTCAATAAGTCGCCTTGCAGCCTTATCGATATTTTCTTTGTCTGTAATACCTGCCACTAAACCAACGTCCAGCGCATCGTGCGCTTTATGCTCTTTGCCTGTCGCTATCCACTCAATGGCGTTATCTAAACCAATGATGCGAGGCAGACGAACCGTTCCTCCAAAGCCTGGGTAAATACCTAATTTCACCTCAGGCAAACCAACTTTAGCCTCAGGCGTTAACAAGCGAAAATCTGTCGCTAGAGCAACCTCTAAGCCACCACCCAAAGCTAAACCTTCAATCACAGACACCGTAGGAAATGGCAGGTCTTCCAATTGATTAAAAATTGCATTAACCTGAATCAGATTGTTATAAATTTCCTCTTCTGGGCCTGCAAACAATTCACCAAACTGAGTAATATCTGCGCCAACAATAAAGGCTTCTTTATTACTTTTTAAAATTAATCCATCTATTTCTTCACTTAACAGTACACCAATTGCACTGTTTAATTCTTGCAAAGTATTTGTGTCAAACTTATTGACCGAACCACCCTTAGCATCAAATGCCAAGATTGCAATATGTTGATTGTCTACGCTAACTGTCAGCGTATCACCTTGAAATAACATAATGACCCCACCTTTTATAAGTACGTTATGTCAAACACGCAGGGTCGAAAATATATTCACCTTTCAACCATGCCATAATTTCTTTTGCCGCCGGATGCTGGCTTTCGGAAAAATCTGCTTGCATCGCCTGAATAGTTTCCGTCGATAAGCTATCCCGACCCAGTTTTTTGAATTCCGGCAAATAGTTCGCTATCAACGCTGTTAACTTAGGCATCAGCGTATTCAGCGCTGCATTAAGGTTCAACCCCTTATTTGCCATTAAAAGGTTGATTTTTGCTAGTGATGGCTGATTCATAGGGTTAATGTAAATATCATTAACTGCCGCCCCAGCCTCAGAATAGTTCGCGGTTACACCAATAGGTAAAAACTGACTGGTTTTTCGTCCGTCATTAACAAACGCATTATCCCAAAGGGTGACTTTGCGATTAAGTCGATTATTGATGGTATGTAATGCCTTCACATCATATGCACGAGTAATCACTTTTTGGCCAGTCCAAAAAATATCGATTTCTTTGGGTAAACTGGCTAAGACTTCAAAATAATTTTCGGGTTTTTCACCGAACAACCTTTCAAGTACAGGGTCATCAGAGTAAAAAGTTGGGCAAAATAACGACACCCTTCCATCTAATAGCGCATTCGCGCGATGAAAAAAGTGACATTGTTTCATCGCAAGATCAGTCTCCCCTGCTGGCATATCATCAAAAAACAGAGCAAATTGCGCGTTAGGTATCGATAGTAATTGCTGGCATTTCTGTTGCCAACTGGCATTATCTGGCTGATTTAACAGATGAATAGGGCTCAATCCGACAGTAAATCTCAAACCATTGTCAGAAGATTTTTTAGCAAGTGTTTGAATCGACGTGAGTTCGGCATCAGTAAACAAGGTTAACATATCACCACGAAGCTTTTTATCGCTTTTCGGTGCATAACAAAAACCAGCAAACTGAAAGGTTGCGAGAAAATCCAGCATGTCTAAACGTTCATTTAACGACCAAGGTTTTCCGTAAAAACCTTCAAGTACATGCATTCAACATTACCTTTATTCGCGCCAATTTAACCGCGCCAATTTAACCACGATAATAATTAGACTTAACAAACGGCATGTCAGTTAAGTTTAGAAGGATATCTTTATTCCTAACTTTTGCAACAAAAGTTGTCAAATCAGCATATTGGTTATGAATTTTTGCCATGGCAATCGGGCGTTTTAATGTAGGTGAAAAAGTGCCACTGGTAATTCTCCCTGCCTGATGCCCTTCCTGAGTATAGAGAATGGTATTGGCACGGACGATTGCACGGCCCTCAACAGACAGTCCTATACGACGATAGTCAGCGCCTGTCGCCATTTGATCCTGAACGAGATTTGCGGCAATATAATTGCCTTCGCGTTTGCCGCCTTTACGTCGAGCAGGCGAAATGGCCCAATTAAGGCAGGCATCACTAGGTGTTATCTCTTCATCGATTTCATGTCCCCACAGGCATAAACCCGCCTCCAATCGTAATGAATCGCGTGCACCTAAGCCTGCTGGCGCAACCAATGCATGCGTTAACAAGGTGTCTGCCAGTTTTTCGGCCTCACTGTTAATGACAGATAATTCAAAACCATCTTCCCCGGTGTAGCCTGATCGGGTCGCCCAAACAGAAACATCTGCTAAGTTGAGGTTGCGGCCATGCATAAAATGCCAATCACTGGTATGCACACCTAAATCTTCCAGCACTTGATGCGCTTTTGGCCCTTGCAACGCAAGCAGTGCATAATCCTCCATTACCTCGATTGTTTCACTCTCAAGTCGCCTTGAAAGATAATCTAGATTGACGATTTTTCTTGATGCATTAACCACCAACAAAAAACCATCTGCTTTTTTGGCAATCATTAAATCGTCAATAATTCCACCCGTCTCATTCAGCAAGAGTGTGTAGGCTTGCTTGTTGATGGGTAAATCCACTAGGTTGGCCGGAAAAATACCTTCTAGGGTAACCGCCAATTGATCAATGTCATTTGATGCAATAAAAAACTGCCCCATATGCGATACATCAAAGAGCGATGCGCTCTCTCTTGTCTGGTTATGCTCAGAAATAACACCGGAGGGATATTGCACAGGCATATCGTAGCCTGCGAATTCAACCATTTTAGCGCCTAAATTCACATGCCAGGAATGCAGTGCCGTTTGCTTTAAATCGCTCATGCTTTGCTCGCTCGGTTAAACAACTGAAAAAAATTATGGGTCGTTGTAGTGGCTACCTCATCAAGGCTTATCTCCCTGAGATCGGCAATAAATTCTGCCACTTGACGCGTATGTTTAGGAAAATTAGGTTTACCTCTAAAAGGTACGGGTGCCAAATAAGGCGAATCTGTTTCCACAAGCATTCGATCAAGTGGGATGGTTTTCGCCACTTGTTGAAGCTCTTTAGCCGACTTAAAGGTCACAATGCCAGAAAACGAAATGTAAAAGCCTAAATCAATCGCTCGTTCTGCCATATCTAAATCTTCAGTAAAACAGTGCAAAACACCGACGGATTCACGACACGCATGCGCCTCTAAAATTGCCAACGTATCTTCTTTGGCATCCCGTGTATGAATAATCACAGGCAATTGCCTTGATTTCGCCACGTTAAGATGAAGAATCAGGCTCTCTTTTTGGGCTGCCATATCCTCTTTGGAGTAATAATAATCCAAGCCTGTTTCACCAATAGCAACCACCTTGGGTCGATTGGCTAAGGCATTCAGCTCCTCTTCTAAAATTACGGTTTTAACATCACAAGGGTGAATACCTACAGAGGCAAAGACATTGTCATATTGCTCTGCTATATCACAGACAACAGGAGAGTTTGTTGCATCAATGCCAACGCAAAGCATATGTGAAACGTCAGCCGCTTTGGCTTCTAATACCACTTGATCAAGGGTTGGAATATCGAGATTATCAAGTGTTAATCGATCTAAGTGGCAGTGGGAATCAACAATCATTACATCTTCTCATAAACAAATGGCAAAGATACTTGCCTACAAACAACTCGATGGTCTGCCATTAGATAATGTAAATGCGCTAAAATTTCACCCACAGCTAATGGCATTTCTAAAAAATCGACTCGAGGGAAAAGCATTTGGCACAATTCATAGACAGTTTTGGGTTCAGTTAAACAATTCAACACCTTTTCTAGCAATTGATCATGGTGCATTTTTATCGCCTTAGCCCTTGCATGGACACCTTTAAAGGGTTGGTTGTGCGAAGGGAAAACCAAGGTATCGGCATCCAAGCTGTCTAACGCATCAAGACTTTGATACCAAAGCGCTAACGGGTTAGCGTCAGGTTCCATCACGTAGACACTGACGTTAGAGGTAATTTCAGGCAATAGCTGATCACCCGAAAAATAAAGCTTTCTTTCTTTGCAATAAAGACTGGCATGCTCAAAAGTGTGCCCTGAACCTGTGATAACTTGCCATTCATTCCCTCCAAGTACTAAGGTATCGCCGCCTTTTAAGCGCTTAAACTGGTGCGGAATTTGCGCCACAATGTTGCTCATACGGTAAGGCGACTGCGCAACAAAATCCAAAAACTCTTGTGGCATGCCGATCTGGGTATAAAATTGGATATTGGTTTCTGGTGGAATATCATCCGCCAACCCTGCTTGCGTTGCAAAAAACTCCGTTTGTGTCATATAAAGGTCGGCATCAAATTTTTCACACAACCAACCTGCCAGCCCGACATGATCCGGGTGCATATGCGTAACAATGACTTTTTTAATGGGTTTAGATTGGCAGTATTTATCAAAAATGTGCTGCCAGAGCTTTTGACTATCCGGATAGTTCATTCCGGTATCTATTACCGCAAAACTATCACCTTCGTCTATCAAATACAGATTGATATGATCAAGCGACATAGGCAATGGCATGCGGAGCCAAAAAATCCCCTGGCTAACTTCAACCAACTCGCCCTCTGAAGGCACTGGAAAGTCCTGAATGACTAATGCTGTCATTGTTTACTCATTTTTCGGTATTGTTATTAAAACGAGGGTTATTACAGGTTTTACCTTTCTAATATCCAAACATTTTGGTTATGATAAGGCCTTTTTATAATAGCGAAAAAACGGAAACCTGTTATGAGCCAGCAACTTGTTGATAATATCAACATCGCTCAACAAAAGCTTCTGATCACACCGGCAGACCTAAAAGCCGAGTTGCCAGCATCGGAAGCCGTTGAAAACCACATCGCCCAAACGCGTGAAGTATTACAGAATATTTTAACAAAACAAGACCCAAGACTATTTGTTGTTGTGGGCCCTTGCTCTATTCACGATACAAAAGCTGCGATGGAATATGCACACAAGCTCAAAATTCTGGCTGAAGAACTAAAAGATACCCTGTATATTGTTATGCGCGTGTATTTTGAAAAGCCACGCACTACGGTTGGTTGGAAAGGCCTCATTAATGACCCACATCTTGATGACAGCTTTGATATCGAAAAAGGCCTACATATTGGACGACAACTATTACTAGATATTTGTGAATTAGGATTACCCACCTCAACAGAAGCACTTGATCCCATTTCGCCTCAGTATTTACAGGATTTAATTAGCTGGTCAGCTATTGGGGCACGTACCACAGAATCACAAACTCACCGAGAAATGGCCAGCGGCCTCTCTTGCCCTGTAGGTTTTAAAAATGGCACTGATGGCGGCTTAACTGTTGCCATCAATGCATTACAATCAGCTGAAAAGCCGCATAACTTTTTAGGGATCAATAAAGACGGGCAAGTAGCCATTACCACAACCAAAGGCAACCCTTATAGCCATATTGTGTTACGCGGCGGCAGTGAAGGACCTAACTATGACTCCGTACATGTTAAACTTTGTGAGCAAGCGTTAGAAAAAGCAGGTTTATCTCATAACATTATGATTGATTGCAGTCATGCCAACTCTAATAAACAGCCTGAATTACAACCACTGGTTGTTGATGATGTTGCCTCACAAGTACTTGAAGGTAACCAATCTATTGTGGGCTTGATGATCGAGAGTCACCTAAAGGCCGGCAACCAAAGTTTAAGCAAAGGCATAGAGAATTTAACATACGGCCAATCGATCACCGATGGCTGTATAGGCTGGGAGGAGACAGAAACCGCACTTAGAGCATTAGCAAAAAAAATCGCTGAACCATTAAGTAAAAGGGCCTAATCATCAAACGGATTTAATACTGGCTCCTTCCTACCAAGGGTAAACCATCGTTTACCCTACAAAAACCCAATCTAATCTACCATATCAAAATACAGTCACTGGCCCTTTTAATATTTTTAAGGAACCTCAAGCTCATGGCTTAATCAATGAATATATAGGTATACATTATCTAATAATGCGCTGTTTGACCTATCCTCTATATTAAGCATTGTTGTATTTCCAACATCTCCAAAAGATAGAAATTGGCTTAAATACCATAAAATTAGCGCTGAGAAAATCCCTTCTACCTCTAATGAAAAACCTAACAGTTGGCTTAAAGTTCTAGCAACTCCAGTAAAATTCTTTATGGAAAATGACTTGACTTATGGTCTGGACTTAATAGAAATGAATATAGAAACTCTAAAAGGTCAGCCTCTAACCACGCCTAAGTACCGTATTCACCTGAAAAATTTTGGAAGCAATTATGGCCCCATCAAAAATGCAATGAATAAAAATGATGAAAAAATAAAATTCGAACAACTTGCCATCCAAATACTCATCAAAATAATAGAAGCTAAGGGCATGGACTATAATCAACAATCGAGTGACAACCCTCCCATATTGCTTCGTGGCAAATTTCTTGGTGGTAGGATATTACATGATGCAATAAGAAAGTCTTCGCAAAAAACTACTAAAATAAAAGAATCAGCGAATCTAAATGCATAGAGCATTGCCTTTCTGGCAATGCTCTAGGTTATATTGTTAGAAATTATAGTTGTAGCCGATACTCATAACCAAGGCGTCAACTTTGGATAACTCACCATCGAAATTGGTACCAATAGCAGATTTTTCATTAACTTTCACTTTATCACCTTTGATATAAGCAAACGCTAAATCAATTTCTCCAGCTGTTTCAAAATCAAGTGTTGCACCAAAGGTAAACCAATTACGGTCGGCATCTGGGATTGTCAACGTACGGTACTCAGACTTAACTGGCGACTTATCGAAGGCGTAACCTGCATGGAAGTTAACCAGTTTGTTTAAGCGATAATCACCGCCAATGGATAGACGATAGCTATCTTCCCAGTTTTCTTCTTTAAATGTATATTCTCCAAACCCATCAATATCAACAGTTAAGTCTTTAAAACGGCTCCATTTAATCCATTGAGCACCAGCAGCAATTGCCCAAGTCTCATTGAGCTGATTAAAATAAGCCAAGTCAACTGTGTCAGGTAAGTTAAAAGTAATTGAGCCTGAACCTTTTTTACCTTGTGTTAACTGAACATGAGTGACATCTGCATCCGCATCCAAATCAACAGCAGAACGGTAGCTTAACCCTATGCGCTGGCTATCTGTTATATTCCATAAACCGCCAATTGACCAACCAAAAGCAGAGCCATCGCCATCAATATCAAGCAACGTTTGCCCGGCTGGAATAGGAGAAGGTAACTGGCCTAGATCAGGCATATTGTTTTTAATTTCACCGCTACCATAAATATAACTTAAGCCAAGACCCAAACTAAACTGATCATTAACCTTCCATGCAAAAGAGGGTGTAACATAAACAGTTTTTATGCCGGTTTTATTGGCCATCTCAGGTGCCCCAAAATCCGAACTATATTCTGTTGACATGCCAAAATGACTATTGAGTGATAAACCAAAAGAAAATTGATCGTTAATGGGTAAAACATAATAAAAGTTTGGTACGATTTCACTCGGGGCGATATCGTTATTGCTAACCTTTCCTTCACCTATTGGCATATAGGTTTCAGGGGCTACCATAACACTGTGCTCACCCTTAACATTAATATTCGGATCAACATAATGCGCAAGAACCGTCATTGATTGACCAGAAAAGAGCGCACTTGTCGCTGGATTATGCGCAATATCAGCAGCATTGTCACCAACCACGCCACGACCAGCGAGACCACGCGCCAAGGTTGAGACGCTTTGCTCATTCAGCATAAACCCGGCTGAAAAGCTAAACGGCGCAGAACAGGCAAGAGCCGCTGCTATCATTCTGGAAAACTTCATACAATCGATTCCTTACATCTTAGGTTGTTAAAAATTAGTCGTACTGTATATCGTATTTAATCTGTAATTCGTTAAAGCGAATCATCTGTTGGATTTCATCAACATAGGACTTACCACGCTCTGAGTAAGCCATTAACCCTTCTGCCAAGGTCTCAGATGACACTTGTTTGCCTTTTCTTCTAAACTTGGCACGCAACTCCCTGAGTTTTTTATAGGCATTACCCGTATTCAGGTTATGCATATAACTCGACACCGACTCTTTAACCGAACGAAAACTTTTCACTTCTTGTTTTGCTCCAGCGGCTCTTCGTATAGGAATCATGCCGCAGCCTGCTGTAAAACACCATTGACCGAAGTAGTTATTACCTTCAGTGGCAAATCGAGAAGTTCCCCAGCCGGATTCATTTGCCGCTTGCGCCAAAGCAAGTGACGGAGGAACAATGTCGACTTTTTCAAGCAACTGCTCAATGCCATTAACCGTTAATTCACTACAGTTACTTTGGTATTTTTCACAGATTTGTCGAACTTGTGGCGACATTCGCCCTGTGTGGTTTTTGACCGAAAGAAGTGTCTTTCGTTCATCCATTATTTTCTTATTCTGTTCGTGAATGACAGGATGCAGATAATCAAAGAATTGCATTTTCTTTTCTTTTACATCAGTCATTGCTTTAAAATTGGGTTTCGCTTTCGCAGAGTGGATACTCACCGACAAATTCAAAAACAGCCCAAATAATATGACAAGTGGTCGCATACCCCACCTCCCAAGAATGGTAATTGTTCACAGAAAAATGAAAAATGCAACACAAAAAAGCTTAGTGAGACAAAAACGCACCGCATTGGTTCGTATTATCTTGTTTTCTTAAACTAGCGCGAGCAATTATGATCATTTTTCAACCAAAAAGTCAGCATTTGGGATAAACCTAAATACTGCTTTATACTATGTATTTTCCGCCTTTTATAAATATCGGCTATGAAACAATCATGACTTATGAAAAAAAGAAGGCATTTTTCGATAAAGTGCTAACCATTTACGGCAGAAAACCGGTACAGGAAGCATTGAATAATGATCAAATTCGCTGTTTTAAATTGCATCTAGCTGATAGCAACAAGCCGGCTAAAATTCTGAACGAATGCATTCAAATCGCCGAGCAAAAAGGAGTTGAGATTCAAATCCTCAATAAAAAACAATTGTCGTTTATCTCAAAAAATGCCAAACAAGACCAAGGCATTGCTTTAGATATCCTTCTTGAGGAATCACTGAGTCTAGAAGAAGTACTTCAACAAAAGAAAAAACGCCTTCTGCTACTCGACAATGTGACCAATCCACAAAATATCGGCATGATTATTCGCACGGCGACAGCGGGGGATATTGATGCGATTTTAATCCCCGAAAAGGGGTGCGCAGAACTTGGCCCCTTGGTTATCAAATCAAGCGTGGGCGCTATATTCCACGCGCCCATTGTACGAGTAAAGCAAGCAGCAGGTGCAATTGAAGCCATAAAAGCAGCCGGCATAGGGCATAAAATAACCGCTCTAGCATTAAGCCATGATAGCCAAAATTACTTTTCGCTTAAACAAGACGAACCAAGAGTATTTATCGTAGGGAACGAATCTGAAGGGGTTTCACAAAAGGTATTATCAATAAGCGATGAAAAGGTCATGATTCCGATGAACAACCAGGTAGAATCGCTAAATGTCGCAACCAGTGTTGCACTGATTGCGTTTGCAACGCATTTTACACCTTAGGTGTAAATGTAAGAACGCTTAATCGACTACCGCCCCTCGGTAGTAGCGTTTTGCTTGGATTCCTGAGCCGCCACGGGCAGGTGCTTGCCCATCAGACTGATAAACTTTTTCAAAGATAGCAAAAATATGCTCATGCTCAGATTCAAGCGCAAAATGATAGATTTCTTGACGTAGATTATGCGAGGTTAACGAAATAACTTCATCAAACTCTTCTTTAATTAATTGTCTCGCCTCACGTACTAAACGAAATTCTTCACGTGAAAATACTTTGCTGTCCATAGCTGGAGCCTTTTACATCTTTTACCTTGTTTTTTAATGTAACAGTTTCTTAAAACAAAGGGAAAGTCTCTTGTTTGATAAGCATGTCTTAGATTGATAAATAAAATTTATTTAAAGCATTAGACAAAGCAAAGAGAAGTAAACACTACATATATAGATTCCCACACAAAGTGTGGGAGAAAAGACATGCGTTCACTAACGACAATTAACGAACGATTGATTAATTTTTACCAAAAATAGATTCACTTGAAAGGCCTTCTTTTTCAAGAATATCGCGCATGCGTTTTAGCGCCTCTACTTGAATCTGCCGGACACGCTCACGCGTCAAACCAATTTCTCTGCCTACCTCCTCTAACGTACTTGCTTCATACCCTAGCAAACCGAAACGCCGCGAAATCACTTCCCGCTGCTTTTCAGAAAGCTCTCTTAACCAGTGAGTTAAGCTATTTTGCATATCGGCGTTTTGTAATAATTGCGAGGGGTCAGATTCATGAATATCAGGAATAGTATCCAGAACCGTTTTTTCAGAGTTATTACCTAAAGGCACATCAACCGATGAAACGCGCTCATTTAACCCTAACATACGTTTAACATCTTTCATTGGCTTATCGAGCAATTCAGCCACTTCATCAGCCGTTGGCTCATGATCCAACTTTTGCGTTAATTCTCGTGCGGCACGTAAATAGACATTGAGTTCTTTGACGACGTGAATAGGCAAGCGAATGGTACGGGTTTGATTCATGATGGCCCGTTCAATAGTTTGGCGAATCCACCATGTGGCATAGGTTGAGAAGCGATATCCACGCTCAGGATCAAATTTTTCAACGCCTCGAATAAGGCCTAAATTACCCTCTTCAATCAAATCCAGCAGGGTTAACCCTCGATTAATATAACGCCTTGAAATTTTAACCACCAAACGCAAATTACTTTCGATCATGCGTTTTCGGCCGGCTTCTTCACCACGAATCGCTTTGCGCGAATAAAGCACCTCTTCTTGAGGTGTTAACAATGGCGAAAAACCAATTTCATTGAGATATATTTGCGTAGCATCTAACTGTTTGTTTTTGTCAGCTTTTGCATAGGAAGATCGGTAGGCAGATTCTTTTATCGTATTTTCTTCAGAATCGATTTCAGCGCTGCTTTGCGCATCGAAGTTTCCGCCTTGATCGATTTCATCGATGGGAAAATCCGCTTCAATGGCCTGATCGTTTGTTGATGTTGTTGTACCGCTTGATAGATCCCTCATCATGGTCATCACCCTTAACTGTTTTCCGTAACAGTTTGTATGTTATTTTGGTAACAGCGTTAAAGGGTCGATTGGTTTACCATAGCGGCGTATCTCAAAGTGCAATTTTGCCTCATAGGTGCCGGATGATCCGACCTCAGCAATTTTTTGCCCTTGTTTGACGTTGTCACCTTCCTGAACTAACACAACGCGATTATGTGCGTAAGCAGTTAAATACACGTTATCGTGTTTAATGATAATTAAATTACCATAGCCTTTTAAGCGGCTACCCGCATAAACGACTTTTCCAGAACGACTACTGACAACTTTTGTACCGGCACTGGCAGCAAAATCTATCCCTTTACTCAGCTTGCCTTTGGTTGAAAACGATTTAATCACCTTGCCTTTAACAGGATACATCCATTGGTGATTCGTGTAACTGACCGTTTGTTCAACTTCTGGTATTTGTTTTACGACATTTTTACGAACATTGCTAGCTTTTTTTTCAGCAATATGACTATTTTTTTTCTGCTCACCTTTTTCTGAACGCGACACACGAGGCTTTATAACTTTAGGCGATAAGTATGAATTCTCAATGGGCTTTGTAGGCTCAGTAACCTGCACGCCCTTCTCTTTGATCAATGCAAAAAAAGCCGCTTCTTGAGTATCAGAATCACCCGCCAAAAGAAAAGAAGAATCGCCTGAAACTTGTAATGATTGAC
This sequence comes from Cellvibrionales bacterium, assembly GCA_026708525.1. Lineage (GTDB taxonomy): Bacteria > Pseudomonadota > Gammaproteobacteria > Pseudomonadales > DT-91 > CAKMZU01. Next base: position 16,110 of record JAPOUS010000244.1, read on the forward strand.
CCGGCTTAATCGTATATGGCGGTTTGATGCCATTCGAATGCGCCAACTGTGAAACCGGCATTTGGTATTTACGCGCAATCGAGTAGAGGGTATCGCCTGTGTTAACTTTGTATGTGACCTGATGCTCTTTAGAAAAGAAACTACCCTCAGGTGAATAATCGCCATCCAATTTTCCGGTATGGCTACACCCCACCAGTAAAAGTAAAAAAAACTGTAAAGGTAGCCTGAGACTCTTCATTCTTTCCTTGAAAGTGTTTTTTCCAGCACAAAAATCAAACTTAACCCAACAAGACATGCAACAGCAACCCCTAAGATTTGAGGGTCGTTACCTGTAATCTGAGTATATTGCATCGGTAAGATATTTTCCTGTATCAAGGGTTTCATTGCCCCTGATGAAGATTCACGCCAGCTAATCACCTCTTTCCAGGGCCAAATAACATTTAATGAACCTATTAAAAAGCCGACAAGGGTTGCCAGCGTTATTTCATGAAACCGATGCAAAAGCCAGTTAAGCACCCTTGAAAATAGGAGGATACCCAGGCCAGCCCCTAACAAAAACAAACCGACCAATGAAATATCGAAAGACTTTATCGCCGTTAGCACAGGCAAATATAACCCCATGAGCAATAACAGATAACTGCCCGAAATCCCCGGTAGAATCATGGCACAAATAGCAATAGCCCCACCAACAAAAAAGTTTATCGGAGTGGGAGATAGCGCAAGGTTCACATGCAAAGTAGTTAAATACGCAACCATAACGCCTAAAACCAGCGCCAATAGCGTTTTCCAATTATGGGTTGTTAAGGTCTTAAATAAATATATGGCCGAGGCGATTACCAAACCAAAGAAAAAGCCCCAAACCAACAAAGGGTAAACGGCAATCACATGCAAAATGAGACTTGAAAATAAAACAAAGCTTGAAGCTATACCGGCGATTAGGACAAGAAAAAAATTGCCATTAATCGCTTGCCAAAACGCTTTGGGGCCTTGTGAGAAAAGTAATTTAAGGTTGGCCACATTAACTTTCGCAATGCTCTCGAGCAACTCCTCATAAATACCCGTAATAAAGGCAACTGTACCTCCCGAAACCCCAGGCACTACATCAGCTGCGCCCATTGCCATGCCTTTCAAAAACAACGAAAGCCAGCGTTTGATCATGACATTATCCAATTAAAATTACTTTTGTGTACCAGAAAGCATTGGAACAAAGCGAACAGCTTCGACAACCTGCTGCTCAATCCCTTCGGAGGTTTTATCAACAACAATCAACTCTTGATGATCATTATCACCCACTGGCATGACTAAGCGCCCTCCTTCTTTCAGTAATTCAATCAAGGCTTCAGGGACACTAGCTCCGGCAGCTGCCGCTAAAATGCCATCAAATTGACGATCCGTGCTGGGTTGAGTGCCATCAGCAAAATAAAAATCAACGTTTTGAATTTTTAGCTGGCGACTGCGTTGTTTCGCTTTTTCAAGAAGGGGTTTAATACGCTCAACACTCACCACCTGATCAACGAGCTGCGCTAAAATCATGGATTGGTATCCAGAGCCGGAACCCACTTCATATACGACGTATGGATTGACTTCTAATAACAACTCGGTCATTCGAGCGACAATATAAGGCTGGGAAATGGTTTGCTGATGCCCTATGGGTAAGGAGGTATCTTCATAGGCTCGATGCGCCAAAG
>JAPOUS010000041.1:0-17518 GCA_026708525.1 Cellvibrionales bacterium
GAAGCGTCGTGACAAACCAACCTGCTAGGACAATCATGACACTAAAAGAGCCTTTCTGGCCTTTAGCGACACGCATTAATAGCGGGAAGATAAAGCCTCGGTTGCCGTAATGAATCAACCAAATACCTAAGAAGAATAAAGGTACGGCTTCAAATCGATTTTGGCCTTGGAAGAAAAAGAACAAAAAGCTTAAGGTCGCAGGCAGCTCCATTAAAAACCAGCCAAGCCGAGGCGAGAAATTAAAGCCGTAGCTGTCTGATGCAAAGCGGCCATAAGGGGCTTTGACAAACAATCCGCCAATCACAATGATGGCCAAATAGCCGAAAGCAACAGTAAGAATCGTCTGAAATGTATCAGGTGAGAGAAGGTGATCAAACATAGGGTTTCTACTAATATTTTATTGTTATTGTGTCGGCACTATATAAGAAACCCTAAGTGATGAATACTCACCATTTGTTAATCTATGCGCTATTACCGCTTAATATTTAAGCAGCTTGTTGGCGATCAGACTGCTCTAAATTTTTTGCCCATTTTCTTACTTTGTGGATTGGCCCATCATCTTTGCTGAGTAAGGGGTTCTCAACATAGGTTTTATTGGCCCAAATATTCACATCATTAAGAAAATCGTCTTCAAAAAAGCGGGTGAGGTAGCGACTGATCATATCGTGAAACCAATTGCCGGTTTTAAGATAACGGATGGTGAAGGTGGTATGGACTTCACCTGTACGTTTAGGGGTAGAACCTGCAATCACCAGTAATTGCCAGTGTTTGCCGATGCGCACACGCGCTGCTGAAAAGCCACAGCCAACAAACTCTGCAATAAAAGAGGTTTCTATTTCAAAAAAGCGTAGACGATTCGCAACCGTATGAATGTGGGCACGAAAGATATGGTCTTTAACGCTGGCCTCTTTCACCTCAGGCAATTTGTCATATTGGTGAATTTTAGGGAAGTGGCCGACATCAATGAGATTTTCTACCAATTCTTGGACATAGCCTTCAATTTGATAGGTGTTTTCTGTGTGTTTTGACCAGTTTCCTTCAATTAAATCTTGCGGTAAGTCAGGTTCAAAGCTTGGTTCAAGCCCCTTAGGGTGAAACCAAACGAGGATTAGCCCATGTTTTTCTCTGACATGCCACTGTGTCAAACAAGCTCTGGTCGATGTTGGTGTTGTGTCTGAATAAGGTACATCAATCAATTTGCCTTCGTCATTAAAAGTCCATGCATGAAATGGGCATTCGATATTTTCCCCTTTAATCTTTCCACCGTGACCAAAATGTGCCCCCAAGTGAGGGCAGTGTGGATCAATGGCACGGACGTTGCCTGATTCGGTACGATAAACAACGACTTCTTTATTGCAAATCGTTGCTGTTGTTATCTGCCCTTTTTTTAGCTGTCGGCTGGTGGTCACGTGATACCAAGATTGCATGGGCGGTAGTAGGGGTTGATCTGTGATATCGGTGAGTGGAATCATCATTAACGCTCCTTTTTTGCGGTGAGGTAAATTAAGGCGGGGAAGAGAACCAGGTCAGCAATCAGTGCTGATAGGCAGGTGATAAAACAGAGAATGCCAAAAACAAAAACATTTTTAATATCTGAGATGGCATAAACTAAAAAGCCTGCGCCTAATACTAAGGTGGTAAACGCAAGGCTTGACCCAACAGATTCTGCCGTTTGACGTAATCGCTCTTTTATATCTTGGCCTTTTGTGGCCATAAAATGCTCAATGAAGTGAATCGAATCGTCGACCACAACGCCTAGCATAATGCTGCCAACCAACAGGGTGAAAATATTCAGAGGCATATTAAAAATAACCAGGGTACTCAGGGCTAATGCAATCGGTAAGATATTGACAAAAAGTGCAAAAATACCCAGTTTGACGCTGCGGCAGTTAATCAATATTAAAAGGCTGACCAAAACAAACGCCAGTAGATACGAGTTGGCCATGGCAACCAGTAACGAACTAAAGGCTTTGCCAATCAACGCTGACGTGCCAGAAATCTTGATAGGGTAAGTCTCTCGGAAATTTGCTTTAATGTGCTTTTCGAGAGCTTTTAGATACAGAAAACTTTTCATGAGATCCGTCATGGGTAAGTTATACACCAATCGAACGTAACGTTTGTCAGTATCAGTAAAGAGTGCAAGATCTTCACTGCTACCCATTTCGATAAGCAAAATCTCTTGCGATACTAATTCAGCATTATCAGGAAATCGTTCGTCTTTATTTCCGGTTAGTGCGCTATGCATTTCACTCAATAGTTCAAGAAGCGACTGAGTAGCACCTGCGGAAATATCCTGAGATTCAAAACTTTGCAGTTCGTTATCGACCCAAGCGATTTTTTGCAAAAATTTGGGGGCGTAAATCCCCTCACTTTTACCTGAATCGAAAATAATATTGACACCTAAGTGGCCGTTCATGATGTCATCGACTTTTTCAATTTCTGCTCGGATGGGGTGTTCTTTTGCGTACCATTTAATAGGGTCATGTGAAAAGGTCAGGAAGCTTGCACCAAAAAGAGCAATACTTAATAAAATGATAGAAAAACTCACCACGGTTTTAGGGTAAGTTAACCCGATATTGACCAGTTTTTTGGGTAATTTTGATGCGAGGGGAGGCTTAACTTTGTAGGCATTGGCACTGGGTTTTATCTTAAAGAAACGAATAAGTGCAGGTGCTAGTAATAAGGTGTAGAGGTAAGCTGAAAAAATAGCAATGGCACCAAATATGCCTAAGTTTTTGATAGGAGGCATTTCAGCAATGGCAAAGGATAACAGCCCCCCTGATGTAGTGAGCGTGGTCATAAAGAGAGGAAAGGCACATTGTCGAATGCTGTGAGTTAAGGCGAGTTTTTTATCTTGGACTTTGTCAAAGTTTTTATAATAGATAGAGAGTAAATGGATCGCATCACATACGCCAAAAGCTATAATTAACGAAGGTAAAATTTGGGTGGTTGCCGATGCGGGTCTTCCAGATAGCCCAATAAGTGAAAACGTTAGAATGAAGGCGAACACAATAATCACTATAGGGATTACCATGCCACTGATGCGTCGAAAGGCAATAAATAGCAATAAAGTGATCGCAATAAACGAAAGCAGTGAAAATAAACCGATTTGATCTTCGATACTTTTCGATATTTTATATGTCATCACCGGGCGGCCTGATATATAAATATCAAAGAGCTCTTGAGGGTGTTGCTCGATAATGTTAAGCACTTCCTGTGCTGATTCGCTAAATTCAACATCCGTTAATGCTTTGCCACTGGGGTCATACGCAATGAGTTTGACGTTGATAGTGACGGCTGTGCCATCACGATTAACCAAGCTATCGATATAGCTTGGATTGGATAATACAAAAGGTTTTATTTTTTTATAATTTCCTTCAGCCATCGCAGCATCAAAGACGTCGGCCAATTCTTCAATGAGTATTTCATCGCCATCGGTGTGGGTGATACGTGCATTGTAGAGACTATCGACTTTTTCACCGTGAATAACAGCGTCCATGGCTTTATGGATTGTTTCTATATAAGCAAATTTTTCTTTGGTAAAGATATCACCCTGTTTAGCTTGGAGAGCGATCACAGCGATCGCATCACTGCCAAACATTTGTTGGGTTTGATGATAATCCAGCCTCACTGGATCATCGGTTGGAAGATAGCTTTCATTAGACACATCTACGGTAATGTACTGCATTTGCCCTGCCATTAGGAGTGTCAAGGTGAGCGCTAATAACAACACTTGCCAAGGGTGATTATAGGAAAAAAGCGTAATTTTTTCAGAAATAGTAATGACGGAGCGTTTCATTAAGCCGCTCCTTTTAATGTATCTGATGCGATCATGGGTTGGACGCTATCCGGAGACGAATAAAACTGCTCGCACCATTTACGGAATGGCATGATTGGCCCATCATCTTTGGATAACACAGGCTTAGGGACATAGCGTTTGTTTTTCCATATTTTAATGTCATGCTCGACTTCGTTGGGAAAGAAATCCATGGCAAAGAGCCGTTGAAAAACATTCAGCAATGGGTTTTTACTGATGCGGTGTTGGATAATGGCCCGAAGTTCAACTTTGCCTGCTGCGGCAGGGCGCATCGCCATGGTTAAGTGTAAGCCCATTTTATCAGTGAAAAGAGATTCAACGTGCATGACACCTAAGCCATCACAGCGTACAAAGACGGTTGTGGGGTATTTTTTTCCGAGGACATCAAAATCTGAGGTTGTGGTGATTGAAAAGCTGGTACTTGAGAAGTCACTCTCATCGACTTTGGGTAAGATGTTTTTGTAGGTTTTTTCATGAACTTTGGTAAAGTGCGCGGTATCAACAGCGTTTTCGACTAACTCTTGTATGTGTGAATCAAGCGTCCAGCTATAGATTTTGGGTTTGCTCCATATGCTGCGATCACTTAATTCAGCTGGAATATCGATGTCAAACCATGGTTCATTACCTTCGTTGTCATACCAAATGTAAACAATGTCTTGTACCTCTTTTATTGGCCAATGATTGATGCAGCCGCGGTTATTTTTTTGTGGTGGCAATCCGTCGGAGTAGGGAACGTTTGCGCACTTTCCATCAGTGCCAAATTGCCAGGCATGAAAAGGGCATTCGATGTTTTCTCCGACAATTTTTCCTCCATGGCCTAGGTGTGCGCCTAAATGTGGGCAAAAGGGATCAATCACGTTAATTGTCCCTTGTTCAGTTTTATAAGCGACAACTTCTTTGTCGCAAAGGGTAAAGTTTTTTATTTCTTTAGGTTTTAGGTCGGTACTGATAAATCCATAGTACCAGCCTGAAGGATTGTGAGTGAGAGGAAAGCGTGAATGGGCGTGCATATGAAATCTCCTGTTAGGTGGGTTTCTTATGTTGGGTGACTTCTTATTGCGATTTATAATAGATAAAAAATTTAGAATATGGCTTCTAAATCTAACAATTAATATCAGCGGTATGTTTTTATATACATATATATAAGTTTTTTGATGTTATTTGTGATTTTTATATGCTGCTATTTATGGGTGGGTTTTTATATTTCGAATAGTTATATTTGGGGTTGGGTAAGTCATTGGGGGTTTGGCGATGCTTCACGCCCACGCAGGTGTATGGGCGTGAAGCCGGTAACTCAAGAATTTTTAGAGAGGGTGACTATTGATCAAAACCTAACCCCGGCCATTTTTCTTCATTGATTGGTAAGGGGTAACAGTCGTCAACTTTATTTGTTACTAAGTTATAACGTATATAAGTTTTGTTAGATAAAAAGAAATAAAGTTTTTTATTATCCCAGCTAAGTGCTGAGGTTATCTGATTAGCATAGTCAGATAGCCCTGGCCAAGTATTATTATCAATGAGTTTTGGGTAGCCATCTTCTACACGATGTGTTTTGAGATTAAAGAGAATGTACTGACCATCAGTTAGAAAAAAATAGACCTTTTCTTCATTCCATGAGGATGCCGCGCTAATTTTTTTCGCATAGTTAGCTAATCCTGGCCAGGTTTCATCATCGATCGCTCGAGGGTGGCTTTCATTAGGCTTACCGCTTGTTAGGTCATATGAAAGGTAAGAACCATTGCTGATAAAAAAGTAATGTTTGTTGTTTGGCCCTCTAAAGGCGGCTTGGATGTGGGATTGATCAATAGTAAGCATTGGCCAATGGGTACATATGTCAGCTGGAAATCCTTCATCTGCCTTATTGTTATCTCGATCATAACGGACATACTTGCCATCATTTCTAAAAAAATACAGCTTTGATTCGCCCTCTGGAAACGCACATATAATATTTAATGGGGTATCTGGATAGACTGTGCTTTTCTTATTTTCATGTTTACCATTATCTGGGTTGTTATCAGTAACTTCGCAATTTTTCCCTTCCCCTTTTTTATGCACAAGACTTCGTTCTTCTTTAGGAAGGGCGAAGTGTATTTTTGTTTTTTTAATGGTTATCATCCCTTTTGTTTGTGGCAAGCAAACTTGAGTTAATGCGTATGAAAGGGCTTGCGAGTTGGGTTTATTGACTGCTTGGTGGCTTTGATTTTGTGTATTAGATGGGCTTGAATATAGTGTTGCTGATGCCAGGCATGTAATGACAGTGCTGATCAGTTTGTGAGATCTATGTTTCATTTAACATCTCCAGAGATTGTGATATGGAATTGTTTAGACGCCTAAGTTCATTAATAGTTACCATGTATATGAAAATCGTAAAATTGAAGTAACAAGGGTTATTCCCGAGGCTTACTGTCTATTTTTTGGTCTAATGAAAATTAACGAAGCGTTAGACATTTAGGCGATGATGAGGAGATAAATCTTATCGCTGTGTTTTTATGTGACTATGTTGTTATGTGATTATGGGCGACGTGATTATGTTTGACGTGACTATTTGTGACGAAGATTCTAACAAGATTTCATAGTTTATCTGCTTGTTTGGTAAAGCCATGGTTCAGTTTTCTGATGAGGGTGCGCTTGGGTGTTGCCCATAAATGTACTGATCGCCTAAGCAAGCTTCACGGTGTAAGCCCCTCATTTTTGGGTTAGTGTAGAATAGTTGTGCAGTCCCTCATCATCTAAAGTATGAAGGCGTGTTATGATGCAAAACTTTGAGATGCACATGTATGCCACTGATACATACAATTGATCACCCTGTTGTTGAGGGTATCCGTGTTGGTCGTGTCGGCCCAAAAGGGAAGTATCGCATCAATACCACCTGCATTGTTTATCGATTAGGTGATACCATCATTGATACAGGGCCCACAAAAGAGTGGCAAACGGTCAAACAGTTTCTCGAAGCGCGTAAGGTACGACAAGCACTGTTGACACATTACCATGAAGACCACAGCGGCAATTGTGGGCATATTCAAGCGTGTTTTAACTCGGTCATTCATAGCCATAAAAACAACCATAAAAAACTGGCCTCAGGATTTCGGCTAAATTTCTCAAGTAAGCACATTTTTGGAGAGATTTCTTTTGCAGATGCCCAATCTTTTCCCGATGAACTTCCTTTAGACAATGGTTTATCGCTCAAGGCGCTGCATATGCCCGGGCATTCCTCTGATATGACAACGCTCTATGAGCCCAATGAAGGCTGGTTATTCTCAGGCGATCTTTATGTCTCAAGCCAGGTGCGTTATGCACACCGAGAAGAAAATGTATCCGAACAAATTCAAAGCCTACAAGCAGCAGTTGCATTGGATTTTGAATCGCTATTTTGTGCACACCGAGGTTTTTTGGTCGATGGAAAGCAGGCATTGCAGAATAAACTGGATTTTTTGGTCAGTCTTCAGCAAGAAGTGCAGCATCTTTATGCTAAAGGCTGGTCTGTTAGTGCGATTAGGCGCAAGCTGCTGGGCCGTGAAGATACAGTAGCCTTGTTTTCGGGCTTTGATATGAGTAAGAATCATTTGATTCAGGCCTGTCTGAAGCCCTGATCGCTATCAATCAAAGACAACCCGCTCAATACGAGCACTTCGATGTTTTAGGCACGCATTAGGTGTTAAGTGGTTTGTAGTGCATACATATAAATCATTTTTGTCACTAACGGCAACGGCAATCACTGACTGATCGAAGGGTATGCGTTCAACGACTTCGCCACCTTCAATGACTTTGATTAATTCCTTTTTTAAGGGGGCAACCCAGATGCCGCCATCTTTAGCTAAGGCGATGCCATCCGGCGTTATTGCCCCAGGTATCTTCTGGCCAAGTCTAAATTGGTCAATAGTAAAGTTTTTGGGCTGACCAAGATCGGCCCAGCATCGTCGGTTGGATAATGAACCATCAGCATTGATGGTAAAAGCGGTGAGACAATACCCCATGGATTCCGCAACGATTAAGGTATCATCGATAATAACCGAGCCATTCGGAAAAAAAAGGTTTTCGGCTGCTTTAGACACTTTGCCGTCTGGTGCAACAAAAATTAAATTTGCGGCTTTCGGTCTAAAGTCATCGGCATGAAAATCAAAACCAAAATTACCGATATAAGCACCGCCTTTGCGCGTCATGACCATATCATTACAATTGCCCGTTGCTAAAGAGGACATGTCAGCAATGGTTGTAATGGATTGGCCATCGAAGGCCAACAGCCGCTTTTGGGTTTGAGAAACGATGCGCAATTCGCCATTTGGGGTAAAACCTAATCCAGCAGGCTGATCGTTTATTGTCAGTTCCACGTTGAGATTGCCTTGGCTATCAAGGCTATACACGCGTTGGCTGTGAAAATCACTGAACCAGAGTTTGTTTTGATGCCAGCGTGGGCATTCTGTAAAGGTTAGATTGGATGCGAGGGTTTCTATCTTCATGCATTAAGCCTTGAAAGTCATCATGATAAATGAAGAATGATGTCGAGCTACATAGCACAACGAGACGTATTGAAAAACCAAATACACTGGCGCGTTGCTAATAGGTATTAATAGGGATAGGTTCGGAACAGGTTGGTGTTTACCTGTTTTGTTTTGCTGGGGTGTAGTCTACCGGATAAGGTGAGACTAAAAACCGATGCAATAAGTGACAATATGGCTGCAATGGGGTACATCATAATGCGTTAAACTCAGAGGCTTATTATTGTATTGATGAAAAGGTAAAATGTACCACAGACTGCTAGCAAATGGCACTAGTCGCTCAGGGCACAACAAGACAGTCGGTTTGACATGAGCTACTAGTTAGAAGCATGCGTTGAATGATACAGTGCGTCAATATGGGGGTTGATTCGTTTTACAAATTCGTTGAATTGTTGACTGGTTTCATGCAGGTAATCTTTGTCTTTTTGGTAGGTCATACTACAAATACGAAGCGTGGTATCTTTTATTAAGTAACCTATGCCAATTTTAGCGCCGGCAGGCGGCACAAAATAAAATTGATTAAAGGGGTTGCCGAGCTCACCAGCATTAGAGGTTGAGTAAAAGTTTTCTGCCAGTTTGCTCCAGGCTGTCGATTGAAAGAAATCACAAGTTTCTGCGTCTTCTTCGGCAAAATGCTTTAACAGTGTTAAGTGACGTTGATAGCCCTTACCAATTTTAGTCCGTTTAATGTGTAGGCGGTATTCGTCAATACTCTTGATAAATAGATCGTTATCAAATAATCCTTCGGTAAAGGCTTTAATAAAAGCCTTACTGGCGCCACTGATAGAGCGAATGGTCTCTGTTCGCCCTAAGTGGAAGTGATTCATTGCGCATGGTGCGTAGATCGATCGAAGGGTGCCGTCGATTTGATACTGTGCAAACTGAAACATAAGTTGAGCGAGCGCATCGATCGAGTAATGATCATGGGAAAAGTTTAAGGTCAAATTATCCGATTGATAATAATTGGGTTTGATAATCGAGTTGTTTTTAGCAGTTGCAAGCTGCTGTAAACTATTTTCAGAATAGCTAAATTCAACGGGTTTAATCTCAGCGGCGGGTTTTTTTATGCGCTTTTTTTCGCTGTTGGCCTGCTTCATTTCATTGACTAAAAACCCTAATGTTGTTGCATCAATTAAGCTATGTTCTGTCAGTAATGAAATTTCACTATTTACCCAAAAAATAAAATTTAGGGGTATATAGGGCCAAAGGTGACCCTGGCTATTCATCAATGTCGCCTGCACAGCCTCGATACTTTCGTTATAGGGCGAGTCGCTGATGTATATATGACAGATGCATTGGGTGAGTTCATTGAACTGTTCTTTATTATCTCCTTCAGGTAACCAGTCAGATAAAAATTGGTTGGCAGCATCGCTACCTAGATCAGCAATAACGGAAAAATTGTTCGCTGTACCACTGGATGTTTGATTCGAAAAAATTTGCTGGATACAATCTTTTAATGAGCTTAAGTCCACTGGATGGCATTTTTTATCCAGCACTTTGGCTAGGTAAATTTTGCCATGATAATGAAGAGCAATTTGATCAAGCATAGCTTCAGCCATTTGGCATTCGTCAATGTCGGCTTTTGGTTGGCGAATGCATTCAAAAAATGGCAAGGCTTGTTCAATACAAAAATTTCGATTGCCCCGCCTAAAAAAACGGGGTTTCTTTTTTCTGATGCGGCTGTAGGTTAACGCAACGTTAAGCATCCACTGGGCGAGATTTTCTGCCGGATCTTGGGCATGATGCATTAGTGGATTTTCAATATGTGTACAATAGTTTAGTGCCGTTTGGATTGGGGCTCGTTCAGAGAGGTAGCTGTTAATCCAAAACTCATGCAGCCAGTTTTTATGATTATTTTTAGCCTGAAGGGCATTTAGCATGGCGTGAAGCTTTGCTTCAAGTAGCGGCCCTTCGTTGGCGATGAAGTGGTCGAGTTCATTATGTAGATCGATGGCTTCCTCTGGTGATAAGAGAGGAACCGCATCTGTGGTAAAGTCAGCAAGTGCCGACTCTAATGAGCCGAGTGGCAAATCGTCAATATGGCTAAGTTCCATTAGGGGGCTTGCGTCTCATCATCGTCTAATACAATTTTTACCAAATAGATAAGGTAGCTTACAGAGAGCAAACAGAGGCTGGTTTCGAAAATGTTATAGGCAAGGCTTTGCTGAATAAAAGGCGCAATATCTGTCATAGTGATGCCTCAAGTGATGATGGTTGAGTCGTTGTTTGATCATTGGCTTCGCGTTTTTTATCTTGTCTTAAGGCTTTAAATAAAGCAGCCAATGTCATAAAAAAGCAAAACATATAAGGGAAACCAATAATGGAGCCCACGGCTTTTATGCCTTCTATTTTACCTGAGAGAACAAAAGGAAGGGCGATGGCACTCATGAATATCCCCCAAATAAAAATTTTAGGTTTAGCTGGGTTAACGCCATCGTTACTGGTCAATATGCCTAGGGTAATGCACCCACTGACAATTGTCGTAACAACAAAAGAGATAAATAAAACAGCCAGCAGCACTTTGGTGAAGCTTGCGAAAGGGAACAGATCCAATAAGGTATAGATAGTTTGTTGGTAGTTGGTTTCGGCAGCCTTAGCGACGATACCTGACCCTTTTACCGTATCCAGTAACGCAAATCCTGAAAACACAGAAAACCAAATAAAAATGAACCCAGCTGGAACAAAAATGGATGAAAGAATCATTTCTTTTAGGGTGCGACCTTTTGAGATTTTTGCAATGAACACGCCCATAAAAGGTGTCCAGCCAATCCACCAGATAAAATAACTCATCGCAAACCAGTTAATCCAATAACGGCTTTCATCAAAGATAAAAAGGTTAAAAGATTGCACTAATGTGCCTTTGACCGTATGCCCAACAGATTCGACCAACGTCATTAAAAAATACCGCGTTGGGCCTGTGATAAAGATAAAAAGTAATAACGCAATAGAGGTTATTATGGTGAGGTCGCTGAGTTTTTTCATGCCCTGGTTAATAGGGGTTAATGAGCATAGGGAGTAAAGGACGAATAAACCTAGCAATACCCAAGGGGCGATATTTATTGAGGGGTTCGATAATAGGCTTTGCATGCCGCCATTAATCTGTCCTGCGGCCATAGCTAGGGATGCAGCTAGGGATACACTGACGGTAATAATCGTTAACGCCATGGTTAAACGGGCTACGGTTTCACTCCAGCGATGTTTTTTAAAGGCAATACGAATAGGAGAGCCAGTGTTAAGCTTGCCGTTTTTAAAATAAAAGAAGTAGGCAATAATCACCGCGCTAATGGTGTAAATAGACCAGGCAGGAACCCCCCAAAGCCAAAATGCCGTCGACATGGCCATGCTGGCCTTTTGGCTGGCGGTGATATTCGGTAGCTGAGAATAATTACTATAGAGAAAATGCCAAAGCCCCTCTAATGGGCCATAAAAAATGATGCCAACGCCGATGCCAGCCGTAAACAACATGCTTAACCAGGAAAACGTTGAGTATTCAGGCTTGGCTTCATTCCCGCCCAAACGTTTTTTTCCTGTTTTCGAAAAGGCAATGGATAGACAGGTGGCTAAAATGGCAAGGGGTAGCCAAAGTACCATCCAATCAAAAAGCGTGTAGATGTAGTGTGCAGCGGTCGTGAATGCTTTTGCCGTGTGGTTGGGATATAAAACGGCCATTAAGGCAATCAATAACACAACAGGGCAAGTAAGAAAGAAGTATGTATTGGGGGATAAATCTCGGTCTTTTGATGTCATCAAGAACTTCCCATGAATATAAATTAATTATACGACTGTTGTTAAAAAACAAAGTTCATAAATTCATATTCACAGGCAGTTTTTTAGAAAAAATTAGCATGTACCATGAAAGTGCCGATTATAGCGATAACATGCCAAGCACAGCAGTGCTGATGTGTTAATCCTTCAGCATAAGGCTTCAATCACTTTCAAATAAATGTGACTTAATGGATCAAGGTCATCAATGGCAATACATTCATTGACTTGATGAATGGTTTTATTGATAGGGCCAAGTTCAACCACTTGCACACCATAGGGAGCGATAAAGCGTCCGTCTGAGGTTCCACCTGAAGTAGAAAGGGTGGTTTCGCTGCCAGTGACGTTTTTAATCGCAGATTGGCAGGCATTGACTAGGGCGCCAGGTTCAGTCAAAAAAGGAAGGCCGCTTAATGACCATTGAGCCTCAACGTCTAATTGGTGTTTTTCAATTAAGGCGTTCATTTTCTCTTGCAAGCTTTCCTGGGTGTTTTCAGTTGAAAAACGCCAGTTAATTTGGAAGTGACATTCACCCGGAATCACATTGCTTGCCCCTGTACCTGCTTGGACGTTTGAAATTTGGCAAGTAGTCGGTGGAAAATACGCATTGCCTTTATCCCATTCAATATCGCTGAGTTCTGCAATAAATGGCGCAGCTAAAAAAATTGGGTTTTTGGCAAGGTGTGGATAGGCAACATGACCTTGTACGCCTTTGACCGTTAAATGGCAGTGTAAGCTGCCTCTGCGGCCGTTTTTGATAATATCCCCAAGTCGACTTGTGCTTGAGGGCTCGCCGATTAAACAGTAATCAATCTGTGTGCCCTGCTTGTGTAGATGCTCCATCACTTTAACGGTACCGTTAATGGCTGGGCCTTCTTCATCGCTGGTGATTAAAAAACCGACGCGGCCTTGGGTAGGTGTACCATGAGCTTTTGCAAAAGCTTCGCAGGCTATGACCATGGCTGCAAGGCTTGCTTTCATATCCGCGGTACCTCGGCCATAAAGCATGCCTTGATGCTCTGTTGGCTCAAATGGAGGAAATTGCCAATGGCGTTCATCACCCACAGGAACTACATCCGTATGGCCTGCGAAGCACAAAAGTGGGCCAGATTCTCCCCAGGTAGCGAAAAAATTATCCACCTCGCCAAAACGTAAGCGTTCGCAGGTGAAGCCGATAGCTTCAAGGCGTTCGATCATTAGCTCCTGACAGCCTTCGTCTTCAGGTGTAACAGAGGCGCGTTCAATTAATGCTTTGGTCAATGCTAAGGTATTGGACATGGCTGGCTGCTAATCTGTTGGGTTTGATGGGAAATGAAGGTATTCCCGCCGAGGCGGGAAGTGCATGCTTAGTTGTGTGAATGCAACTCTTCGTTAAGTTGGATCGAGGATTTATTGGTTAAGACTTCGATGCTTCCGCTTAATGAGTTACGTCGGAATAATAAATCTGATTTACCTGCAAGGTCACGCGCTTTGGCTTTTGAAATAACTTCACCTTTATCATCTAACACATTAACTACAGAGCCTGCGGTAATGTATAGGCCAGCTTCAACGGTGCAGCGATCGCCCAGTGGGATGCCGACACCTGCATTTGCACCCACTAAACATTTATCACCTAAGGCGATGATAATGTCGTTGCCGCCTGATAATGTCCCCATGGTGGAGCAACCACCGCCTAAGTCAGTGCCTTTACCAATCATAACGCCTGCTGAAATACGGCCTTCGATCATCGCCGTGCCTTCTGTTCCTGCGTTAAAATTAACAAAACCTTCGTGCATGATAGTTGTCCCTTCGCCTATATAAGCACCTAAGCGAACTCTTGCAGTATGTGCAATACGCACACCCGCTGGTACAACGTAATTGGTCATTTTAGGGAATTTATCGATGGAAGCAACCTCGAGTAAACGGCCTTCGGTGCGCGCTTTAAGCTGGGCTTCGGGTAATTCTTCAAGGTCGATAGCCCCTTCATTTGTCCAAGCAACATTGGGTAATAATGGAAAAATGCCGGAAAGGTTAACACCGTGTGGTTTCACTAAACGGTGGGATAGTAGGTGCAGCTTGAGGTAAGCTTCAGGTGTAGATGTGGGTGAATCATCCGTTGCTAATACGGTAGCCACTAACGGCAGTTTACTATTGCTGAGGCTTTGCGCGATACGGGCTAATTCGTTTTCGCCTACATTGGTAAAGCTTTCAGCTAAAACACGCATTTGTTCGTTGGTGGCTGCTAGGGCCTCATTGCTGTCGCCGTACCAAAGGGTTTCTTTTAATACCTTGATAGCTGCATCTGACGGGGTCATTAAGGGTTTTGGATAAAAAACCTCTAACCATTCGCCTTTTTTATTTTGTTTGCCTGTACCAAGGCCAATGCTGAAATGGGTCATAAGATTCCTTATGCGTTTATGTTTTGTCTAGGGTTAAATTGGGGCTACTTTTGAAAGATTGCTTGATATTGCTTATCGCTAAAACCAATATCTACGCCGTCAGCGTATTCAAGTACAGGGCGCTTGATGAGGGTTTCAAACTTGGCGCACAGAGCGGGTGCGGAGTGGATAGATAAGCTATCTTTTGTAGTGTCTGGTAATTGTTTCCATGTGGTACTGCGTTTGTTGACGAGTTTTTCAAGTGGAATGGTCTTTAGCCATTCGCTCACTTGAGTTTCGGTAAGCCCGTCTTTGCGAAAATCATGGAAATTGAATTCAATACCTGCGGCATCAAGCCACTTTTGTGCTTTTTTTACTGTGTCGCAATTTTTAATGCCGTAGAGCGTGATTTTGGATGTTGTCATGGTATCGTAGGCGGTTGCTGGTTAATGGCCCAAGTGCTTTATGGGCGATGGTAGTGTCGTAAAACGAAGGATTTTAACCGATTTGCGGCCTCAATGCATTCTTCCAGTGGCGCTACCAATGCCATTCGAGCATGATACTGGCCTGGGTTTCCTTCTTCTGATTCCCTTGATAAATATTGACCGGGTACTAGCGTGATATGTTCTTCTGCAAAGAGTTTTTGACAAAATATTGTATCGTCATCAGGTAATCTTGGCCAAAGGTAAAAGCTGGCCGCTGGCTGATCGACATCAAGCACACCCTCAAGGATAGACAATACGGCGTGAAACTTTTCTTTATACAATCGACGGTTTTCTGCTACGTGCGTTTCGTCTCGCCAGGCATCAACGCTTGCGGTTTGTACCATCTCTGACATCGCACAGCCATGATAGGTACGATACAAGAGGTATGGCGCGAGGATATATTTGTCTCCCGCAATAAAGCCTGATCGCATGCCGGGTAGGTTTGAGCGTTTCGATAAGCTATGAAACACCACGCAGCGGTTAAAGTCATGACGTCCCATGGCTATGCAGGCACCTAACAACCCTTGCGGTTTTTCATCAAAATAAATTTCGCTATAGCACTCATCGGAGGCCAAGATAAAATCGTGTTTATCGGCAAGCTCGATGAGCGCGATCAAGGCTGCTTCGTCGATAACGGCCCCGGTTGGGTTGCCAGGTGAGCAGATCATCATTAGTTGGCAAGCATTTAGGGTGTCTTCATCAAGTGCGTTTAGATCCGGCAAAAACTGATTGTCTTTGGTTGTGTTTACATAAATTGGTGTAGCTCCTGCTAAGAGCGTTGCCCCTTCGTAAATTTGATAGAAAGGGTTAGGGAATATGACACTGGCGTTAAGCGCCTGGCGATTAACCACCGCTTGAATAAATGAAAAGATGCCTTCGCGTGTCCCATTTATTGGAAGAATCTGTGTTTGGCTATCAATCTTGCCATTTAAGGCGAAGCGTTGATCCAGCCAGTCAGCAATGGCTTGCCGTAATTCGTCGCTGCCTTTGGTTTTAGGGTATAACGAAATTTGCTGCATGTTCTCTTTCAAAGCATCCAATACAAAGGCAGGGGGGGCATGCTTGGGTTCACCAATGGACAAATTAATCGGTGTTTTGTCAGGGGGTGGTGTCACTTGCCCTAAGAGATTTTTTAATTTTTCGAAAGGGTAAGGGTGCAGCAAATGTAAATCTGGATTCACAGGGTTCTCTTAACAATCGTTGCCAGTTATTTAAATGTTACTGGCTGGTTTTCTCAACTTGCTGATCGAGTTTTTCACAAAGTAACGATGAAATTGCAGCCCGTTTATCAGCATCTTGAACAGGGAGACCGTTGGCGTGTTTGATGTAAAAAATATCTTCAACTCGCTCGCCTAAAGTGGCAATTTTAGCATCAATTAGTTCGATATCATATTGCTTGAAAATTTCCCCAATAATAGCGAGCAGGCCCGGCCTATCGGCGGTGGTGACTTCAAGAATCGTAAAGTCTTTTTCTGGTGCGTCCATCCAGCGGACATCGGTGCGAAGGCTAAAAAATTTCAGTTGTCTTGGTGTGCGGCGCTCAACCTGGATATCATCGCTTTGGGTCAGTTTTCGTGTCAACCCTTCAATAATTTGTTTCTCAAATTGATCATTCAGCTGAATTTTTTGTCCTTCTTCATCTATGATGAAAAAGGTATCCAGTGTAAACCCTCGGGCAGATGAGTAGACTCTTGCTGCAACGACTGAGAGCAGCTGTTGCTCTAAAAAAGCAGTCACTTTGGCAAAGGTATGTGGCATATCTTTGGTATAAATAAATAATTGACTTGCGCCTAAGTCATCATCAGTTTCTGGGTTCCGAATAAAAACTTGCGTATCGTCACTTGCAGGGTTTTCTATTAAGGCGCGGGCGTGCCATACCATATCTTGTGTATCTTCTCGCAGAAAATAATCGTCGCCTAAGTTTGCCCATAATTTTTCTATGGCTGATTGATCAATATCGGTAAGTGTCGATAAAGCTTCCAGTTGCTTTTCGGCAATGATTTCTTGCTTGTCGACAATGGTTTCAAGCCCTAACTTAAATAAATAGTTGGTAGCGTGGTAAAGCTGGCGTAACAGTTGAGCGCGCCAGCTAGTCCAAAGTTCGGGGTTAGTCGCGTTGATGTCGGCGACGGTTAGCAAAAATAAAAAATCCAGGTGTTTTTTATCACCGACTCGTTTGGCAAATTGCCGAATCACTTCAGGGTCGGATATGTCGCGTTTTTGTGCCGTGCGGGACATATACAAATGGTACTTAACTAACCAGCTAACTAGCTTGCTGTTGCGGTTGCTTAAACCCAATTGGCGGCAGAATTGATAGGCATCTTCGCTGCCTAATACCGAGTGGTCGCCACCTCGGCCTTTAGCAATATCATGGAAAAGGCAAGCTAAGTACAATAGCTCTTTATCTTTGATCGGCTTAATGACGTTAGCGGCAATGGGAAATTTATTGATATTGTCGTCAATATCTTGATACGTAAAACGGCGCATGTTTTTAAGCACTGCCATAGTGTGCGCATCAACGGTATAAATATGAAAAAGATCCAATTGGGTTTGACCAATAATTTTACCAAAAGCAGGGATAAATTTACCCAACACGCCATA
>JAPOUS010000041.1:17528-17766 GCA_026708525.1 Cellvibrionales bacterium
CACGCCATAGCGAAGCATCAACCCTATCACGCTGGCAACGCGATGTTCAGATTGTAAGATTTTTAAGAACAGGGCATTGGCCTTGGCGGATTGCCGAAATTTTTCGTCGATTAAGTGGCGGTTTTCTCGGATTTCTCGAATGGTTGCAGCGTTAACAGCATTGATATTTCGGTTGCGGCAAATCAGTAAAAATATTTCTAAAAGTGCATGGGGTTCTTCAGAGAAAAGGTTTGGCCGG
>JAPOUS010000328.1 GCA_026708525.1 Cellvibrionales bacterium
ATCACTTTTTATGATGAGGACTATTCTTAATCATAACTAACTTAATACAGGAGATGTTGGTGGATCAGGCACAACTAGAAATTGAACTTGGCGCGTGGAAGAACATTGCTATTGATAAGCAGGTTCTTCTGAGTGATGTATACAGCGCGTTAGGTTTAGATGATAAAACCAGCAATGAAGAACTAAAATCTACCCTTAAAGGGATGATCAGCCAAGCAAATAATGCTGATGTAAAAATTAAAGAAGCTCAAGATAATGTTGAAAAAATTAAACAACAGCTTGCTGAAATGCAAGCAGAGCTTAATAAAGTCAACAGTTTAAAGCAGCAAGCAGATGCTTCACAAGAACAGAGTATTCAAGCATTAGAAGATGCTAAAACTGTACAGAAAGAAGCTGAAGATAAGATTCAAGCAGCTAAGAAAGAGAATGCAGAAGAACTTAAAAAGGTTAATCAGCAGCTTCGTGATAAGCAAAAAGAAATCAAATCGATTCACAAGGTATTAGCTGACTCGCCAGAAAATGTGGTTAAAAAGCTTAAATCTTTGAACAAAGAAAAGCACGACGAATCAACTCTCCGTAAAGCAGCGGAGGGTGAGTCTCGTAGTTTAAGAAAACAAGTCAAAGACTTAGAAAAAGATAAGTCCAACCTTGAAGAGACAATCGAGAAAGGCGGTGACTTAGTTGAATCGGTGAAAGAATTACGCAAAGTAGCTAACGATCTTTATACCAAAGTAGCCGAGTCGGCAGAAAATAAAGACGATGTGCCTATGATTCCAGAAATCGATGAATCGCTAATCGAACTGTTTGAAAAAACGGCAGAAGAAGCTTAATTATCTTATAACGTTTATACGCCAGGCTGACATTCTTTGTTGTCAGCCTTGTCCTTCATTTTATTACCTCCCTTTTTTTCAGCGTAGCGCCAATTTGTCAAAGACATTGAGACCTTTCTTAAATGCGCATGAATATTTGTAGCAGCCTGTCGCTTTCGCCTAGAAAATGTCCTGAATATTTACACGACTTTCCACAACTTTCTTTTTCTGGCTTTTAGGTGCATTGCCTTCCTTAAAATATTCAAACAGAGTATTACTTTGCCCTGGAAGCGCACGTTGCCCGGTTTCTTTATCAATTAATATGCTGGTTATCCCTTCTGGCACTTTTAAAGGTGAAACAGGTAATTCTTTTAAAGCAAAATTCATAAAATCTAGCCACACGGGAAGTGCTGCAGTCCCGCCGTATTCTCGACTTCCCATATTTCTATTGTCATCAAAACCTACCCATACAACGGTAACCAACTCGGGATGATAGCCTGAAAACCATGTGTCAGTTGGTCCATTAGTTGTTCCTGTTTTTCCACCAATGTCTGAACGACCGGTAGCCTTACCAGCACGCCAACCTGTTCCCTTTTTAGTGACATCTCTTAGCATGCTATCCATGATAAAGGCATCTTCTTGTGTCATGATACGTTCAGCCAATTTATCATTGATATCTTGCTCGGGTCTCGATGACGCTAGTTGGGTATCGATTGAACTATAAGGTTCTGTATTAATCTCGCTCTTGCCTATCGAGCAGTTATTACAGGCGACGAGCGGTGACGCTTCATAGAGAATGTTGCCGTCAGTATCGGTTATTTTTTCAATGAGAAATGGATCGATTAAAAACCCTTGATTCGCAAATGTTGAATAAGCTCGGGCAGCCTGAAGTGGTGAAAAAGAAGCTGTGCCTAATGCCAACGATAGATTGTGAGGGAGGTCTCCTTTGCTGAACCCAAAGCGACTGACAAAAGACCTCGCATATTTTATCCCGATTTGTTTCAAAATGCGTATAGATACCAAGTTTCTGCTTCGATAAAGTGCGACGCGCAAGCGGGTGGGGCCTAGAAAACGCCCTCCATCGTTAGTTGGACGCCAAGCGTTTTCGAGCTTGTTATCATGAAAAACAATAGGTGCATCGTTAATGATACTGGCTGCGTTCATATTTTTACTTATCGCAGCAGCATAAATAAAAGGCTTCATATTGGAACCCATTTGTCGCTTGGCCTGGGTTACTCGATTAAACTTGCTCTTATAAAAATCATATCCGCCAACCAATGCTTGAATCGCACCATTGAGAGGATTGAGTGAAACGATTGCACCCTCGGCTTCCGGAAGTTGTGCGAGTCGATACGTATCATTAACTAGTTGAATGCGGATTAAATCACCTACTACAGCAACGTCACTGGCTATTTTCGGTCTAGAACCTTTGGCGCTTTCGTTAATATAAGGTCTTGCGTCAGATAAACCATCACCCCAGTTGAGTGTAACTTCTTCGCCATCTTTTAATTCAACCGTTAGCGATTTCTCAGTAATCTTGGTAACAAGAGCAGGGATCAAGCTGCCATAAGTGGGGGTGGCGTCAAAAAGCATTTGCTTAGATGCAGGCGTGATTTCTTCAAGGTGGGCTTCGAATGGTCGCATGCCATGGCGTAAGTCATAACTTTCAATTCCTTGCTTTAGGGCACTAGTGGCTTTTGCTTGTAATCTTGCATCGATGGTTGTGTAGACATTTAAGCCATCGTTAACCGCATCGTCACCAAATAGGTTGGCAACTTTTTGTCTGGCCATTTCGGCTATATAAGGTGCATAACTTTCAATTTCTACGCCATGCTTTTTGGCTGTTAGTGGCGATGAAATCGCATGTTCGAACTCATCTTGTGTAATGTGGCCAAGGCTTAACATTCTGGATAGTATCCAGTCTCTTCGCTCCAGTGCCCGCTCGGGGTTGCGGACGGGGTTCGCACTTGAAGGTGCTTTAGGTAAGCCTGCAAGCATGGCAGATTGTGCGAGAGAGAGTTCATCTAGGGATTTGCCGTAGTAGACTTGTGCAGCTGCAACTACCCCATAGGCTCTGTTACCCAGAAATATTTTATTAAGGTAAAGCTCTAGAATCTTGTCTTTACTCAGCGTTTTTTCCATTTCAACAGCAAGAAGCATTTCGCGAATTTTTCGGATAATGGTTCTGTCAGGTGTCAAAAAGTAGTTTTTAGCTACCTGCTGGGTGATTGTGCTACCACCTGTTTGCACACCGGTTTGTGCAATAGCTTGAAACAGTGCCCTTGATAACCCTCTGAAGCTGATACCATTGTGAGAATAAAAATTAGCATCCTCAGCCGCTAGAAACGCATTTTTCAAATGGGGAGGGATAGTTTCTATGTTGATTGGTGTACGTTTTTTATCACCGAATTCACCAATCAGTAGGCCTTTTGATGTGTAGATCCTAAGGGGAGTCTGTAGTTTAATCTCTGTGAGTGAGTCGACTTCAGGCAAATGCGGTGCAATGGTCAAAATAGTGCCAGTTATAGCGATAATTCCCATGCATAGGAAAGCGAATGTGACGTAGATTATATATTTGAGGGTTTTAGTCATATTTTACATTCGTTTGTTTTATATTCGCAGTCACCACTGAAGGTTTTCCTTATCTTTTCAGGGTAATATAAAAAGCAGGCCAATAATAAAAACCGGTCGACAATAATTAGAACAACAGAAAATAAATAGCAAGATTTTGTCTTAAGTTTACAGAATAAGCTATTTGGCTCATAGATTAAAAAAAAATCCATCAATAAGCTATCAATTTAGGGGGCAATTTGTGATTGGCTTTCTTAAAAAGAAACATGCACCCATATTAGGGCTGGATATCAGCTCTACCGCGGTAAAACTTCTTGAATTAAGTGAGAATGCAGGACAATATCGCGTCGAAAGCTATGGTGTTGTCCCTTTACCTTCAAGTGCGGTAACTGAAAATAATATTAATGAAATCAACAGCGTGTCCGAGGCTGTCTCTAAGGTTGTTGATAAGTCGAAATCAAAGGCTAAAAACGCGGCAGTTGCTGTCTCTGGTTCAGCGGTCATTACAAAATTAGTAGAAATGCAAGAAGGCTTAACCGAAGAGCAATTAGAGTTGCAGGTGAGCAACGATGCTGAACAATATATTCCTTTCCCAATTGAGGAAGTTGCTTTGGACTTTGATGTGCAAGGCCCTGCTGGGGATAAAGGCGGCAAAGTCGAAGTCCTGATTGCAGCCTGCCGGAGAGAAAATATCGAGACACGCGTCGCTTCTTTGGGTGGCGCTGGGATTAATACAAAGATTGTGGATATACAAGCATTTGCAATGGAGCGAGCATTTGACTTAATCAAGCCGCAACTTGATGGTGATGCCGATTCAATGACGGCTGCTATTGTTGATGTCGGTGCTCGAGTGACCTCATTGAATGTTATTCATGAGGGCAAAACTGTTTATAGCCGTGAGCAAATCTTTGGTGGCCAACAATTGACTGAAGAAATTCAGCGCCGTTATGGCTTATCCCACGAAGAAGCGGGCATTGCCAAAAAACAAGGGGGGTTGCCTGATGATTATGAGCAGGAGGTGCTTGCGCCATTTTTAGATGCGGTTGTTCAACAAATTACGCGTTCGCTTCAGTTTTATTTTTCTTCCAGTGAGCATGAAGAGGTCGATTATGTCATTCTCGCGGGTGGTGTTGCCTCTATGGAAGGCCTTGCCGAGCTTGTTCAAGATCGCTTAGGTACGCCTTGTATTGTTGCAAATCCATTTTCAAATATGTCGGTATCTTCAAAAGTGAATGCAATGGCTCTCAGTAATGATGCACCTGCACTAATGATCGCTTGCGGCTTATCAATGAGAGGTGTTCAGTAATGGCAACCATTAACTTATTGCCTTGGCGTGAAGAACGCCGTGAAGAGTTAAAGAAACAATTTTTAGTGATGCTTGCTGGCATATTGATTGCCGCCTGTGCCGTCATTTTTGTTTGGCAAAGCTTGCTTAACAGTCAAATAGAATCGCAACTCACTCGAAATCAAATTCTTCAGCGAAATATCAATCAGCTAGAGGATCAAGTCAGAGAAATTAATGCGCTAAAAAAGCAGAAAAAAGAATTGGTTGAGCGAATGACAGTCATTCAGTCGCTACAAGGTAACCGCCCGGTAATTGTACATATTTTCGATGAAATTGTGAGAACGCTTCCTGATGGCGTTTATTTCAAATCTATTTCTCGTAAAGGTAATCAGCTCACCATCGTTGGCGTGGCAGAGTCGAATAACCGTGTTTCAAGTTTGATGCGTCAATTAGACTCATCTGACTGGTTTGATCAACCCAATTTACAAGAAGTTAAAGCCAGCAAGAGCGCAGGCGGTACTGCTAACGATTTTTCATTGCTTGTGAATATCGTATCGCCTTCTCAAGATAATAACGAAAATATTAAGAGTTAATTTATGGCACTGTCTGATAAATTCTCGCGCCTTAACGAGTTGTTTGAGGAAGTTCAAGAGTTCGATTTTAACGAGCTTTCGTTTGACAATATTGGCACTTGGCCGGATTTTGTAAAAATCGCGCTCTTCGTCTTAACCTTTGGTGTTGTTATCGTTGCCGGACACCAGCTCATAATCAGTGACCTTGTTATGCAAAAAGAACGAGAAGAGCGTAAAGAGGTACAACTAAAGCAAACGTTCACACAAAAAGCTTTTTTGGCCGCCAACCTGCAAGCTTATCGTGATCAGATGAAAGAAATGGAAGAATCCTTTGGTGCGCTAGTAAGCCAACTGCCAAGTGATACAGAAGTGCCGGGGTTACTCGAAGACATCACTAAAAAAGGTGAAGTCAGTGGATTGGAAATTAAATCGATTGATTTGGATGATGAAGTCAGCAAGGAGTTCTATGTAGAGCTGCCGATTGATATCGTCGTTCAAGGCTCTTATCACGATATGGGGGCATTTGTTAGTGGTGTGGCAAGTTTGCCTAGAATTGTCACCTTAACGGATTTTACGATAAAACCGCGCGGTAAGAATGGCCCTGAAAAATCTCGTTCGGGGCTTGAGATGGAGATTAAATCGTTTACGTACCGTTATAAAGAAATCACTGAAAAGACAAACACTCAGCGAAAAAATAGAAGAGGCTAAACATGAAGAATAATACTGCCTTCTTAATAGTTATGTTGGGTTTGCTTGCGGGTTGCTCGAGTCAAGATCATAGCGATTTAACTGTCTTTATGGCCGATGTTAAAGCCAAACCAGCTGGTCAGATTGAACCGATTCCTACATTTACACCCTATGAGCCGTTTGACTATAGCGTAACCCAAATGCGCAGCCCGTTTCAGCGTCCGGTTACCATCGAAAATCTTGTTCAATTATTACCAGCTTCATCTATTAAACCTGATGAAAACCGTGTGAAAGAGTATTTGGAGCAATTTCCAATTGAGTCACTGAATATGGTTGGCACTATCTCTCAGAAGGGGGTGTTGTGGGCGTTAATTGATGATAATGATGGTAATGTTCATTATGTCAAAGAAGGCAATTATCTTGGTATGGATCATGGCAAAATCCGCATTGTGGGAGAAAGTCATGTACAGGTTATGGAGATAATTACAAATGGTGTCGATGGGTGGGTTGAACGCCCAAGAAACCTTGAGCTGATTGAAGAGTAATTTGTTAACTCTTAATTGATACTGAAGCAACAAAGAAAAGATAACAATAAAAGAGAACCCTACATGCAATTACGAATCATGCAAAAACGAATCGCAACCGGATGGTTGCTGATGATTTCCAGTCTGCTCGCATTTGTTCAGACCGTGCAGGCTGAGGTGAATCTTATTGACACCGAATTTAACGCATTGCCTGATAACAAGGTCAATATGGTTTTTACCTTTGATGGTGAAGCGCCAACGCCTGCGGTTTATGCTATCGAAAACCCAGCAAGGGTTGCTTTGGATTTTACCAATACTCAATCCCAGCTGAAGAAGAAAAAGTTTGTTTTGGATATGAATAATGTTCAAAGTACGAATGTGGTCACTGCTGGCAATCGAACGCGAGTGGTTATTAATTTGTTATCTTTGGGTACTTACGATACCCAGATTCAAGGCAATAAACTGATTGTGAATCTTGGTAATGGTCAACAGTCGTTGGTCGTTAAAGCAAAATCTGCGATAGGTCAGGCAACGCAGCAATCAAAACTTCGTTACGATGAAGCAGGCATTAAAGCAATTGATTTTCGTCGAGGTGATAATGGTGAGGGTCGTTTAGTGATTGATTTGTCAACGCCTTACGTGGATGTTGATAATCGCATTGAAGGCAAAGACATTAAATTAAATTTTAGCAAAACCCAACTGCCAGAAGAGCTTCAGCTAAAATATGATGTGTCTGATTTTGCAACCCCGATAAAATGGGTTGAAGCCAAGCAAATCAATAATATGACTCAGTTAGTTATTCGCCCATCAGGTGAATACGATTACTTAGCTTACCAATCGGGTACGACCTATGTATTAACCGTTAAGCCTTTGACTAATGAAGAAATAGAGGCGCGTGAAAAAGAATTCTCCTTTGTTGGTGATAAGTTATCGTTAAATTTTCAAGACATCGAAGTCCGCTCTGTGCTTCAATTAATCGCAGATTTCACAGATCTGAACTTAGTAGCAAGTGACACCGTTACGGGCAAAATTACCCTTCGTTTGCAAAATGTCCCTTGGGATCAGGCTTTAGATCTGATTCTAAAAACCAAAGGCCTGGATAAACGTCAAGAAGGTAATGTGTTGATGGTAGCGCCTGCCGTTGAGATTGCGCAGCGTGAGCAGCAAGAGATTCAAACGACCAAACAGTTAGAAGAGCTTGCTCCCCTTCAGACCGAATTTATCCGTATTCGTTATGCCAGTGCAAAAAGTATTAGTGATTTGTTAACAGGTAAAAATAAGGATTCAAGTAATTCAGAAAGTGATGGCGCTGAAGCTGAGAGTTCAGGCCGATTGCTTACAGAGCGTGCGATTGTGGTGGTTGATGAGCGAACTAATTCATTATTGATCACTGAAACAGCAAACAAGCTGATTGCTATCCGCAAATTAATCGAATTGGTTGATGTGCCTGTTAAGCAGGTCATGATCGAAGCGCGTATTGTGGTTGCGACCTCTGATGCCACTGAATCATTGGGGATTAAATGGGGTGGTATTAATGGTCGAACAGACAGTGATGGCAGAACACTGTTAGCAGCCGGTAGTAGTCAAAGCATTATTGATGTTAATAATGGAGATGAAGTTGAATTTGGTAATGTCGTGGATTTAGGTGTTGCTGATCTAGGGGCAACTACTCTGAACCTGGGGATTATCTCCGATAATGGTTTACTAAATCTTGAGCTTTCTGCGATTGAAAGTAGCGGTAATGGTGAGGTACTTTCTCAGCCTAAAATTATCACAGGCGATAAGCAAAATGCCGTGATCAAATCAGGACAACAAATTGGTTATGAAACCACCGCGCCAAATGGCGGTACAACGATCTCATTTGTTGATGCGGCTTTGGTATTGGATGTTACACCAAATATTACCCCTGATAATAAGATCATCATGACCTTGAAAATCAACCAAGATTCTATTGGCCCTGAGACCAGTAACGGTATTCCAACCATTGATACCAATCAGTTAGAAACGGAAGTTTTGGTGAACAATGGCGAAACCGTTGTTTTAGGTGGCGTCTTTAGTTCTGCTGAATTGCAGACGGTCACGAAAACGCCTTTCTTGGGTGATATTCCTTATCTTGGGCGCTTGTTCCGTAAAAATACCGTGAGCAATGAAAAGACGGAGCTGTTAGTATTCGTTACGCCAAAAATATTAACAGAGAGCCTTGTGGAGTGACCATAAGAAATATTGTACTTGTTGGGCCTATGGGGGCTGGTAAATCGACCATAGGCAAACAACTTGCTGCATCTTTAGATTTTAACTTTGTGGATGTTGATCAACATATTGTAAACCAAGCGGGTGCAGACATTCCTTGGATTTTTCATAAAGAGGGTGAAGATGGCTTCCGCAAGCGCGAAACTCTCTCTCTACAACAAAGCTTACTCCATGATCACACCGTGATTGCCACAGGTGGTGGCATCATCACTCGTAAAGAAAACGTTAAATTGCTTAATCAAGCAAAGTTTGTGGTTTACTTGCAAGCAGAGGTTGAAACCCAGTTTAAACGGACGGGTAAGGATAAAAATCGTCCATTATTGCAGGAGGCTGATCCTAGGCAAAAACTTGCCGAGCTTATGAAACACCGCTCACCGTTATATGATCTGGTTGCTGATTTATCGGTGTCGACGGATGATTTTTCTGTCAAAGAAGTGGTGAATACGATAGCTAGTCACTGGCAAGGGCTGGCATAAACGCATAAAATTCACGGCTTGTTGATTTTTGTAAAGGAACAGCGCCGTGCAATTACTGGTCGATCTTGGCGAGCGAAGCTACCCTATCTTTATTGAATCTGATGCGTATCGATCAGAAAACCTTTCACCGCTTGTTGAAAATAAGAAAATTCTTGTTGTAACCAACGAAACCATTGCGCCATTGTATTTGGATCAATTAACCCGCCAGCTGGATTCTGCACAGGTTGTTGATACTCTCATTTTACCTGATGGTGAGCAGTTCAAGACGATGGATAGCCTGAATGAGATTTTGACCAAAGCACTATCCATGAAACTTAATAGAAAAAGTTTAATGGTAGCGATTGGTGGTGGCGTTGTTGGTGATATGACAGGGTTTGCAGCATCTTGCTATCAGCGGGGGATTGATTTTATTCAAGTACCAACCACACTCTTATCGCAGGTAGACTCATCCGTAGGTGGGAAAACCGGTGTCAATCATGCCTTGGGTAAAAATATGATTGGTGCCTTCCACCAACCAAAAGCGGTATGTATTGATACCAACACCTTAAACACCTTGCCTGAGCGCGAATATGCTGCTGGTATGGCTGAAGTGATAAAGTATGGTTTGATTTACGATGCCGATTTTTTTGGTTGGCTGGAAGAGAACATCGAACAGCTGAAAGCTCGTGATGAAGATGCATTAAAAAAAGCCATATATCGATCGTGCGAAATAAAAGCTGCCATTGTTAAAGAGGATGAGAAAGAAACCACGGGTAAGCGAGCTTGGTTGAATTTAGGCCACACTTTTGGTCATGCCATTGAAACCTTAAGTGGTTATGGTCGATTTTTACACGGAGAGGCAGTGGCAATAGGAACCTTAATGGCGCTGAAGTTATCAGAAGAATTGTCTCTGATTGATCTGTCTGTTAGAGAGCGAACAGCGAAGCTATTCCATACGTTAGGTTTGCCTAACACGATAAAAGGGATAAGTTCGGTATCTGAGTTTGTTGATGTGATGCTTTTGGATAAAAAGAATGTCAATGCAAAAATACGGCTTATTTTACTCTCAAAACTAGGAGAGGCGGTGCTTACAGAGGATTATGATGGCGACAAAATGCAAAGTGTGATCGCTGATTTTGTCGACTGATGCCGGCATTATTGAGACATTTTTAAGTAAATAGCAGCAATATTAAGAAAATTAATTCAAAGTTTTCCGCTAAATATTTGTTCTTGCCCTTCACTCTATGTAAAATGTCGTGCCATTTTCAGGAAGAATTGTGCGTTTTTTGCACACTTGAAAATAATAACGAATGAATACCACGATGAGAAATGCTATGCAACAAGGCTTATACCGCCCAGAGGATTTCAAAGATAACTGTGGATTTGGCTTAATTGCCCAAATTCATGGTGTGGCTAGCCACGATCTATTACAAAAAGCGATTGAGTCACTTTCTTGTATGACGCATCGTGGGGGTATTGCCTCTGATGGAAAGACAGGCGACGGCTGTGGTGTCTTGATTAAGAAGCCGGATTCCTTTTTTAAAGCCATTGCAAAAACCGAGTTTAACCAAGAGATTACAGGGCAGTATGCAGTTGGCCAGATTTTCCTTAATCAGTCTGAAGATAAAGCGAAAGTTGCACGAGCTGAAGTGGAAGCTCAACTTACCAAGCAAGGTCTAACCGTTTTAGGTTGGCGTAAAGTCCCCACCGATAGCAGTGTGTGTGGCGCTATTGCCGCTGAAAGCTTGCCCCAAATCGAGCAAGTATTTGTATTGGCAGCTAATGACGATGCAGCTGATTTTTCGCGTGCTTTATTTGTTGCACGTAAACATGCTGAAAATGCTTTAGCAGAAGATGATGGCTTTTATGTAGCAAGCTTACAGGCAGAGGTAGTGTCCTATAAAGGCTTGTTAATGCCTCAAGATTTACCTGTTTTTTATCAGGATTTATCAAACCCTGCGCTCGAAACGGCGATTTGTGTATTTCACCAACGTTTTTCTACTAATACCTTGCCTAAGTGGCCATTAGCCCAACCTTTCCGTTTGCTGGCGCACAACGGTGAAATTAACACCATTATGGGTAACCGTAATTGGGCTGATGCAAGAACCAATAAATTCGAAACCGAGTTTTTGCCGAATATTCAAGATTTAAAGCCTCTGGTTAACCGAACAGGTTCTGACTCATCAAGCCTCGATAATATGCTTGAAGTCTTGTTAGCTGGCGGTATGGATCTGTATCGTGCAGCACGCATGCTGGTTCCGCCGGCTTGGCAAAATGTTGATACCATGGATTCGGATCTTAAAGCCTTTTATGAATACAATTCTATGCACATGGATCCTTGGGATGGGCCTGCTGGCATCGTATTAACCGATGGTATTAAAGCCGTTTGTATGCTGGATCGAAATGGTTTGCGTCCAGCCCGCTTTGTGGTGACAACCTCTGACTATTTAGTTTGTGCTTCTGAAGTCGGCACCTTCACGTACTCGGATGATGAAATTGTCTCTAAAGGGCGCGTTGGCCCTGGGCAAATTCTCTCGGTGGATACCGAACAAGGTAAAGTACTATTAAATGATGATATCAATGATAGCCTTAAGTCTGCCAAGCCTTATAAAAAATGGTTAAAAGAAAATGCCATTCGTATTGAAGCTGACCTTGAAGGCGATGCCATTTTAGAGTCCATTGATTCAGAGCAGCTTGATGCTTATATGAAGCAATTTCAAGTCACCTTTGAAGAGCGCGATCAAGTATTGCGCCCTGTAGCTGAGTCTGGCCAAGAGGCGATTGGCTCGATGGGTGATGATACGCCGATGGCGGTATTATCTAAACAAGAGCGTCCGTTATACGACTATTTTAGACAGCAGTTTGCACAGGTCACGAATCCGCCGATCGATCCTTTGCGTGAAGCCATTGTTATGTCGCTTGAGACTTGTGTTGGTAAAGAGATGAATGTCTTTACCGAAACCGAAGAGCATGCACATCGTGCGATTTTAAGTTCGCCTGTCTTATCCAAGTCAAAGCTGGATCGTTTGTTGTTATTAAATGACACCGCCTTTCAATCTGTCGTTATTGGTCTAAATTACTCACCAGAAGAAAAGACCCTTGAGCAAGCAGTGTTAGATTTACGTGCTGAGGCTGAAGAAGCGGTCAATAAAGGCAATGTCTTGTTGGTGTTGTCGGATCAATCCATTGAGCCAGGTAAAATTCCAGTACCTGCCTTGTTAGCAACAGGTGCTATCCATCACCACTTAATTAAATTAGGCACACGTTGTGATGCTAATATTATTGTTGCTACAGGTTCTGCAAGAGATTCACACCAAATTTCTGTGTTACTTGGCTTTGGCGCGACCGCTGTCTATCCATACCTTGGTTATGCGGTGCTGAATGATTTAATCACAACGGGTGAGTTGTTGGGTGAACCAAAAGATATTCTTTCAAATTACCGCAAAGGACTAAATAAAGGTATCTTAAAAATCTTATCGAAAATGGGTATCTCGACGGTTGCTAGTTACCGTGGTGCACAGTTGTTTGAAGCTGTGGGTTTATCGAAAGAAATTATTGATACCTGTTTTATTGGCTGTGCTAGCCGAATTGAAGGCACTAAATTCTCACACCTTGAAAAAGATCAGTTATCACTTGCAAAACGCGCATGGCAAAAGCGTAAGTCGATTGAGCAAGGTGGTGCATTAAAATATGTGCATGGTGGTGAATATCATGCTTTTAACCCGGATGTTGTGCAAACACTTCAACAAGCTGTGAAGACGGGTGAATATAGCGATTACCAAGCCTACTCGGATTTGGTGAATAACCGTCCAGTATCCTCATTACGCGACTTAATGCACCTAAAAACAGGTGAAGGAATTGCGCTTGATGACGTGGAGCCGCTCGAGAAAATTCTGAAACGCTTTGATTCAGCCGGTATGTCATTAGGTGCTCTATCGCCCGAAGCGCATGAAGCCTTGGCGCAAGCCATGAACCGCTTAGGTGCAAGATCTAATTCGGGTGAGGGCGGTGAAGACCCTGCGCGTTTTGGTACGGATAAAGTCTCTAAAATTAAGCAGATTGCTTCGGGCCGATTTGGTGTGACCCCGCATTATTTGGTGAACGCTGAAGTCTTACAAATTAAAGTGGCGCAAGGAGCAAAACCGGGTGAAGGCGGTCAGTTGCCGGGTGGTAAGGTGAATAAGCTTATTGCTAGATTAAGACACTCAGTACCGGGAGTTACTTTAATTTCGCCGCCGCCGCACCACGATATTTATTCGATTGAAGATTTGGCGCAGTTAATTTTTGACCTTAAGCAGGTTAACCCTAAAGCACAAGTGTCCGTAAAACTAGTTGCAGAACCCGGTGTGGGCACGATTGCAGCTGGTGTTGCTAAAGCTTATGCCGATCTGATTACTATTTCTGGTTATGATGGCGGTACAGCAGCGAGCCCGTTAACCTCGATTCGTCATGCAGGTTCTCCTTGGGAGCTTGGCTTGAGTGAAGCGCAACAAGCCCTACGTGGTAACGGTTTGCGTGATAAAGTCCGTGTTCAGGCTGATGGTGGCATGAAAACAGGTCTTGATGTGATTAAGGCTGCGATTTTGGGTGCAGAAAGCTTCGGTTTTGGTACAGCGCCTATGGTGGCTATGGGGTGCAAATACCTCCGAATTTGTCACTTAAATAACTGTGCAACCGGAGTCGCTACGCAGAATGAAAAATTGCGTGATGAACACTTCATTGGCAATGTTGAGATGCTGATGAATTACTTCACTTTTGTGGCAACTGAAGTACGTGAGTGGTTAGCTAAATTAGGCGTACCATCGCTTGAAGCTTTAATTGGTCGAACAGACTTATTAGAAGTTGTTAATGGTGATACAGATAAACAGGCTAACTTGGATCTAACGTCCATTTTTGAAAATGATGCGATTGATGATAATGCGCCACTGTTCTGTGGGGTGGAGTCAAATGATCCATTCGACCAAGCTTTGCTGGCTAAACGTATGTTAGCTGAAACTCAAAAAGCCATAGTTAGTAAGTCAGGTGGAGAGTTCAGTTTCGACGTGACTAACTGTGATCGTTCGATTGGTGCCATGTTATCTGGTGAGATTGCCCGTGAGCATGGCGTGAATGGTCTTGCGGCTAACCCAATTACCCTTAACCTAAAAGGTACAGCAGGCCAAAGCTTCGGTGTGTGGAATGCACAAGGCCTTCACATGACCTTAGAGGGCGATGCTAATGACTATGTCGGTAAAGGTATGGCAGGTGGCGAGCTGACCATCTTCCCTCCACAAGGCAGTGCGTTTGCATCGAAAGAGGCATCAATTATTGGTAATACCTGTTTATATGGTGCAACCGGGGGGCGTTTGATGGCATCAGGCCGAGCGGGTGAGCGTTTTGCTGTACGTAACTCTGGTGCAACCGCTGTCATTGAAGGCGCAGGCGACCATTGCTGTGAATACATGACAGGCGGTGTTGTCACTGTACTTGGTGATACTGGCGTGAACTTTGGTGCCGGTATGACAGGTGGGTTTGCGTATGTACTGGATCAAGATCGTACGTTTGCCGACAAGTTAAACGGCGAGTTAGTTGAAATTACCCGAATTACCACTGAGCCATTTGGGCCTTACCGTAATCACCTACAGCAAATGATTAGTGATTTTGTTAAGGCGACAGGCAGTGTCTGGGGGCAAGAGATCTTAGAAAATTTCGATGACTTTATTAACAAATTCTGGTTAGTGAAGCCGAAGGCTGCAAATTTAGAAAAATTGCTCGCAAATCTAAGTAAAGCCGCCTAATCGATAGAGAGATAATAATGACTAAGCCATTAAATAACCCATTTCAGTTTATCGATGTTGAGCGACATGATCCAAACAAGAAAACCATTGAGGTTAGAAAGCAGGATTATGTTGAAATTTACGAGCCCTTTACGCCAAAAGAGGTGAAAGAGCAGTCGCACCGCTGTTTAGCCTGCGGTAACCCCTATTGTGAATGGAAATGCCCAGTCCATAACTTTATCCCTGATTGGTTAAAGTTGGCATCCGAAGGCAATATCCTTGAAGCGGTCGAATTAAGTCATAAAACCAATACTTTGCCTGAAGTATGCGGTCGTGTTTGCCCACAAGACCGTTTGTGTGAAGGGGCTTGTACCTTAAATGACGGTTTTGGTGCGGTGACCATTGGTAATGTTGAGAAATATATTACTGATACCGCATTTGCAATGGGGTGGAAGCCTGACCTTTCGCATGTTGAAAAGGTCGGTAAAAAAGTTGCGATCGTTGGTGCAGGTCCTGCTGGCCTTGGTTGTGCGGATATTTTGATTCGCGCCGGAGTTGATGTTGATGTTTACGATCGTTATCCAGAAATTGGTGGCTTGTTAACTTTCGGTATTCCTGAATTTAAGCTGGAAAAATCCGTCATGGCCAATCGCCGTGAGATTTTTCAAGGCATGGGCATAAACTTTCATCTCAATACCGAGGTGGGTAAAGATATAAGCTTTAAAGCGCTTGATGAAAAATATGATGCCATCTTTTTAGGTATGGGCACCTACAATTACATGAAAGGTGGCTTTGAGGGTGAATCGTTACCTCAAGTTTATGAAGCCCTGCCTTATTTGATAGGCAGTATTAAAAATAACTTAGGCTTTGAGCAAACCCCCGCCAGTTTTGTTGATCTTAAAGGCAAAAAAGTGGTGGTTTTAGGTGGCGGTGATACCGCGATGGATTGTAACCGAACGGCCATTCGACAAGGCGCTGATAAAGTGACTTGTGTGTATCGTCGTGACGAAGAGAATATGCCAGGTTCTAAGCGCGAAGTTAAAAATGCAAAAGAAGAAGGCGTTAACTTCCTCTTTAATCGCCAGCCTCTTAGTATCGTTGCTGATAGCGAAGGTAACGTGACAGGTATTAAAGTCGTTGAAACTGAGCTGGGTGAGCCGGATGAAAATGGCCGTCGCCGTCCAGTGGCAATTGAAGGCAGTGAGCAAATCATCGAAGCCGATGCTGTGGTTATTGCTTTTGGTTTCCAGCCAAATCCACCTGAATGGCTAAAAGATCATGGTGTTGAAGTGAATAGCTGGAAAGGCGTTGTCGCTCCAGAAGAGCAAGATTTTGCTTTCCAAACCACCAATAGCAAAATATTTGCCGGTGGTGATATGGTGAGAGGCTCTGATCTTGTGGTGACCGCTATTTGGGAAGGGCGTCAAGCAGCTGAAGGGATTTTAGATTTTCTTGATGTCTAATTTATAGTGGAAAAAAGAAGGCTTGTTCTCTATGAGAATGAGCCTTTTTTTTATCAAAAATTTAACCAGTAAGCTTCCTTACTTCGGTTGTATTAAAGCCGTTAAGTCTGCATACTGTGGCCGTTTTATTGCAATAACAAATAGTAAAAAGAATTGAAGGTTTTCAGGCATGGCATTAAAAAATGATCGCTTTATCAGAGCATTACTCAAGCAGCCTGTAGATTGCACGCCTGTATGGATGATGCGGCAAGCTGGTCGCTACTTGCCAGAATACCGTGAAACGCGCGCTAAAGCGGGTGACTTTTTGTCACTGTGTAAAAATACGGATCTTGCGACGGAAGTCACCTTGCAGCCCTTAAGACGCTACGACTTTGATGCAGCGATTTTATTTTCAGATATTTTAACCATTCCTGATGTCATGGGGCTTGGATTGTATTTTAGTGAAGGTGAAGGCCCAAAATTCAAGAAGGTTGTTCGTTGCGAAAAAGATGTTGCTGATCTGCACGCCATTAAAACTGAAACGGATTTAGATTATGTCGTTAATGCAGTCAGATCCATTCATTCAGCGCTGGGTGGTAGCGTGCCTTTGATTGGATTCTCAGGCAGCCCTTGGACACTGGCTACTTATATGGTGGAAGGGCAATCAACCAAAGATTTTAGGCATGTAAAAACCATGGCCTATAACACACCTGAGATTATGCATGCTTTATTAGATAAGTTGGCAACTGCTGTTACTGAGTATTTAAATGCTCAAATTGTTGCTGGTGCTGAAGTTGTGCAAATTTTTGATACATGGGGTGGCGTACTCTCTACAGCAGCTTATCAAGAATTTTCACTTAACTATATGAAAAAAATTGTTCAAGGCTTAACCAGAGAACGAGATGGTCAAAAAATCCCAGTTATTTTATTTACTAAAAATGGTGGATTATGGCTTGAAAATATTGCAGATAGCGGCGCTGATGCCTTAGGGCTTGACTGGACGATTGATATTGGCATAGCTCGGGAGCGTGTTGGAGGCAAGGTTGCCCTTCAAGGTAATATGGATCCTGCGATGTTATTTGCTAATGCAAAGAGAATTCAATCGGAAGTGAAATCTATCCTTGGCAGCTTTGGCGATCACCCAGGTCATGTTTTTAATCTTGGTCATGGAATAACCCCGAATGTTTCTCCTGATGCAGTTAAAACCTTTGTCGACTCTGTGCATGAACTTTCAAGAAGATAGTTTTTACGGTTGAGATAGGCCCTTTCTAGGGAATCTCTGATTAAGTCAAGATGCCATCAGGCTTTCAAGCTTAATTCCTAACAAGGTGGAATTCCGCAGTTAGTCTCGCCCTTTCAAGGAATGACAACGCAGTTAGGGTAT